>NZ_JBITJH010000016.1:39037-136815 GCF_044459745.1 Micromonospora sp. NPDC050187
CGCGGGGGGCGCCGGGGGGGGGGGGGGGGGGGGGGGGGGGGGGGGGGGGGGGGGGGGGGGGGGGGGGGGGGGCCCGGGCCCCCCCCCCCCCCCCCCCCCCCCCCCCCCCCCCCCCCGCCGCTGCGGACGCCCCCGGTCAGGTGCCCGGCTGGACGAACTCGGGCTGGTCGAGCAGGCGCAGCCAGCTGCCGTCCGGTTGCCGCCGGACGACCTGGGCGCGGGCCCCGGCCCCGTCCTTCGGCGGCGTCGAGGTGAGCGCGATGTCCCCGCTGACCAACGTCGGCAGCGGCTCCTCGGGCTCGAAGTGGGGCCGGTTGGTCAGCACCTTCTCCCACAGCTCGCGGATCGCCTCCCGGCCCACGGTACGACCGCCGGGAGGATAGGCCATCACGGCGTCCTCCTCGTAGAGCGCGGCGACTCCGGCCGCGTCACCGGCGTTGGATCGCTCGACGAAGAGCCGGGTGATGTCCTCGGGCCGCATCGCCTTCTCGTACTCCGGCATGTTTCTCCTCACGTTTCCGCGCCTAACATCTTCATTCTGCCGACATGTCGGACCGGTTGCAGCCTTTCTCCCAACCGGGCCCAATCATGCAGCACCACCAGTGCGGCACTCCACAGTAGAGGTGATTTTCAGCGCGCTATAACCGTTGGTTCTGGACTCCAGTGCGGATCGCTCTTGGACATTTCGGTCTTCCCCGCCGCGAATCAAACTCGCGGGCCGTGCTGTGGCCGAACTCCTGAAGGTAATCAGTCTGTAGGCGGCAGCCACCGCCGCATCCTGTGTGGTCCACACAACCTCAGGCTCGACGGTGGCTGCTCACTGTCGACGGACAAAACCACACCGGCACAGCAGGTCAGAACGGTTCTCCTGCTAGAGTGCTAGCCCTATCCGGTTCCCGGGACGAGCGGTTTTGCCATTTATTCTAGCCGATCGTTGCTCGGCATCGACTCGCCCCCAGGTCAACAGCGGTCGAGCGTCAGCGCCAACCGCACTAATTAGTCGGCGGAAACGGCGTGACCAGAACTACTGGTGGAAAAGACGCGACGCTGATCGCGCTCGCCCTCGGCTCTGGCCAACCGGAACCGCCAGTCCTCGCCGCTCGGAGAATCCCGGCATGGTGTTGCATTTCGGTATTGTCACATCCGTCCACCATCGTCGTTACGTTCGCCCTTCGCCAAACGCCAGAGTTCATCTCTCCGTGACGATCCGACTATCGTGAGTAAAAATTCGCGAAGAAGGAGAGGACCTCTCATGCCGTTGTCAGTGGCGGAACTCGCGGCGCTCGGAAACACACCGATCACGATCCTGTCGACGACCTTTCCGAACGTGTATCTGCGCATGGACGGCACCGGGGTGACGACCTGGAACGGGTCTGGCAGTGGGGTCGTCAACTGCCAATTTGGCGCGGGACCCTACGAGGTTTTCAAGGTTCTCCCGCAGGCCGACGGCTCGTTCGCCTTCGCGTCGGCGACCTTTTCGAACGTGTATCTGCGCATGGATGCCGCCGAGTTGCCGCAGATCCCCGGGGGGCCGGGCGGTGGGACCGTCAACTGCCAGGTCCACGTGGGTACCCACGAGACGTTCAAGCTTCTCCCGCAGGCAGGTGGCTCGTTCTCCTTCGAGTCGACGTTGTTTCCGAATTCGTTTCTGCGCCTGGTCGGCTTCGGGGTGACGGCCTCCACCAACGGTGGCGGTGGGGTAGTCAACTGCCAGTTCGGCGCCCCGGGTGGCGATCACGAAAAGTTCTTTCTCAACGTGGCCGCCTAGCCACGGACCCGTCAAGTCCCTGGAATGCCTTGACTAAACGGCCCTGACCGGGCATAAGTGGTGTAGCGGCGGGCGCGCGTCGGTCACGGGGACGACGGCCGCGATCATGGCGGCCGTGGCGACGCTCGTGGCCGCGTCGGCCGCCAGGAGACGCTTTCTCAAGGGTTCCTTTCGTGCGCGACGGGTGCTCATGCCGTCACGAAGGCTCGGGGGACGCGGGCTACGCGGTGACGGACAACTCGACGATCTCCGCGTCGCCGGTGGTCCAGCCGGGCACAGCCACCGCGATGTACCGCGCGGACAACGGCCCGCTGAAGATGCTGTAGGTGGCGCCGTCGGTCGAAGTCTCGACGCGCACGGCACGGCGGGTGCCGCTGGTCCAGGCCAGCGACACGGCCGCGACGGTGCGTGACGCGCCTAGATCCACGACCATCCGCCCGTTCGGGCCGGGGCGCCAGGAGGTACCAGGGTTGCCGTCGACGGCGTGCGACGGTTCGCCCATGCCTGCGGGTAGCGGCGAGGTGGGGAAGGTGGTGCGGCCGCGAGCCAGGTCGGTGGTGGGGGTGACCGGCCCGTTGACCGGCTTGGTGAAACTCCGGGTCGCGCCTGCGGGTACCTGCGCCTGCGCCGACCAGGACCCGGCGGTCAGGCGAACGTCGATGGCGGCGCCTGCCGGTGCGGTGACCGTGACGTTGTGCGAGTCGGCGACCGAGAATCGGGCGCCGGTCGGTGCGCGGCCGGTCACGGTGAACCGGGCGGGCCGTACGGCGCCGCCGCCGGCGGGTACCGAAGCGGTCAGGTCCAGGCCGCCGTCGGCGCGGACAACGGACACCCCGCGGTAGAGCCGGTCGCCGCGCGGCAGGGTCAGGACCGCGCCGTTGACGGCAGTGGGGGAGAGGTTGAGCAGGGTGAGGTACCCGTCGGCGTCGCTGACGCGCAGGGTGGCCGGCCCGCCGGTGGGTAGCCGCCTGGCCGCCGCGGCGGCCAGGTCCGTTCCGGCACCGCTGTAGCCCTCGATGAGGGTGGCGGGCGGGATGGTGATCCGCGTCGGTGACGCAGTGATCGGGCCGGTGGCGCCGTGCGTGACAAGGCCGGCGCGGCCGTCGATGCCGGCCCAGGCGCCCAGTGTCGCGGTCGAGGGCGCGGCGACCGCGGTGGTCCAGGTGGTGCCGTTGGTCGAGGTCTGCACGAGGTACGAGGTGGCGTACGCGGCCTCCCAGGTGAGAGTGACGCCGGTGAGCTGGACGGTAGCGCCGAGGTCGACGGCGAGCCAGCTGTCGGCGCGGCTGCGGTCCTCGCGGGAGACCGCCCAGCGAGTGGTGGCGTTGCCGTCGACGGCGTTCGTGGCCGGATAGGCCGGGTCGGCCGACGACGCGGTGACGGTACGGCCGCGAGCCCGGTCGGTGCCGGTGGCGTCGAACGCCTCGAAGGCGAACAGGGAGTAGCCGTACTGCCCGGACGCGGACTGGCCGAGGAACCGGACGTGTCTGGCGCTGCGGGCGGTGAAGGTGATCCTGTCGGTGCCGCCGTCACCGAGCCCGGCAGGGGGTGTCACGGTGCCTGCCGGGCCGGTGAAGGTCCGGGAGCCGTCGAGGCCGGGGACGCCGGGCATGGTCAGGTTGAACAGGGTCAGTGACGACGGGCCGGGGCCGCTGTAGACGACGGTGCCGGTCGGGAGGGTGGCGTATCCGGCCCACCCGGCGGCGGTCTGCAGCACGGTGGCGGTGGAGTCGACGCCGTCGCGGGCGGCGGTGTAGGCGGCCGTCCACTGCCGCATCGGCGGCGCGGTCTGTGCGGGCAGGAATGCGGGTGCCCGGGTGTCGATCAGCCAGTTGTCGTGGCCGGGCTGCCACAGGAACCGGACCTGACCGGGTTTGGTGACGGCGGCAGCAAAGCCGGTGGTGCTCTGATGCGCGGTCAGGCCGACGGCTGTGCCGAAGAACCGGGTTCCGGCGGCGGCGGTGAAGAACTCGGCGCTGGTCACCGGCTGTACCGGCGTTGTCCGCCAGCGGTGGAACAGGAACGCGATGGCAAGCTCGGCGCGGGCCTCCGGCTCGTACTTCTCCTCGCCGCTGAACTTCGTGAGCCGGTTCTCCGGCGCGTACCGCAGGTAGGGCATCAGCCGCGCCGCCAGGTCCGCCTCGGCGCGGGCGGCGTGCCGGTCGCCCTGGACCTGGGCGAGGAACGCCAGAGGTAGCACATCACGGCCGTACAGGTGGTAGCGGTCGGCGACCATCGGCATGACCGGCTCGCCGGCGTCGCTGGCCAGCAGCCGCAGGGTTGCCCACAGTTCCCGCCCGTTGGGCTGGCGGGTCAGCACCTGGGGCAACGGCCGGCCGGCGGCGAGGAAGTGCGCGGCGGCCCGCCCGGCGGTGCGCCACAGTTCGGCCTGGTAGTGCGGGTTCACCGACTCGTGGTTCTCCACCACGAACGTGTCGTGCAGGTTGTGCGCGACGTTCCAGGCGCTGACCGGGCGGCCGTCGATCACGGCCGGGTTGGCGCGGTCGGCGGCGGGCAGCCCGCTGGCGTTGGCCGCCCAGAACACGAACCGCTCCTGCCAGCGGCTCGCCTCGGCGTCACCGGCCGGAGCCCACGCCAGGCCGGGCGCGATGGCCTGCGCGTAGACGCCCATCTCCTCGAGTTTGGTGTCGCCGCGGTACCCGCCGGCGCTGCCGTTCGGGGTCCAGGAGCCGCTGAGCGGGTCGTTGCCGGTGCCCAGCCCGTACGCGTAGGCGGCCTGCCCGCGTGCGATCGCGTCGACGTTCGACCGGGTGGCGGCGTCTAGCTCCGCCCACAGCAGCCGGGCGGCGAGCACGAAGTACAACTCGAACGTCGAGTCCCAGAACAGCCGTCGGCCCCACTCGGTGCCACCGGCGAGCCGGTTCGTCGCGGCGAACCGGGTGATCGTGGCGAGCGTTTGTCCGCGCAGGACGGCCGCGTCGACACCGGCCAGACCGGCGTCGTAGCCGTCGGTGGTGAGCAGCACTGCGTTGCCGAGGACGGCAGCGAACCGGAAATCCGCGGCCCGGTACGCGCCGATCGCCGGGTCCCACTGCTGCTGCACCCACCGGGTGTGCACGAGCAGCAGGCGGTGATACTCGTCCGCGACCGGGTCCGCCGCCAGACTCACGTCCAGGGCGAATGCGGGAACGGGCAGGGCAAGTGCGCCGCCGGCGGCACCGGCCAGAGCAAGCAGGGCTCTACGGGTGAGCATAGACGGCACTCTCTCCAAGAGTGCTTGCGCAAGTCAATAGTTAGGAAACTTTCATGAACGGAAATCTTTTCGGCGGCGGTAGCCGAGTGCTCGTTCTCAGGCCGAACACACCTCGACAGACCACAGCGAACAGCCGTATCGGGGGTTGGCCCGGACGGTGCCGCACACCCTGACATAGCGCACGTTCGCGGCAATGGGGATGAGTTGTGCGCCGCCGGCGCTGTTCGCCGTGCTGTGCACCGTAGTCCAGTTCTGGTCATCGCCAGACACGTCGATGGTGAACGCCTTGGCGCTGGAAGCCTCCCAGCGCAGCAGGACCGGGCCGATCGACTTGGCACCGCCGAGGTCCACTCTGATCCACTGCGGGTCTGAGTACTCGGAGCCCCAGCGAGTGGCAGTGTTGCCGTCGGTGACGTTTGCTGCAGCGACGTCCGGCGCCTTGACTGAGAAGGCCGTGACCGGCCGGCCGAGCGCAAGGTCCGGCGGACCTTCCACCTCGATGCCCCACAACGCAATGCCCGTGACAGCGCGGCGGCCGGGATGAAGCCCACACTGCGCCCGGCCACCGCGCCGGGCGAGGATCGCAACGAGATCAAGACCCGCCGTTGCAACGCCCTGATGGCTTGGCTGGGCTGATCGGGGTGCTCCGTGGGTGCTCGGACGTCGGGGAACTGGCCCGGCCAGGCTGGACCAGGCCGGATTTCGACGGGTTCGTAGCCGCCGAGGGAACGGCAGGTTCCGACGACCGTGGCGCGGCGACCGGTGCCCTCGGCTGAGGCGGTCCCAGACGTCGGACCGCAGCTCAGTGACCGCGACGGGCCCTATGGGCTGGGCGAGTGGATGGGCTGCCGGCAGCACGATCTTCAGTGGCTCTTCGAGCAGGAGCGTGAAGCGCAGCCCGGCCAGGCGGGGCCCGCCGGCCTGGTCACTGAATCGACAGCTGGACCCGGCGGCCGAGAGGCGGGCCGCGCTCACGTCATGCAAGTCCGCCGATTAAGCACCGGGTTCCGGCCACCGGGTCCGACAATAAGCACATGCAGGCTCGATTCAGGGAGCAGTGATGGCACGTAGGAGAAACTCTGCCGTCCGGCAAGCGCTCGTTCTTGCCTTTGCGGCTGGGGCGCTGAGCGGCGCAGTGAGCACGCTGACCCTGCGCCGGCGCTACCGTGCCGACGGCATCTGGTCGGAAGATGTCCACGGTCCCCTCATGGGGGACGCCGCCGGGCCGCTGGGCGAGACCAGTGTCCCGCCCCTCGGGGGACGAATCGACGCTCCCCCGCAGGGATCAGTCGGCATGCCGGCGACCAACAGAGGCTGACACCGTCGGTTCTGGGCAGTGCCACCGGCCGGCCGGCCATCGTGAGCGCTTCAGGTATCAAAGAGATGAGGGTTTTGATGGCCGAACGTCCCGGCAGCGGTCCCGGCGCCGCTTCTGCTGACACGCCGGTCGCTGAGCTGGTGCAGCGCGCCACGGAGCAGATCACGCGGCTGGTGCGCGACGAGTTGACGATGGCACGGGCGGAGATGACCGCGAAGGGCAAACGGGCGGGCGTCGGCGCGGGGTGGCTCGGCGGAGGCGCCATGCTCGGTCTCTACGCCGGCGGTGCTGCCGTCGCCACGCTCGTGTTGGCGCTGGGAGCGGTCATGCCCGACGTGCTGGCCGCCCTGATCGTCACCGTAGGTCTGGCCATCGCCGCCGCGATCGCGGGGCAGCGCGGTAAGAAGCAGGTGACCAAGGCCATGCCCGCCATGCCGACGGCGACCCGGGACAGCGTGCGCGCGGACGCCGAGACGGTACGCGGCGCGGCGAGTCGGAGGCAGCCATGACGGCGGGGAGCGGTGACCTGGACAAGACCCGACAGGACATTCAACAGACCCGCGCGGAGCTCGGCGAGACCGTTGCCGCCCTGGCCACCAAGACCGAGGTCAAGACCCGTTTGCGCGCCAAGGCAACCACCGCGGCCGGCGGACTCCGGCAGCGCCTCACCCAGGCCGGGCAGTCGGCGAAGACCACAGCGACCCAACTGGCCCGCACGGTGAGCCAGAAGGCCTCCCAGCGCATCAAGCCCGTCGCGCAGAAAGCCCAAAAGGCCACCACCGCGGTAGGCGGCGCGGCGAAAGCCGGCGCGCAGACCACCGGTAAAGCGGAGTCGACCCTGGTCACCACCGCCCGCGCGGCGGCAACGAAGATCGGCAGCTCGGTACGCGGGAAACCGCTACCGGTTCTCGCCGCCGCCGGCACCGCGGCCACCCTCGCGGTCGTCGTCTACCGACGCCGTCGGCCCCGATGACCAGCAGCCCGGCGGCGAGCAACTCGGCGGTCTGCCCCGCCCTCACCAATCTCCTGTAGCGACAGGAGCTACCGCTGTTGGGCCCCTGACCGTCACCACCGTGGCGGCTGAGCTCCGGGATATTAGGTCTCACAGGATGTCTCGTAACTCGGTGGAGGCGTTGCCCTGTAACGGTGCTGGTGTCCTCCCGCGAGGATGATGTTGTGAAGGTGGGCGATGCCGGATGCGGTGTCGGCCACTGTGTGGGCGGCTCGGCGGTAGTCGCGCAGGATCTTGAAGCACTTCATGCGGGCCAGGGCGTGTTCGACCTACGTCCGGACGGTGCGGTGCTGCTTGTTCAGGCCCACGTTCCACTCGGGTAAGTCGCTGCCGTCGGCGGGCTTGCGCTACGGGATGATCACCTCGGGGTTGCCGCGGTAGGCGCCGTCGGCCATGACTGGCCTTCCGGCCAGTTTCTGGTCGATTCCAGAGGTGCGGTGGACGATGGTGTCGTTGCGGTTGCCGGGTTGGGGGTCGCCGAGTGCGACGACGAGGCGGGTGTGGGCGTTGATGGCGACCTGCAGGTTTGCGTGAAGGTGGAGTACGGACTTCTCCAAGACTGATGCCGGAGCCAGTTGCTCTGCGTGTGTGCAGTGGCTGCGCCACAGGGCTGCGCTCGCCACGGACAAGATTGTTACGATGGTGACAAGGTTTGATCCCACGCTTGCCCACCGGTCGGCCCGCTCCAGGCCTTGACTCGTGAGAAAGCAGACGATGAGGCCGACGGTGCACGCCACGATAGCGACCGTCCATGTGGCCCGTTTCTCATGGCTACCCTGGTGGCCGATCTGACGGCATCGGAGTGCCAGCACCGCTGGCCGGTGTTCGCGCCGGCCGCGGTGCTCGCCGGGGTCCGAGCGGTGTTCGCGTTGCCACTACGGATCGGCGGGATCCGTGTGGGTGTCCTGGACCTGTACCGGGCCCGCGCCGGTGACCTCGGGGCGGAGCAACTGGCCGACGCACTGGTCCTGGCGGATACGGCCTCCGCGGTGCTGCTGGACGACGCGGCGCGCCGCGCGGGGTGGACCGGGACGATCAGCGGCTCGAGAGGACCGGCTTGCAGCACCCCGAGGTGCATCAGGCACCCGACATGATCACGGTCCAGTGGGGGGTGACCGACGGCGGTGGCGTTCACCCGGTTACGCGCCTACGCGTACTCCCAGGACCGGCGCCTCCCGGATGTGGCAGCTGACATCGTCGCCCGGCGCTTGCGTCTCTCGAACCGGCGGGGACGCCTGGTGGCCGAGAGGGGTGAACGAGAAGGTCGATGCGAGGGCTGCGAGTTGCGGACCACCCCGTCGGGCGACCGGCGGAACCCTGAATGACAAGGTGACTGACATGGCCGAGACCCAGCTAGCCGACGTATTCGTCGAGATGGCCGACACTCTCGTCGACGACTTCGACGTGATCGAGTTCCTGCACGTGCTGACCGAGAGGTGTGTCGAGTTGCTGGGTGTGTCGGCGGCCGGTCTGCTCCTGACCGACCAGCGGGACACGCTGCAGGTGGTCGCAGCCTCCTCCGAACGCACCCGACTGCTGGAGCTGTTCCAGCTCCAGACCGACCAGGGACCCTGCCTCGACTGCTTCCGTACCGGCCAACCGGTGTCGGTGACCAACCTGCCTACCGCCGATCGTTGGCCGAGGTTCACCGCCGCCGCGGCCGAGGTCGGCTTCGCCGCGGTGCACGCCCTGCCCATGCGGCTGCGCTCCGAGGTCATCGGCGCGCTGAACCTCTTCGACGTCCGGCCGGGGCCCTCGACACGGGCAAGCTCCGCATCGGTCAGGCACTCGCCGACGTCGCCACCATCGGACTGCTGCAACAGCGCGCCATCCACCGGCGCGACATCCTCACCGAACAGCTGCAGACCGCGCTGAACAGCCGAGTCCTGATCGAGCAGGCCAAGGGGGTCCTGGCCGAACGCCTCCAGGTGGATGTGGGCGAAGCGTTCGCGCTGCTGCGCGACGGCGCCCGCAGCCGCAACCTGCGGCTGTCCGACCTGTCCCAGGCGATCGTCGACGGCTCCGAGCAGCTCGCGCCGAAACCGGCCGTGAACCGGCCGGGCTGACGGCGCAGCGAGCTTCCGGGCACGCGGCTGCCGGGGGTGTCGATCGGGGAGATGAAGGCGTACGGTGGTCGTGTCGCCCGGGTCCCCGGTGGCCGCCAGTCTTGCCGCCACCAGCCCGTTAGGGGCATCGAACAATGGTCACCCCCATTGCGACAGCGACGGCCGTATCCCCTCCGCCGACTCCGACCGCGACCAGCGAACAACTGTTGCGACGACGTGCGTCTCTGACCCGCGACGACCCCGACCGTGCGCGGCTGCGAACCCGGATCATCGAGGCCAATCTGCCGATGGCCGGTCGACTGGCCCGCCGCTACGCCGGCCGCGGCGAGCCTTACGAGGACCTCGCGCAGGTCGGCGCGCTCGCCCTGATCAAGGCCGTCGACGGCTACGACACCGAGCGGGGGGCAGCGTTCGCCAGCTACGCCGTCCCGAGCATCCTCGGGGCCATCCGGCGGCACTTCCGCGATACGGCCTGGGCGATCCGGGTGCCCCGTGCGGCCCAGGAACTGACTGCCCGGGTGCCCGTCGCCAGAGGCGAACTCGGGCAGCAACGGGGTCGCCAACCGACTGACGGAGAGCTCGCCGACCACCTGGAGGTGACCGTCACCCAGCTCATTGCCGCCCTCGCCGCCGCCGAGGTCTACCGGTTGCCGTCGCTGAACGAGCTTCAGCCCCGGACCGACGGCATCGAGCGCATCGCGCTCATCGGCGCCGTCGATCCGGGATACGAAGCCGTGGACGACCATCTGACACTCCGGCTGGTCCTCGCGGCTCTTCCCCCGCGCGAGCGTCAGATCCTGGCCATGCGGTTCTACGGCGACCTGACCCAGGCGCAGATCGCCACCCGGGTGGGGCTGTCACAGATGTACGTCTCCCGGCTGCTGAAGCGCTCCCTGGCGCAGCTCAGAGCCGGGATGCTCCGATGACCGGTCGTCGTCCCGGACCGCTGGGCAATCCCGGGCCGGACCGTTGAGATCACCAGGAGAGGAAGTCATGGCCGTTCGTCCGATCGCCGCGACCGGGTCCGCTCCGCTCGCCGGCGGGAAGTCCGGCCCTCGACATTCGGGGTACGGCTCCGGCGGGCCGTCAACGGCCGCGCGCTGCGCATGCGGGTGTTCCTCCTGGTGACCGTCCTTCTCCTGCCCCTGGTGCTGAGCACGGTGTTCGCTCACCGCCGACCCGTCCCGGGGGCACCGCACTGACGCCCCGCACGGCGGGAAGGGCCGACGTAGCCCAGGGTTGTCGCAAACTCGACGATCTCCGCGCACTGCGGCTCCCGCCCGGCCGGCTCCGTCTTGACCAGCGCGTCCACACCGCTAACCGGTGACCATGACCACCCCGAACGGCTTCACGAGGGAGCACACGATGAGGATCGCCAGGCACCGGATCGTCAGCACGCTGCGCGAGCGCGGCCAGCAGGCCAGGGCCGACTGGGTCGAGCGGGAACTGCCGGAGCGGGTCGACCCCGGTAAGCACGTCGGGTTGCTCGCCACCCTGCGTCTCGACCCGGCGGACCTCGCCGGCGCGCAGTCCCCGTGAGGGTGGCGCTGCTCGGACCGGTCGCCTGGCGGACACCCCCACACCACTACGGCCCCTGGGAGCAGGTCACCGGTCTGCTCGCCGAAGGGCTGGTCAACCGTGGCGTGGACGTGACCCTCTTCGCGACGCTGGACTCCGTCACCTCGGCCACCCTTGACGGCGTGTGCCCCCGGGGGTACGCCGACGATCCGGGCCTGGACGGCCGGGTGTGGGAGGCGATGCACGTCTCCCACGCGATGGCCCGCTCCGGGCAGTTCGATCTGGTGCACAACCACCTCGACTGGCTGCCGCTGGCCTTCGCCGAACACTGCCGAGCTCCGCTGCTCACCACCGTCCACGGCTTCTCCGGCTCGGGCATCCTCCCCGCGTACGGCAGGGCCCGCTCGTCCTACGTGTCGATCTCCGACGCCGACCGGAGCGCGGAGCTCGACTACGTCGCCACGGTGCACCACGGTGTCGACCTCACCGGGCTGCCGTTCACCCGCGACGCCGGCCCCGGACTGGCCGTTCTCGGCCGGATCCACCCCGACAAGGGCATCCACACCGCCATCGAGATCGCCCGCCGCGCCGGCCGCCCGCTGACCATCTGCGGCATCGTGCAGGACGAACGGTACTTCGCCGAGCAGGTGGCCCCGCACATCGACGGGGACCAAGTCGTCTTCCTCGGCTCGGTCGGCCCCCGCCGACGTGCGGGGGTCCTGGGCTCGAGCACCGCCCTGCTGCACCCGATCGCCTTCGACGAGCCGTTCGGACTGTCCGTGGTCGAGTCGATGGCCTGCGGCACGCCGGTCGTCGCGTACAAGCGGGGGTCCATGCCGGAGATCGTCGACGAAGGCGTGACGGGACATCTCGTCACCACCGTCGACCAGGCCGTCGACGCCGTCACCCGGGTCGCCGCCCTCGACCGGGCGAACTGCCGGGAGCGGGCCCGCCAGCGCTTCGGCGCGGACCGGATGGTCACCGACTACCTGGCTGTCTACGACAAGCTCATCCGTCGGCAGCAGCCCTGAACCGACCGAGCGACCGTCGGTTCCCGACCACACACGCCCCGGGCGTATGCCGCCCATGAATCCGTTCCGTCGGCCACACACGCTGGCCGACGTGCGCCGTCACCGCGTGAGGCCGCCACCGTAAGCCGGCGGCCGACAACCGGAAGGCCCGACACCCATGCCCAGCTACGGATTCCTCAGCACCCACCCGCCGACCCGGTGTGGACTGGCCACCTTCAACTCCGCCCTCGCGGCCCACCTGACCGCCGACGGCACCCACGCCGGCATCGTGCGGGTCACCGACCGCAGTGACGACCAGCGGGCCGGGCCCAGTGTCGTGCACACCTGGTCGACCAGCAATCCGGCCGGCTGGCGGGACGCCGCCGCCGCCCTGAACGCCTTCGACGTGGCCGTCATCCAGCACGAGTACGGCATCTACCCGGGCACCGACGGCGAGGACATCCTGCCGCTGCTGCGCTGCCTCACCGTGCCGAGCATCGTGGTCCTGCACACCGTGCTCCGCCGGCCCTCCGCCTGGCAGAAGTCCTTGCTGGAACAGATCGTCGCCGCAGCCGGGGCGGTCGTCACGATGACCGACACCGCCCGCGCACGGCTGCTCGTCAGCTACACCGTGCCCCCGGGCAAGGTCACCGTCATCCCGCACGGCGCCGCCGAGATCGTCGGTGCACCCGCCGACCGCCGGGCCCGGCCGCACCTGCTGACCTGGGGGCTGCTCGGCCCCGGCAAGGGCATCGAGTGGTCGCTGCGGGCCCTCGCGCGGCTGCAGGACCTCGACTCCACACCCACCTACACCGTCGCGGGGCGCACCCATCCGAAGGTGATCGAGCACCAGGGGGAGGCGTACCGGGCGGGACTGCACCGGCTCGGCGCCCAGCTCGGCGTCGCGCACGCCGTGGACTACCAGGACGCCTACCACGACCAGCTCGCCCTCGGCCGGTTGATCCGCTCCGCCGACGTGGTAGTGCTGCCCTACGACTCCCGCGAACAGGTCACCTCCGGGGTGCTCATCGAGGCGGTGGCCGCCGGGGTGCCCGTCGTGGCCACGGCGTTCCCGCACGCCGTCGAGCTGCTCGCCGGCGGGCCGGGTCTGGTCGTACCCCATCAGGACCCGGCGGCGCTGGCCGCGGCGATCCGGCGGATCCTGACCGAACCGGGCCTGGCAGCCCGGCTGGCCGGCCGCATCCGGCCGCTGGCCGCAGACCTGCGCTGGCCGGCGGTGGCGACCCGTTACGGCACCCTCGCCGAGCGGCTCACCGCCGCCCGCCCGCCCGCGGTCAGCGCGGTGTCGGCGTGACCGCGACCACCGGCCACCCCACCAAGCCGGCCGGCGGCCGTATCTCGGCGGCACCCCGGCCGAGCTTCGCGCACCTGACCCGGTTGAGCGACGACACCGGTCTGTTCGAGCACGCCCGCCACGCCATCGTCCGCCGCGAGCACGGCTACTGCACCGACGACGTGGCCCGTGGCCTGGTCGTCACCAGCCGCCAGCCGGAGCCGACCGAGGAGGTGCTCCGGCTCGCCGAGCGCTACCTCACCTTCCTGACCCACGCGCAGGACGCCGGTGGCGCGTTCCACAACCGCCTCGGCTACGACCGGCGCTGGACCGACGGGCCCGGGCTCGGCGACTGGTGGGGCCGGGCGTTGTGGGGGCTGGGCACCGCCGCCGCGCACAGCCCGGCCGGCTGGATCCGGGAGGAGGCGCTGGTCGCCTTCAGCCGGGGCGCCACCCGGCGTTCCAGGGCCCCGCACGCGATGGCCTTCGCCGGGCTCGGCGCCGCCGAGGTGCTGCGCCGCCACCCGGCCCACGCTGCCGCGGCGGCGCTGCTGGCGGACGCGGCCAGCGCGGTCGGCGCCCCCGGTCCGGACCCGGAATGGCCCTGGCCGCAACCCGAGTTGGCGTACGCCAGCGCGGCCCTCGCCGAGGTGTTGATCGCCGCCAGCCAGCTGCGCCACGGCGGCCCGCCGCTCGACCACGGGCTGCGGATGCTGGCCTGGCTGCGCGACGTCCAGCTCCGCGACGGGCGGCTGTCGGTGGTGGCCGCCGCCGGGTGGCGACGCGGCGCGGCCCGGCTCCGGCACGACCAGCAGCCGATCGAGGCCGCTGCCTTCGCCGACGCCTGCGCCACGGCCGTCACGGTCACCGGCGACCCCGGCTGGGATGACGGGGTGCGGCAGGCGGTCGGGTGGTTCCTCGGCGACAACGACGTCGGCACGCCGATGTGGGATCCGGCGACCGGGGGCGGCTACGACGGGCTGACCGCGCACGGACCCAACCTCAACCAGGGCGCCGAATCCACCCTCGCCCTGATCGCCACCCTTCAGCACGCCCGGCGGTGGTCGTGACCGGGACGTCGGCCGTCCGGCAGGACCTCGTCCTCACCCCCGACCCGCGCCGGGTCGTCGTCAAGCTCTTCGTCCCAGGGGAGGACGCCGCCCTGGTGCGTAGCCGCGCCCGGGTGCTGATCGACCGGGTCGCGCAGCTCGACGACGAGGAGACCGGCCGGCTGCTGCGGGACACCTTCCACCGCTTCGGCACCCGGCACCGCGACCTGGCTGGCACGTTCCATCACCACTACGACCTGGTCCGGCACCGCGCCGCCCGGGCCCGGGACCTCTCCCCGACCAGCCGTCTGCTGGTCGGCGCGTACTTCAGCCACGAGTACGCGGTCGAGTCCGCCGCGCTGTGCAACCCGTCGATGGTGGCCCACCCCGACCAGAGCGGGCTGGACGCCCGGCAGTTGCGGGTCGCGGTGAGCCTGCGTCAGATCGGCGAGGGCCACCTGTCGTCGATCGGGTTCGCCACCGCGGTCCTCGGTCCCGGCCGACGGCTCAGCGTCGCCGACCGGTCCGGTCCCCTGGTCATCGGGCGGCGGATGGGCGTACGGCATCGCCGGGACCTGCTCGTCGCCGGGCTGATCGAGGAGGAGTGCGACAACGAGGTCACCGCCACCGTGCTGGACGCCCTGCCCGACCGGTACGACGAGGCCACCTTCGAACGGGTGCTCGGCGGCCTGCCACCGGACCTGCTCTCCCGCAGCACCGGGCCGCGCACCCTCGAACAGCTGCGCCGCACCAACACCGCCAGCTACGCCACCACCTTCCCCGCCGACACCGCCCTGCACCAACGGGTACTCTGGCCGGCCGTTCCGGCGGAGAGCAACGGCTTGGAGGACGCCCGCTTCGTCAGGTTCACCGACGAGACCGGACCCGTGTACCGGGCCACCTACACCGCCTACGACGGACGGCGCATTGCCACCCGCGCGCTGGCCAGCAGCGACCTGCGCCGCTTCGAGACGACCCCGATGCGCGGGCCGGGCGCTCGCAACAAGGGCGTGGCGCTCTTTCCCCGTACCATCGGCGGCCGGCACCTGGCGCTGTGCCGCACCGACGGTGAGACCATCGGTCTGACCTGCCTGGACGGCGAGAACCGGTGGCAGGATCCGGTGCCGCTGCACGTTCCCCGCGACAGCTGGGAACTGATCCAGGTCGGCAACTGCGGATCCCCCATCGAAACCGACGCCGGCTGGCTCGTGCTCACCCACGGGGTCGGCCCGATGCGCCGGTACGCCATCGGCGCGCTCCTGCTCGACCTGCACCGACCCGACCGGGTCGTCGCGCGGCTCCCCGGCGCGCTCCTGTCACCCGAGGAGGCCGACCGGGACGGGTACGTGCCCAACGTCGTCTACTCCTGCGGCGGGCTCGTCCACGCCGGCGAGCTGTGGCTGCCGTACGGGGCAAGCGACGCCCGGGTCGGGTTCGCCACCGTGCCGGTGACCGACCTGCTCGCGGCGATGGTGGTGCCACCGCTGCTCGGGGACGGCCCGGCCTGATCCGCGTCACAGATCCCGAGCGAGCGTGGTGAGTATGCCGCAGACAGTCGGTTCGCCCGCCGTACGCAGTCGCAGTTCTCGCCGTGGGCGTCGCGGTGCCAGGCGAGGAGGTACTGCAGGGCGCCGGTATCCGTCGCCGTTGCCGCAGGGAATGACCGGGGCAATGGCGTAGGGTGAGGGCGTAACGGCCACCCTGGTCCCTGGTGGTGCCTCAGCCACAGGCACACCACCAGGAGCCGTCAGATGCCTGTTTCAGCTATCTACGTCGTTCCGGGCCCAGAGTCTGTAAATGATCTCGTCAAGCGGATCGCCGACCGTGACCGGGCCGCCTTCGGTCGCCTCTACCGTCGTCTCGTCCGCGCTGTCTTCATCCAGGTGTGTGAGAGGGTGGGCAGCCCGTCGCTCGCCGTCGCCGTGACCCGGGCGGTGTTCGTCGAGGTGTGGCAGCTCGCGCCGAGGTCCGCTGCCGGTCAGGACGATGGCCTCGCGTGGGTGATCGCGATCGCCGAACGTCGGGCGGCGGATCGGTTTCGCGAGATCCATGGCCGCACGTCGACCCTCGGCGCCGAGTACGACGAGTTCCTGGGCCGCGAACTGACCGCCGCGCTCGGCGGTGAACCGCCCGCGATGCTCGGGACGTCGGTCCCACCCGTCACCGAGTGACCGTCTGCCGTTGGACCGCGGTCCGGTGACCGACGCGGGCACCGGACCGAGCGGCCGTTCCAGCCGGTCAGCCGACCGGTACTGCGGCCGTCGTGGGCTCGGATTCGGGGAGGATCCGGCGGACGTCCGGCATCGTCGCTGTCTCCGGTGCCCTGGGCCGGGTCGCGACGACTGGTGCCGGGGCGCACGGCGTGGGCGTCGCGCGGTCGAGGAACCGGAGCAGTTCGACGGGGAACGGCATGACGAGGGCGCTGTTCTTCTCCGCGGCGACCTCCACCACCATCTGCAGCAGCCGCAGTTGCAGGGCGGCGGGATCGGCGTCCATGGTGGCGGCGGACTGGGCGAGCTTCGCGGCGGCCTGGTACTCACCGTCCGCGGCGATGATCCGGGCGCGATTCCGCACCGGGTCACCGGCCGAGCTTCTCCTGGTCGTCCCGGCCTCGATGCTGCTGGGCGTGACCGGTCGTGTTGATGCCCGGCTACTCTGGACGCGGTGGCAAGGGGGTACCGGGGCATGGATGACGCAGGCCGCACCGCCGACGCCCCGCCCGGTCCCCGCGGCGACCGGCCGGGCGGCCGGCCCGCCCGGCCGGTCGCCGCCATGCTCACCGCAGCCCTCCTCGTCCTGGCCTCGACGGCCACCTGGTACATCGAGCGGCGGACCGACTCGCTGGAGCAGCAGCAGCGTCAGGACGAGCGGGCCCTGTTCGAACGGGCGTGCAACGACCCGATCTCCGCCGCGGCAATAGTGATTAACATGCCGACCTTCGCCAGCCGTTGCCCGGTGGGGCTGCGGCACCTGCTCTCGATACCGGCCGACGAGGTCCGCCCGGGCCCGGCGTTGGTCGACGCCTACCTGGACCGGCTGTTCATCCTGCTCGGCGCCCAGGTTCCCGGCGGGGATGTCGGGCCGTACCTCGGCGCGCTGCACCGCGACGACGACCACGCCGCCGCCCTCCGTGCGGCGAACCGGGCCGTTCGGTCCTGCCGGGCGGTGCTGCCGACCGGCCCGCCCACGCCCGCCCCGGACGTCTCCGGGCCACCGGCGGGCTTCTGGGACGACCCGCAGCACATCGAGGTGCGCCCGCAACGCTCGACGGTGCGGGTGAGCGGCGCGCCGGGCGGCGCCACGGTGATCGACGTCCGGGTGGTCGAGACGACCCCGTCCTGCCTGACCCGGACACCGGAGGAGGTGCCGGTGCCGCGGTACATCGGCACCACCGCCCTGAGCCTGTCCTTCAGCCCCGGCACCGGCCCGAGCGGGCAACGGGTGTGGCTGCTCGACCGCATCGACGCCTGCCCGGTGCGCCCGGACCCACTGGCCTCGGCCCCGATCGTCGACACCGACTCGATGTTCCGGCACAGATCGATCCGGGCAAGTGCGACCGATTCCCTCTTCGCCTACGCCGGGGGCACTTGCCCATCGCCGCCCAGCCCGCGGTGAGCCGCCCCCGGCCACACCAAGCACAGCACCGGCGCATCGCCGACGACCACCTGGTAGGTGTAATTGTCGGCGACGGTGAGGGCATGGATCCGCTCCGCCGAGGCCGCCGGCCGACTCGCCGCGCCCGACACCACTGCGGCCCCGGCCAGCGATCAGAACGGGGCGTCCACCGAGAGCCGGCGCACCTGCATCAGGTACGGGTCCAATTCTCCCACCTCGAACCGGCAGGTGCCGATGACGTGCCAGAACTGGCTGCCCGGATCAATGTCCAGTTTGTACCGGCCGTCCGGGCTGACCGCGGCCCAGCCGTCTGGAAGGCCGATCAGGGTGGCGCGCAGCTGCGCGTGTTCCGGGTCCGCGACGTCCACAGCCGGACGGTGCCGTCGTCACCGGCGCTGGCGAGCATGCTGCTGTCCGGGCTGAACGCCACCGACCATACCCGCCGGGTGTGCGCGGCCAGGGTGCCGTGCAGCCGGCCGGTGCCCGGATCCCACAGCCGGATGACCAGGTCGTTCCCGGCGGTGGCGAGCAGCGTGCCGTTCGGGCTGAACGCGCAGGACCACACCGAGCCGCCGACCAGCATGGCCAGATCATCGACGTACTCGTCTCGACACGTCGGAACGCCGCCGCGGCTCGGCGTGCCCACCGATCCGGCAATGCAACAGAACCCCGTTGGACGGGCCCGGCGCTTCGACGATCCCTGGGTCAAATAAACTAGACGCCGCGGCGGCGTCCGCACCCACCTTGTCGGGAGCCGGTCGGCTACGAAACCGTGCCGCCAACTCAGCCACTCTCGCAGGCGGCTTACCTTGCGGAGCGCAAATAGCGATTCGCCCACCGCTTCCGCACATCCGCTTCGTTCCACGCGTATGGCTGCTGCGGCTGTCCGTGTCCGACGAGAACGGGCCGGCTTCGAAGCAGTGCAACCTGGGTACTCGCGCGCCCATGCCCTGTGGTACGACCGCCAGAAGAGGAAGACGATTGCAGGTGCAAGAACAATCAGAGCAACCCCGGCTGCGGTCGTCACCGGTCCACCGTCGGCAATTTTGTCGGCTCCGCCTGAAAAGGTTGAGCCGGTGTTGACATAAGTGGCAGTGGTGTCTGGTCGTGGGTTGTCCTGATGCGGGGTTCGAGGCGCACGGTCATGTCGGACCTGGCAGGTAAGGTCAGCCACCCCCGTCCAAAGGAGCTGTTATGAGAACATCCCGCGTGATCCTTGCCGTCAGCATGGCCCTCGTTCTTGCCGGCTGTGGTGGCGGACACGAAGGCAACTGGTCCAACGAGCAGCTACAGAAGGACGGGGTCGCCGCGGTCAAGCGCGACCTCGGTAAGGATGTGACCCTTCAATGCGAGGGTGGCCTCACCAACCGACAGGGCTCGTCGATCCGTTGCGAGGGTTCGGACGGTATGGCCTACATCTTCGATGTGAAGAGCGAGGGTGAACTTCGCGCCAGCGGCGGCACCCAGCCGTTCTGACCCGGGCTGCGGCTTCCGCAGCGAGCTCCGGCCGTCGGGCTGCCCCACTGGGCAAGCGCGGGCATCACAGTCTCAATCAGACCGAGCAGAGGGTCGTGGCCCGCACCCCGGACGAAACCCGCCCCGGCGGAAGCCATCATCCGCCGGGGCCGCATCGCCGGCCTGCTCGGCCGCCTCACCTGAGGCGGACCCGCTGCCACTCGTCAGCAACGCCGCACCTTCACCCTTCTGGCAGGCGTCCCCACCGCGCTCGCTGGAGGCGAGGTGCGCAGGTCCCGGTAGCGTAGGGGAACGCCGAACGGCGGCCCGCTGAACCAGTCGGGCCGCCGTTCGCGAAGTTGCGGATCAGAGCGAGCGAATGTTCTCCGCCTGCAGGCCCCTCTGGCCCTGGGTGATGTCGAACTCCACCCGCTGGTTCTCATCGAGGCTGCGGAAACCGCTCGCCGAGATCCCGGAGAAGTGGGCGAAGACGTCAGCGCCGCCGCCGTCCTGGGCGATGAAACCGAAGCCCTTGTCGCCGTTGAACCACTTCACGGTACCTGTAGCCATGTCTGCTCCTTCGCAGGCTGTTAGAGACCGCACTGCGCGGACCCTTACGCCGCCGCGTTGATCACCCGCGCCGGAACCGACACGACAAACGAAAAAACGCCTGTATGGGTTTCAGATAACCCCATCAGGCGTTGAAAACGTCTACGGAAATCAAAACTGCAACTGGGCAACGGTAGCACAGAATATGGCAGTCCGGGCCAGCGCCCTGGTGCGTGGTCCCTGTCACAGCATCAGCCCGGTGCCCGGAACCCCGCTGCCGGCTCATCGGCCCGGCCGGCGTTGTCCGGTGCGCTGGCCACGGGTGTGCTGTGTCAGCACCGCGTCGCGCGCCCGCCTCGATGGGCTGTCAAGAAACTCCTCTTTGCGGGCCGGCGGGGGGATCCGGGTACGACAAACGGTCCCTCTCAAGGGTGGAGAAGGACCGTGAGGCGTGGGTCAGGCGGCGTCGGCTTGCTGGCGGCGCTGGAGGTTCCGGTTGTGCTGGAGGGCTTCTTCGAGTTGGTCTTCGAGGATGATGATCCGGCAGGCGGCTTCGAGGGCGGTGCCGTGGTCGACCATCTCCCGGGCCCGTGCGGCCAGGCGTAGTTGGTAGCGGGAGTAGCGGCGGTGTCCGCCGGCGGAGCGGAACGGGGTGATGAGTTTCGCCTCGTCGAGGCGGCGCAGGAAGTCCTGCGAGGCGCCCACGATCTCTGCGGCGCGGCCCATGGTGTAGGCGGGGTAGTCGTCGTCGTTGAGCATGTCGTCGGGTTGGGCCATACGTACCTCTCCATGACGAGGGCCCCGGCGCAGGAAGCGCCGGGGCCCGGGGTTACGGGTTGAATACACCATCTACCGACAGGTTCGTCGGGTTCTCGTTTCCGCACCGTGCCGCTATCAGCGACATGGGGTGCGAGGATCGCATAAGCGTGACCGGAGACCACCTCACATTCGGTGGGACTACGGTGTCCACCGCAGAACTCGGACTACGTCCTGACGGCGGGCGATCCAACGGCGTCCAGCCCTCCCTTTCCTCTACTTCCATTACCAGTGGTGCTGCCCGCCGGTGTCGGAGCCCCACGCAACTTCACGGCCCCGCACACGTGCGGCGGATCTTTCCTGCATCAGGCGGAGCCCCGAACCTGCATCGGCCCTGCCTGCGGCTGCCCTGACCTGGAATTACGTCAAGGTCTTCACGTGCGCTTGCCTTGCATCGGCGGTGATGCGGTTCCACCGCAGTAGCCGAGCGAGCCACGAAGGGTTCCGGGCTCTGCTTGACGCTCGGCTGTTCCGTCGGCGTTCTTACCGATCTCTGTCGTCAACGGAGGCAACACTACCCAGCCCCGCCGATAATGTCTAGTCGCCGGAGACCAGATTTTCTCGGTGGCTACCCGAGGCTTCCACGACGCACCGGCGGCTGGTCGGACGGTGGCTGCCGCGCTGGACCTGCTGCCCGAACCCGCCCGGCTTTCCGCACCGCGCCCGGATGCTCGACTCCCACCCGGTCCAGGCGCACCCGCACGTCGGCCTGCTCGACCCCGGCCGGGCTCGTCGCCACCCCGACGATCGGGAAGATCTCCACCCTCACCGGCGTGCCCGTCGACGAGGCGCACCCTGGTCGACGCGCAGTTGAACGGCAACGGGTAGGCGCTTCCGGGGGGAGAGGGAGTTCGGCCGCCGCCGTGGGGCGCGGTTCGACCGGTCGAACGGCAATAGTCCGCCGACCTCCTGCCCGCGCTCAACGACTGGCACCGCCAGCCAGGCGGGGCCTCGCTGAATTTTGATCATGGTGCGGCCTGTCACTGTCGGTGTCCACATTCTGGAACGCTGAATGGACCCGGCGGGTGGCGACCGTGTGGCGCTGGCCCGGGTCCGGTGCGGCCGAGGACTTAGCGGATGGTTCCGGCATCGACATGGTGGCCGAGTCCGACGAGTCCACCATGTGCGCTGGTTCTAGCGCCGTACCGGCATGCTGGAAGCGCTCATGCCTCAAGGGATAGGAGTCACATGGCTTACCAAACGGTTAGCACCGACTGGGATGCTCAACTCGTGTCCCATCATGGCGGAGTCGAAGCCGGACGCGTGGATCGGCGGTTTCAAGCAGGTGGGGCGGCAGGTCACCGTGCCGATGCCGCTGACGAAAGAGGCCATGGCAGCCGGAACGCTGACGCAGCTGGACGGATCTTGCCGTGGACCCGTGCGGAGGTGGTCTGATGACGTCGCGCTTCGATGACGCCGCGCTTCGCGTCCCCGTCGATCCTGCGCTCGCCCGTGCGGAGGGCCGCGAACTGATACGTCGCGAAGGCGGACGTTTCGGTGAGGCCGCAGCCGGGAGTCGGATCGTGTTCCAGGCCGCCGTACTTGTGGTCGGTGCGGGGGTGTTGGCCGCCCTGTACGTGCTAATTGTGCAACTCATGTTCGGGGCGCCCGGCGCCGATGCCACGACGGTGGTGATCGCGGGTCTCATGGTGGTTCCGCTCGCCGTGATGAAGATCCGGGGTGCCGTCCGGGGGCGTCGGGCCTCGGAGGTCGGCTGGTACCGGCTGAGGCGCTTCACCGAGGCGAACGGGATGTCCTACACCGCCATCGAGAAAAACCCGGTCCGGCCGGCGGCTTTGTTCCGCGTCGGATCGTCGCGTGTCGCGGGCGATCTGGTGACCGCGACTGCGCATCGTCCGTTCGAGGTCGCGAACTACGCCTATGACACATGGACGGGGCGGACGCGCATGCCGCATACGGCCTGCTACGCCATGTTCACCGTGCGGACGGCGTTGCCGCCGATGACGCTGGTGACCGCCGCGCGAGATCTCCCGTCGTGCGCATGGAAGGTACCGCCATCGCACCGGCCGCTGGTGATAGGCGGCTCGTTCGACGTGCATTTCCAGGTGCTCTGCGCACCGCAGGATGACGACGCCGTCCGGAGACTGCTCACCCCCGCAGTGCAGGAGGCGCTCGTCGATCTCGCGGGCAACTGCGACGTCGAGATCGTCGACGGCTGCGTCTTCTTCATCGCGCGTCGGGCGCTACCGAACACGGATCCCGCATTCTGGGAGTGGATCGAGGACCTCGCCGCGCTGGTGGACGAGCAACTGGACCGACAGGGCGGTTCTGCCGTGCCGGGGATGCGAGTCGCGGATAAAGCGCGTCGATCGCGCAGAGCGACGCTGTTCGCGAGGACGAGGGTGCGTGGAACCGCGGTCGTCGGCTGTCTGATCCCGTTGCTGTTCGGGGTCGTCGCGACGGCTGTCATCAGCGCGATCATGTGGTAGGCGCACGCTCGACTACGAAGGGGAGGGGCTCGGCGTCGGGGTGCTGCCCGCTCGTCGACGTGCTCGGCGGCATCGGGCAGCGTGGTGCGCCTACGGAACGCGCACTGAAGGCGGCCCGCAGCACCTCGCCGGTCGCCGCCTCGGCCTCGGGGCTCAGCACCCGGTCGGTGTTCAGCGCAACCACCGCCTGCCGTGCGCCGTCGTCGCTCGTCACGACGATGCTCAGGTAGCCGGGAAACCGTCCGTCGTGGCCCCATCCCACGATTCCGGGCCGGATGATGCGGGCGAGGCCCAGCCCATACCCGTGCGGCTCCGCCTCCGCGACCATCGCCCGCCCGAGCTCCGGGCTCAGCAACCGCCCGGTCAGTAGTGCCTGGTGAAAGCGGGCCAGGTCGGCGACGGTGGAGAGCATGCCGCCGGCGGTCCAACCGATCGACGGGCTGAGGTCGGTGAAGTCGAGGACGCCGTCGGGTACGCCGTACGACGCTGGCAGGTTGGTCAGGTGGCCGCGTAGGTGCCGGCCGGGGATCGGCGCGCCGCGCACCGGGAACGTGGTGCCGGTCAGGCGCAACGGTTCGATCAGTCGGCGGTGTACCTCGTCCGCGGCGGAGTTCCCGGTGACGGCTCGATCAACAACCCCAGCAGTACGTGGTTGGTGTTGGCATACGCGAACTTCGCCCCGGGCGTGGAGAACTCCTGCCCGTCGACGAGGGCAAGAAGGTCGCGCGGATCCCGGAAGTCCGGCACCGCCGCCGGTTCCCTCTGACCGTCGGCCAGCTTTACCACCACCTGGGCCAACTGATCAGCGTCGGCTGGCTGCACGCGCCTTACCGTGGCGTTTACGTGGTGCCCAGCCACCGTGTCGCGGCGCTGTTGGTCATCCTTGCGGAAACCCACTGCTCAGCGCGGTCCTGACCGCGCGGATGCCGACAATGCTCGTGCGACGAGATCCCTCACGTCCGGCCTGGTCCAGCGCTGTCGCAGACCCACCGGCTGGCTGGCCAGCGGGACGCCGGCGGCACCGCTGTGGTGACGCCGGCGCCGTCCTGCTTCGTTACGGTGTGACCACCCTGCCGCCGAAGGTCACGACGAGGCGACCATCGGACGCGAAGGACCAGCCCAGGGCACCGGAGTACTGGGAGCACCGGGATCCGTTGGTGCCGGACCAGAACTGGTTCGAACTGTCGGAGTTGCCGACGATCCGGTCGTTCGAGCCGCTGTCGCACGAGGTGTTGTTCCGGAACACCGAGGAGCCGCCGTCGAAGTTGAAGTTGCGCTCGGTGTTGCCGATGTTGGCGTTGTTCGACACCGTCATCGCGCCCGGGTTGCGGTTGTAGGTGAACCCGTGCTTGCCGTTGTCGTACGCGATGTTGCCCCGGACGGTGTGGTTCACCGCGATGTCCTCCCCGCCGAGCTTGAAGCCGTTGCGGTCACCGTTGCCGGCCTGGCCACCGTTGCTCAGGGTGCCGTTGCCGTAGGCGAGAGAGGACTCGATGGTCACCGCGCCGATGGCCCCGGTGTCGCTCTTGGTGAAGAGGTCGTAGCCGTCGTCGATGTTGTTGTGTGCCACGGTGTAGCGGAAGACGTTGCCGGGGCCGACGGTGAGCTTCGGGGCGAAACCGTCGGCGTCCTCACCGTCGGAGTCGACGTTGTCGTGCGACACGGTGCTGACCACAAGGTTGTTGGAGGGCCACTGGTCGCGGGGCGCGTTGGCCACGAGACGCGAGAGCTGAAGGCCCGAGTCCCGGTTGTGGCGGGTCACCGTACGCTCGATGATGTTGTTGTTGCCGGCGAGCAGGATGCCGTTGTCCCCGGCCCGCTCGACGATGATGCCGCGGATGTGCCAGTACGATCCGCCCACCGCGAGGCCACGGTTCGCCGGATCCTCGCTCTGGGCCGAGAAGTTCAGGATCGGGGTCTCACCCGGGTAGGCGAAGATGTTCTTGCGCGCGCTCGACGTGCCGTTGTTGCCCTGGCCGATGGTGATGGTCTGCGAGTAGCGGTAGGTGCCGCCGCGCAGGTAGATCGTGCCGCCGGCGGTGATCCGGGTGATCGCGGAGGTGAGCGTCGTCGGGTTCGCCTCCGTGCCGGCCGCGCTGTCGGTGCCGGTCGGTGCCACGTACAGCGTGCTGCTCGACGGCGGGGGCGTGGTCGGCGGCGGCGTGGTCGGCGGCGGAGTGGTGGGCCCGGTCGTCGGCGGCGGCGTGGTCGGCGGGGTGGTGGTGCCCGAGGCGTACGTTTCGAACTCGGCGATCCTCGGTGTACCGGTCGAGCCGGTGATCTCGAAGTTGATTTTGCGCAGCGAGGTGGCGGCGAAGGTGATGACCCCGGCCCCGGTGCCGCTGGCCAGGGTGGTGCCGGTGTCGTTGTTGACGACCCGCCAGGAGCCGATGGCCCCGACGGCGCCGGCCGCCTCCCGGATGTTGATCGAGGCCACCGTGGTGGCGGAACCCCATTTGATCGAGATGCGGCCGGTCGATCCGGCCGGCGACCAGTAGGTGCTCATGCTGCCGTCGAGCACGTTGCCGTAGCTGGTGCCGCTGGCCTTGCTGGAGCCGTCGGAGCCGGCCCCGAGGCTGAGGTTGGTCGCGTTGGCGCCGACCGATGCGGGGCTGGGGCCGTCAGACGCACCCGACGCCTGGGTCATCGGCAGAGCCGCGGCGACCGCGGCTGCGGCGGCCACGGCGGTGCCGCCGGCAAGAAGCTTGTGTCGCACTGTGGTTCTCACTGTTGGACTCCTCAGGAGTGAGCACGGTGCAGGCACTGCCTTGACAACCCGACACCGCACGTGGCTTCGTGTCCGCACCCTCAGCCCGGTCAAGGATCGAAACATCGATGAAACAACAGGCTAGGAAAGCGCTTGCTCGTGAGGCAAGGGCAGGAACGTGCAGGTTTGTTGCAGATCGACGATCGGCAGCACGAACAGGTCGATGGTGGCCAGGTGGATCGGGGGCGACGGCTCGGCGGTGCCACCGCCGACAGGCCACTCACCAGGGGCTGCGCGGCTTGTTGGATGTGTGCGACGGGCGAGGGTGCGCAGGTGGCTCCCCGTGATGCTCACGCCGCGACGAACGCGGTCCTGGTGAGCCGCTCGGAGACCTGCCAGACCCGCTGGGCCTCCTCGGTGCTGCGCAGCGGCGGGTACATCCGCTGCTCGGCGGGTGGACCGCCGAGGTTGCCGGGGCCGCTGGGCCCGTAGAGGACGCTGGGCTTGGCGTCCGGGTCGGTCGCGGCCACGAGCGCGGGCAGCTTCGCGGTCTCGACGGTGCCCAGCAGGATGCCACGAGCGGACATGGCCCGGATCAGGCGGAACTGAGGGATGTCCTGGCTGCGGCCGAGCTCGGGGCGGGCGGCCAGGAGGCTGGTGGGGGCCACCCCGGGGTGGGAGAGGTTGCTGGTGATGCCCCAACCGTGCGCCTTGCTGCGGCGGTCCAACTCCAGGCCGAACAGCCCGAACGCGATCTTCGACTGGCTGTAGGCACGCATCCCGTCGTACGAGCGTTCCCAGTTCAGGTCGTCCCAGTTGATGCGGCCACGACGCGCGGCGATGCTGACCTGGGAGGTAACCCGCGCACCGCCGGCGCGCAGCAACGGGAGGAGCCGGGCGACCAGCGCGAAGTGGCCGAGGTGGTTGGTGCCGAACTGCAGCTCGAACCCGTCGGTCGTGGTCTGCCGGTTCGGCGGTCGCATCACGCCCGCGTTGTTGATCAAGATGTGGATCGGACGGCCCTCCTCGCGCAGGGCGTCGCCCAGGACCGCGACCGACTCCAGCGAGGACAGGTCGAGGCTGCGCAGCGAGACCTTCGCCCCAGGGGCGGCCTGCCGGATCGTGGTGATCGCGGCCTCGCCCTTGCGCGGATTGCGGACGGGCAGGATCACCTCGGCGCCGGCCGCGGCCAGCCGCGCGGCCATCCCCAGGCCCATCCCGTCGCTCGCGCCGGTGACGACGGCGCGCTTTCCGGACAGGTCGGGGACGGTGATGTCGATCGGTGTACGTGGCATCGGCTTTGCTCCTCCATCTGGTTGTTCAGGTCCTCGAGTCACGTCATCGATCGTCGGCCGAAGGCGGAGCGGTAACCACGGCCTCTCGATCACAGGCTCACCAGGCCGCCCCTCCGCTCACGATGGGGGGATCGGCGGTCCGTGGCTACCTCTTCCTGCAGGCGGTAGAAACGAGGCAGTACTCGAAGGGGGAGCGTCGTGATCGACCGCACCGGGCTGGCGGAGTTCCTCCGTAATCGGCGTGAGGCACTGCAACCAGAAGACGTCGGCCTGCCGCGCGGGCAGCGGCGCAGGACGAACGGGTTACGGCGCGAGGAAGTCGCATCGCTGTGTCACATGTCGGCCGACTACTACTCCCGGCTCGAGCGGGAACGCGGCCCTCAGCCATCGCACCGAATGCTCGCCTCGATCGCCCAGGGCCTGCACATGTCGATCGACGAGCGCGACCACCTGTTCCGCCTCGCCGGCCACAACCCGCCACCCAGAGGCGCCCCCAACGACCACATCAGTCCCGGCCTGCTGCGGGTGCTCGACCGTCTGGACGACACCCCCGCCGAGATCGTCACCGAACTGGGCGAAACCCTGCGACAGTCCCCGATGGGTGTCGCGCTCACCGGGAACACGACGCGGTACGCCGGTCCTGCCCGCAGTGCGGGGTACCGGTGGTTCACCAACCCCGCCGCCCGGCAGATCTACGCGCCCGAGGAGCATGCGTTCCTGACCCGGATGTATGCCTCGGGGCTGCGCGAACTGGTCACCCTCCGGGGCCCTGACTCCCGGGCGGCGCACCTGGCCGAGCTGTTGCTGGCCCGTAGCGAGGAGTTCCGGCGGGTGTGGGACGACCATGAGATCGGGATACGTCCGCACGAGGTCAAGCACTTCGTCCACCCCGAGGTCGGCGCGCTGGAGCTGAACTGTCAGCGCCTGGTCGACCCGGGCCAGGCCCACTCACTGATGGTCTACACCGCGGTTCCCGGCAGCGAGAGCTACGAGAAACTCCAGATGCTGTCCGTCATCGGCGCGCAGACGCTTCGCTGAGGGGCGGTCACGAGTAGGTCGAGCAGGTCCTCCTGGCGTTCCACGCGGCAAGGATCGGGGTCGCCGAGGTGCGCACCTGGTGTGCTGACAACAACGTCGAGCTGGTGTACATGCCCACCGACGCGTCCCGGTTGAACTGGACCGAGGCCGATTCGCTGCCCCGTGCTACCGCGCTCAACGGCACCGGTCACCGCAACCACGACGAACCCGGCCAGGCCATCGCCCGCTACGTCCGCTGGCGCAACGCCCAAGCCCGACCCACAGGCCGACGTTTCATGCTCAGCCACTAGACTGATACCGGTTGCAAGATGCAACCAGAAGCGGAGGCGGAGAGATGGCCAAGCTGATCAGCACCGACATCGTGTCCCTCGACGGGTTCGTGAACGACGAGAACGGCAAGTTCGGCTGGAGCGAGCCGGTCGAAGAGGTGCACCGCTTCCTGAACGACCTCGACCGGGGCATCGGCACCCACCTGTACGGCCGCCGGCTCTACGACGTGATGTCCTACTGGGAGACGGCGCACGAGGAACCCGGCCACCCCGACTACATCCTCGACTACAGCGAGATCTGGCGCTCCGCCGACAAGATCGTGTATTCGTCCACGCTGGAGGAGCCGCGCAGCGCCCGCACCCGCATCGAGCGCACGTTCGACCCGGAGGCGGTCCGCGCGCTCAAGGAGTCGGCCACGCGCGACCTGGCGATCGGCGGCGCCAACCTGGCCGCCCAGGCCCACCGGGCCGGCCTGGTCGACGAGATCTGCCTGGTCATCTGCCCGGTGCTCGTCGGCGGTGGCACGCGCTCCCTGCCCGACGGCGTCCGCCGCAACCTGACCCTGCTCGACCAGCACACCTTCTCGAAGGGCACCATCTTCGCGCGTTACCGCGTGGACGCCTGACCCGGCGTTCACGGGCCAGGCGCTGAACAACCTCCGTGGCCGGTTCCGGCATGGCCCCGCGAGCTGCTGGTCGAGGAAGAGGTCGCCCGACCGGACGGCTCCGTCGGCTGATCTCGTGGTGGTGGCCGGTCGCCCCGCCCTGCCCCGGTCCCCCCGCCCCGCCCCGCTCTGTGACTGCTCCGACGTCATGCATCGGTCTGCGGATCAGAAGGTCAGGGGCTGCCGGGTCAGCGGGGCTGACGGGTCTTCGGCAGGTCGAACTGGTCGGCCGCCCGGCAGTCGCTCGGCCCGCCGACCGCGTCCGGACCGGCCCGGTCCAGGGCCTGCCGGGCGCGGAGCCGGCCCAGGTTCCAGGCGTACCAGGGGTCCGGCTCGTCGAGGTCCTCGGCGATCCAGCTCAGCGTGCAGCGGCGTACCGGGCCGGGCAGGCCGGCCAGGGCGGGGGTCGCGTCGGCCGACAGCGCCCGCAGATACCAGGCGTCGATCTTGTCGGTCTCCCGGTACCGGTCGATGTTGCGGTTGGCGGCGTACCCCTCCGGGTTGAGCACCGCCAGGCCGAGCAGCATCGCCACGGCGAGCACCACCGTCCCGCGCGGGATCCAGCCGCCCCGCAGCCGTAGCCCGGCGATCAGGACCATCAGGAAGACGCTGCCGAGCAGCAGCTCGAACGCCATCACGAACAGGCGCTCGCCGGTGAAGCTGTAGACCTTCTGGTACGTGTACATCCGGGACAGCGCCGAGATCACGATCACGACGCTGAGCGCGCTCAGCGCACCGAGCAGCACGCGCAACACGATCCGCTCGGCTCGGCTCTCCCGTCGCGCCCAGCGACCCACGCCGCCGAGCAGCGCCAACGTCAGCAGGGTGACCGTGACGAGCTGCCAGAAGCCGCTGCGGGCGTATTCGGCGTAGTTCAGGCCGGCCGTACGCAGTACGTGCCGCTCGCCACCGAACAGCACGGTGAACTGCACCGCCACGAAACCGCCGAACAGCAGCGTGAGCGCGCCGATGGCCGGTGCCCACTCCATCATGCCGAGGCTGCGGCGGGCCGGCCGGTCCACCGCCGACAGGTCCGGTGGCGCGGAGAGGGTCCACACCGCAGCCACCACACAGAGCGCGCCCACCGTGGCGAGGAAGATCCAGCCGAACACCGTACCCACGCCGACCTCGGGCACGATCGCACCGAGCAGCACCGAAAACGCGCTGTCGGCGGAGGCGAGCAGGGTGCCGAAGACGACCAGCGCGGCGATGGTGGCCGTGGCCGAGCCGACCACGCGACGGAGCAGTCCCGGGTCGGCGGCGGACCGGAAGTGGGCGCGTACCCAGGGCAGCCCCCGGAACGCCGCAGTCGGCGCGGCCACCAGGCTGAACAGGATCGACCGGATGAGCCGGCCCCCGACCACGCCGAGCGCCGCGCAGCCAAGCGCGCCCAGGACGCAGAACGTCACCAACCACCAGGCGTTGCGGAACGTCGGCACCGCCAGCAGCGCCAGCGCCGCCGCCGCCCAGCCGGCCCGAACCCACCGTTCGGTACGCGGCAGCTCCGCCACCGCCCGCCGGACCGCGAACACCACGGCTGCGGTCAGCGCCAGCCAGCCGAGGAACCACCCGATTCCGGTGCGGCCGAGCGGCACGAAGAACGCCAGCCCGAGCGCGCCGACGAGGACCGCAGCGGGCACCGCCCGTCCGCGTGCCGGCTTCGGACCGGGCCAGTGTCGCTGGAGGAACGACGGTTCGGGCGGCTTCGGCCGGTAGAAGCCACCGGCCATCCCCAGGTGCGTCGGAGCGCCGGGCGGGCCGCCGAAGGCGGCGGGGTGCGCCGGAGGACCGAAGGTCCCAGCGGGCGGTGTGGTGCCGGCGGTAGCGGGTGTCGCGGCGGGCCGGGGAGGGCCGCCGGGGCCGGACGCGATGGTCGCCGGGGTGCCCCCGTTCGTCGGGGCACCGACGGGCGCGGCGACCGGTGCCACCGGGGCGGACGCTGTCGTACCCGCTGTCCGTGGTGGGGCGGTCTCGGCGGGAGTGGCGGTCCGACCGTGCGCTGCGGACTCGGACACCGGCAGCCCGCCGATCGTGGTCGCCGCCGGGGCTGGCAAGGGCGCGGTGGTCATCGTCGTGGCAGTCGCGTCGGCCCCGGCGACCGGCACCAGTGGGATGAACACGGCGTACCCACGGGTGCCGGGCGGAAGCTCGACCGGGATCGCCCACGCGGGCTGGCCCTCCGGCCACGGAATGGCGCCGGGGCCTTCCGCGCCCGCCGGCATGGCCAGCAGGTACGGCGGCATGGTGCCGCTGCCGGAGTCCGCATCGGACGGTCGGGGCGCCGGTGGCTGCGTCACGGCACTCTCCTTGTCAAGGGGTGGGGCACACTGTACGGCCGCCCCATTCCGCCTGCCGCCCCGCCGTCGGGTCCGACCGCCCGCCGAGGACCCGCGTCCGGCCGCCGGGCGACCCACGGTGGTAGGCCAGCCGCCGTTGCCCCGGTCGTCCAGCATCGAGGCAGCCGGCGGCCTCGGCCGACTCCGGGCGTCGCGGAGCGGTGGCCTGTCGCGGATCTCGACTTCCGAGTTCAACCCGGTGTCGATGAGAGGCCCATTCGCGACCTGGCCACCCTGCGCTTCCTGCGGGGCAAAAAGAAAGGACAAGGAGATCGCACTCCTTGCCACTCTTAATGTATATCGCACCCGGGGGCTTGCGGCAAGGCCCGGGTTTTGCCGCAGAATCGTCGGCCGGACCGAGCACCGGCGAAGAAATGGGGCGCGACGTGCGTGTGTTGTTGTCGGCGTACGGGGGACGCGGTGACGTCGAACCACTGGTGGGATCGGCGGTGCGGTTGTGGGCGCTCGGCGCGGAGGTGTCGCGATGATCGAGCAGTACGTGTTGGGTCTGCACGAGGTTGACGAAACGCAGGTCGCGGTGGTCGGCGGCAAGGGCGCGCACCTGGGGGCGCTGTCGCGGATCGACGGCATTCGCGTGCCGGCCGGCTTCTGCGTGACGACGGACGCCTTTCGGCGGATCATGGCGGAAGCGCCGTCGATCGACGATCGGCTCGATCAGCTCTCGCGCCTGAACCCGGATGATCGGGAGGCGGTCCGCACGCTCAGCGCGGAGATCCGCCGGACCGTCGAAGGCGTCGCCGTTCCTGGCGACCTCGCGGCGGCGATCACCCGCGCTCTCGCCCGACTCGGCGAGCAAGCTGCGTACGCTGTCCGATCCAGCGCGACCGCAGAGGACCTGCCGACCGCCTCTTTCGCGGGTCAGCAGGACACGTACCTGAACGTCGTGGGCCCGGCCGCGGTCCTCCAGCACGTCAGCCGGTGCTGGGCCTCGCTGTTCACCGAGCGGGCCGTGATCTACCGCCAGCGCAACGGCATCGACCACCGTACGGTCCATATGGCCGTGGTCGTGCAGCAGATGGTCTTCCCGGACGTGGCCGGCATCCTGTTCACGGCCGACCCCGTCACGGGCAACCGGAAGGTCGCCTCCGTGGACGCCAGCTTCGGCCTCGGTGAGGCCCTGGTCTCCGGCCTGGTGAACGCGGACGTGTTCAAGGTGCGCGACGGCGAGGTGGTCGCCAGGGCGGTCGCCGCCAAGCAGCGGGCCATCCACGCGCTGCCGGGAGGCGGGACGCAGGAACGGGCGGTCGACCCGGCGCGACAGGAGCAGCCAGCGCTGGCGGACGCGCAGGTCGTGCAGCTCGTGCAACTCGGTCGGCGGATCGAAGCACACTTCGGCTGTCCCCAGGACATCGAATGGTGCCTGGTCGACGACGACTTCCAGATCGTCCAGAGCCGGCCGATCACCACGCTGTTCCCGATCCCGGCGGCCGGCGACGGGGAGAACCACGTCTACCTCTCCGTCGGTCACCAGCAGATGATGACCGACCCGATGAAGCCCTTGGGGCTCTCGATGTGGCGGCTGACGGCCCTGGCGCCGATGCACGAGGCCGGCGGGCGGCTGTTCGTCGACGTCACCCGGCGCCTGGCCTCGCCCGCGAGCCGCGCCGGCCTCCTGGAGATGGCGGGGAGATCCGATCCGCTGACCAGGGACGCGCTGGAGACCGTCCTCGACCGCGACGACTTCGTCCCGTCGCTTCCGGACGAGGGTCCCAGCGGGCCGCCGCCCGGCGGCACGCCCGCCCCGATCGAGACCGATCCGGCCATCGTCGCCGAGCTGATCGAGCGCACCCAGGCATCCGTCGCCGCTCTGCGGAGCGAGGTCCGGACGAAGCACGGACCGGCGCTGTTCGACTTCCTGCTGGAGGCGTTCGAGGAGCACCGGCGGCTCCTCAGTGAACCACTGAGCATGCAGGCGATCATGGCCGGGATGGAGGCCACGTGGTGGCTCAACGACAAGCTGCAGGAGTGGCTGGGCGAGAAGAACGCCGCCGACACTCTCACGCTCTCCGCCCCCGGTAACGTCACGTCGGAGATGGGGCTGGCGCTCCTCGACGTCGCCGACGTGATCCGCCCGCACCCGGAGGTGGTGGCCTTCCTGCACGACGTCCGGGACGAGGGTTTTCTGGACGAGCTGCCGAAGCTCGCGGGCGGGACCGAAGCGCGCGACGCCATCAAGGCCTACCTCGACCGGTACGGCATGCGTTGCGTCGGCGAAATCGACATCACGCGGCCGCGTTGGAGCGAGCGTCCCACCACGCTCGTGCCCGTGATCCTCGACAACGTCAGGAACTTCGAGCCGGGTGCCGCCGAGCGGCGCTTCGAGCAGGGACGGCAGGAAGCGGAGAGGAAGGCACAGGAGGTGCTGGTGCGCCTACGGGCCCTGCCGGACGGGGAGCACAAGGCCACCGAGGCCAAGCGGATGATCGACCGGGTCCGGACCTTCATCGGGTACCGGGAGTACCCGAAGTACGGCATCGTGAGTCGCTACTTCGTCTACAAACAGGCCCTGCTGGACGAGGCCGAGCGCCTCGTCCGGGCCCACGTGCTCCGCGACAAGGAGGACGTCTTCTTCCTCACGTTCCAGGAGTTCCACGACGTCGCGCGCACGAACCAGGTGGACGACCGGCTCATCCGCCAGCGCAGGGACGCGTTCCGGTCGTACCAGGCGCTCACGCCGCCCCGGCTGCTCACGTCGGACGGCGAAACCGTCGCCGGGTCGTACCGCCGCGACGGGGTGCCGGCCGGTGCCCTGATCGGCCTACCGGTCTCCGCCGGGACCGTCGAGGGGAGGGCCCGAGTCGTCCTGGACATGGCGGAGGCCGATCTCGAGGCGGGCGACATCCTGGTCACGGCCTACACGGACCCCAGCTGGACCCCCCTGTTCGTCGCGGTCGCGGGCCTGGTGACGGAGGTGGGCGGCCTGATGACCCATGGCGCGGTGATCGCCCGGGAGTACGGCCTGCCGGCCGTCGTGGGCGTGGAGCAGGCCACTCGGCTGATCCGGGACGGGCAGCGGATCCGCGTCCACGGAGCCGACGGGTACGTCGAGATCCTGCCGTGACCGACCACTCACCGAGAGGGCCCGTCCGCGACTTCCCACCCGACAACTCAGACGCTGCCAGGTGCGGGGACCTCGCGTAGTTGGCCGCCGTCGACGCGCAGCCACCGCTGCACGCCGACGTCGGTAAGGAATCGTTCGTCGTGGCTGACCACCACGAACGCACCCCGGTACGCGGTGAGGGCGCTCTCCAGCTGGCTCACGCTGACCAGGTCGAGGTTGTTGGTGGGTTCGTCGAGTAGCAGCAGGTGAGGCGCTGGCTGGGCGTAGAGGACGCAGGCGAGGGTGGCGCGCAGCCGTTCGCCACCGGAGAGCGCGCCGACCGGGAGGTGTGCCCGCGCACCACGGAACAGGAAGCGGGCCAGCAGGTTCATCCGTTCGGTCTCCGGCCGGTCGGGGGCGTACGCGCTGAGGTTCTCCGCGACCGTCCGGTCCAGATTCAGCAGGTCCAGGCGTTGCGAGAGGTAGGCGACGCGGCCCTCGGCACGGCGTACCTGCCCGGCGTCCGGGTCGAGGTCACCGTGCAGCAGGCGCAGCAGAGTGGACTTGCCGGCGCCGTTGGGCCCGGTCAGCGCGATCCGCTCGGGACCCCGGATGGTCAGGTCGACACCGTCGTCGGCGAAGACGGGCCGGCCGCCGTGGTGGACCTGCATCCGTTCGCCCGCGACGAGGGTGCGGCCGGCGGGAACGGTGGTGTCGGGCAGGTCGAGGGTGAGAATCTGCTCGTCGCGCAGCGACCGGCTGGCTTCGTCGAGCCGCGCTTGCGCCTCGCTGACCCGGTTGGCGTGCGCCTGCCGCGCCCGGCCAGCCGATTCCTGGGCACTGCGCTTGAGCCCACCGGCGACGATCCGGGCCAGGCCGGCGTTACCGAGGTTGCGGGCGGCGTTGCTGGCCCGCCGGTCGGCCCGCTCCCGGGCCTGCTGCATCTCCCGCTTCTCCCGCTTCACCTCCTGCTCGGCGCTGCGCACGGTACGCTCTGCCGCTTCGCGTGCCGTCCGCGCCGCCTCCTCGTACGCGGTGAAGTTCCCGCCGAACAGGTGCACCTCGCCACGGTCGAGTTCGGCGATGCGGTCCATCCGGTCCAGGAGGAGCCGGTCGTGGCTGACCAGCAGCAGGCACCCGGGCCAGTCCGCCAGCACCGCGTACAGCCGGTGCCGCGCGTCGATGTCGAGGTTGTTGGTCGGCTCGTCCAACAGCAGCACGTCCGGACGCTTGAGCAGCTGCGCCGCCAGGCCGAGGGAGACGACCTGCCCGCCGCTGAGAGTGTGCAGGTGCCGGTCCAACGCGACGTCACCGAGGCCCAGCCGGTCGAGTTCGGCTCGACTGCGCTCCTCGACGTCCCAGTCGTCCCCGACGGCGGTGAAGTGCTCCTCCGCCGCGTCGCCCGCCTCGATGGCCCGCAGTGCCGTGAGTGTCGCGTCGATACCGAGCACCTCGGCGACGGTCAGGTCACCGGCGAGGGGGAGGTTCTGCGGCAGGTAGCCGAGCACGCCGTCGACCGTCACGGTGCCGCCGGTCGGGGTGAGATCGCCGGCGATCAGGCGGAGCAGCGTGGTCTTGCCGGCACCGTTCGGCGCCACCAGGCCGGTACGGCCGGGCGGCACGGTGAAGGACAGGTCGGAGAAGACCGGGGTGTCGTCCGGCCAGAAAAAGGACAGATTCGTACAGATGATGCAGGCGTCGGACATCGAAAGACCTCGGGGAAAGCCGGGAACGCGGCAGGGCGCTCCCGGTCGAGCGGACGGAAGCATGACGAGACAGACCGCCCCGGCACCGGCCGGCGGGCGGTGGGGTCGCTCACCCCGAGATGTCGTCGTCCCCCGTCACCATGATCCGCTCCCTGGTTCCTCGCCGCAGTCTCCGCCGCCCTACCACCCTAGCAACAGCGGCATCGCAGCCGTCCTACGGGATGCTGCCGGTGCGACTCGGACGTGACCCGGGCCATCGCGCTCTCGCCACTCGTTACGAGGTCATCTGGCTCAAGGAAGGTCAGGGGTTCGAGTCCCTGACCGCGAACCGGATCGACCTCGTCGACCTGATCATCACCCACCTGGCCCGGCCGGGCCAGGCTATCGTGATCGCGTGAGTTCTCGCGAGGTGCCGGCGCAGATCGGCGACCTGCCACCGATCGGGCGGCCCGCCAACAGCGCCCTGCTCGCGGCCGGCATCACGACGCTCGCGCAGGTGGCCGCCTGTAGCCGTCGCGACCTGCTGGCCATGCACGGGGTCGGGCCGAAGGCGGTCGACATCCTGGCCGCCACGCTGGCCGAGCGGGGCCTCGCCTTCGCCGATCGACGGCCACGCTCGGCGTGCCCAACATGACCGATTCGTCGCTCCGGCAAATGCCGTAAAGGCAGGTAGGGGCAGCCGTAGACGTCTTTCTTTGATCTAATCCGGTCGCTGGAGCACCTTCACCGCGACGGGGTCCTCAGGATCAAGGAGAGCTCATCATGGCCGTCCCGCAGCGTGTCGCGATCGTCACCGGTGGCTCCCAGGGCATCGGCCGTCAGATCGTCAAACGGTTGGCGGCGGACGGCTACGCGGTGGTGCTGAACTTCGCCACCAGCAAGGTCGAGGCGGAGCAGACGGTGGCCGCGATCATCGCCGCCGGTGGAGACGCCGTCGCGGTGCAGGCCGATGTCGCCGACGAGTTCGCGGTGGCCAGACTCTTCGACACCGCCGAGCGGACCTACGGCGGGATCGACGTCGTGGTGAACTCGGCCGGAATCGTGGTCCACGCCCCCATGACCGAGCTGGACCTCGAAGACCTGGACCGGGTGCACCGTACGAATGTTCGCGGCACCTTCGTGGTCGACCAGCAGGCGGCCCGCCGGGTCCGGCCCGGGGGCACGATCGTCAACATCTCCAGCACGACACCCCGGCTGTCCCTGCCCGGCTACGCCGCCTACGCCGCGAGCAAGGCGGCGGTGGACGCGATCACCCTGATCCTGGCCCGGGAGCTGGGGGAGCGTGACATCACCGTGAACGCTGTCGCACCCGGGGCCACCGCCACCGCCCTCTTCCTCAAGGGTAAGGACGAGCAGGTCATTGCCCGGATGGCGGCGATGTCGCCGATGAACCGGCTCGGCGACCCCACCGACACCGCCGACCTGGTGGCCTTCCTCGCCAGCCCGGCCGCCCGCTGGATCAACGGCCAGGTGCTGTACGTCAACGGGGGCGCTGCCTGACACTCCACTCGCACGTGTACAGGTCGTCGCCGACCATGACCGATCGAGGCGGCAGCTGGACGACGTTGTCCGTCACCCGGCTGCCGCCTCGGTCGTGGGGCAGGTCAGTGCGTCAGCCGACGGCCGACGACCAGCTCTTCAGGCAGGTCCGGTCGCTCAGTCCGCGACCGGGGTCAGCTTGAGCAACTCCCAGCCGCCTTCCGGGACGTCGTCGGTCGGATCGGTCCGCAGGTTCATCGGGTTCGCCGTACCGAGGTACAGGTTCGCACCGTCCGGGAGCATCGTGCGGAAGCCGTAGTTGAGGTGGTTGCCCAGTCCCTTGGTGTTCACCGCCGTGGCGGGCCGCAGGCTCGACTCGTACATCCACAGGTCGCCGCCGTAGAGCGCCGGGTCGATCACGATCGGGTCGAGTTCGCTGCTGAGCCCCTTGGCCGCGTTGCGGAAGCCCATCTGCGCCGCGGCGTCGGGCAGCAGGTCCTTCGCGAGGTAACTCCAGTCCATGGTGCCGATGAACAGTCGTCCGCCGGCCACCTCCATGGTCCAGGTGTAGTTGGTGTAGATGTTGCCGAAGCCGATGCGGCCGTGGAGGGCGCGGTGCCCGGTGGAGACGTACTCCCAGGCACCCGCGCCGTCGTTCGCGGTCGCGTCGTACGCCGGCAGTTTCGCCTCTCCGTAGAGCAGGTCGACGTCCTCGAGGAGGGTGCCGAACCGCTTGCCCCGGAAGATGCTCACCGCACGCTGGGAGTTCTCCAGCAGTTCCCGAGCCTTGATCTCGTCCGCCGGCGGGTACGTCTCGGCGACCTTGCTCGTCGACTTCATCGGCACGTGCATCGTGCCCCAGTAGAGGTACCCGTCGTACGACATCAGGGCGCCGAGGCCGTACGTGCCGGCGATGATCGGATCCGGCTCGTAGGAGGACGCGCTCCACACCAGCTTCCAGCGTGCGCTGTCGCCTGCCGTCAGTCCGGGGTCTCCCTCTGCCAGCGGTGGGCTCATCCACACCCCGGCGACTCCGGGATCCGCGTCCTCGACCGGCTTGATGCCGATGAGACCGAGCAGTGATCCGGTGACGTTTCCGATCAGCCCGGAACTGCGGGCCGTCGAACCTGCGGCGAGCGCGCCGCCGCTCGCCGCCGACCAGGTGCTGACGAAGATCCGTCCCTCGTGCACCGCCAGGTCGGCCACCTGGGCCGCCAGTTGCCCGACCTCGACGAAGTTGAACGGGTTGGTGCGGTCCCCGGCCCACCGCAGGACGTATCCGCCCTCGCGGCCGTTGGCGCCGACGCCCACTCCGGCATAGAGGACGTTGTCGGCGATCACGAAGTTGCGGATGTTGCCGTACTTGGCGAAGCTCGCCGAGCCGAGGTACTGCCCGGTCGTCGTGTCGAACGCGAACATGTTGACCGACTGCCCGAGGGCGGGCCCGGCCAGGAGGACGACGCCCTGGTGCGTCGCACCGGCCCGCAGTCCCAGGGTCCGCCGCAGCCGGGAGGTGTCGTCGGCGGAGGCGTTCTTGATGTCGTCCGTCTTCTCGGTCAGCACCCGGGAGGACTGGTCGTAGACGTAGGCCCGGGGGTGGCGGTGGTCGCCGACGTTGGTGGGCATGGTCGGGTTCTGTTTCACGACCTGGCTCTCGGCGTACTCGCACACGTAGTCGTCGTTGAGCCGGGGATTCGGTCGGGAGAGGGTCGTACCGCCGACGATGCAGTTGACGTTCGCCCCGGTGCCGAACCACAGGCGGTTGTCCGCCCGGGCGAGCGACCACACGTAGGCCTGGTTGACCTTGGCTTGGCCCTGCTCGCACGGGGGGCCGGCCGGGTAGGGCAAGCCGATCCCGTCGAAGCACTCGTCGGGGGCGGCCTTTGCCAGCAGTTCGTGCTCGAAGGTAGGTGGTGTGGACGGCAACAGTCCCGCTGCCGCGGACGGGGTGGCGGCGAGAGCCGGCAGGGCCCCGAGAACGACGACGGCGGATAGTAGCCGCCAACGAGACAATCTGACCCGGTGCATCCTTTTCCCTCTCTTTCGACACGGTAGGCCCGCGCCGATATATCGACGTACACCGTTCCAGTGGACCGTCCGCCGTGATGGGACCACGGACGTCGGCGCGGTGGGCACCTGCGGCAGCCGCCGGCCACGGCAGGCGGTTGTCCGGCAGGCGATTGCACTGGATAGCTTGATGTCGATCTCAAGTGTCCACAGGGTACCGGCGTCCGAAACTCCTGTCAGCAATCCATTGTGGAGGCGTTACCGGTGACCGCCGATGAGGTGAAAAGCGGCCCTGTCCGCTGATGATTACGGGTTTTGCGCGACATCGGCGAGGATGGTCCGGTCCACCCGTGGCCACCGCCGCCTTGATGCCAGTCGGCCGGTCCGCCGCGTACGGCCCGACCGGTCGCGCCGCGTCGGTACCGCCCATCGGTGGACCGGGTGCTTCGACGTCTCGCGGGTCTGCGTCGACCGGGAGGGAGTGCGCGCTGCGCGATGCGCCGTAGGCAGGTGGGCTTGTGCAGGTGGTGACCAATCGGACCAATGCGAACAGGGTGTCGAAAACGGCCGGCGGCCACCTTTGCGGTGCCACCCTGAACGGGTGGGTGACGTCCGTCGGCCGTGGCATTCCGTTATTCGCGAAAAGCCCCAGCAATCGATCAACCCGGGATCGGTCTGACGCATTCAAGATCTCAATTGCCGGCCGGTCGACTTGCTACACTGCGATGCTGATTAGGGCGGGTGGGGTCGACGGCGCGGGAGGGTCTGTGGCTATGGCGGAGGTCCGACGGTATCGAACCAGGGTGTCCGACAGTGCTCTGTGGGCCGGTTTCCCGATGCGGGACGGTGACGTGGTGATCAGCACGCCGCCGAAATGTGGAACGAGTTGGATGCAGATGCTGTGCGCTCTGCTGATCTTCGATTCGCCCGAGTTCCCTCGTCCGCTGACCGAGATCTCCCCATGGCTCGATGCCGTGAGCCACGACCTCGCCAGCACCTGCGCGACGCTCGAAGCCCAACAGCACCGACGCTTCATCAAGACCCACACGCCGCTCGACGGACTCCCCTTCGACGAGCGGGTGACCTATGTCTGCCAGGGCCGCGATCCACGCGATGTCGCGATGTCCTTCGACGCGGCCAGCGCCAACATCAATCCCGCAGTCAGAGTGGCCGAGGCCGCCAGGGCCGGCATCGACCCCCGGAAGGTCCCGACTCCGCCCGCCGACCCGCTCGAGCGGTTCTGGCAGTGGGCGGACGGCGAGTTCGTCGACGACCCGACCGGCCCGGGCGTGACCCTGGTCAACCTGGTCCACCACGTGCGGACGTTCTGGGAGCGGCGGCACGAACCGGGGGTGGCGCTGTTCCACTACAACGATCTCCTGACGGACCTGCCCGGCCAGCTCCGACACCTGGCCACCGTGCTGGCGATCGACGTCAGCGACCGGCGGATCGAGCAGCTCGCCGGCGCGGCCACCTTCGAGCGTATGCGGGAGCGTGCCGACGAGTTGGCACCCGGGGCCAGCGCCAATCTCTGGCGTAGCAACCGGGACTTCTTCCACTCCGGCACCAGCGGGCAGTGGCGCGCGTTGCTCGGCCCGTCCGACGTCCGTCGCTACCAGGACCGTCTGGCGGAACTCGCGCCCCCTGACCTCGTCGAATGGCTCCATGCGGGCTGGTTGGGCTCCGGGTCGGCCGGGCGGGCGGGCGGCGCGCGTGGGCGATCACGTACGTCAGCCGGCTGAGTCGGTCGCCGATCACTGGGATCCCGCACGACGCCGGTCGTCACCAGGGACATCGGGCCTGCTGCCGACCTGATTGAGCGGCCCGGCCCGGCCCGGCCCGGTCCAATTTCTGTGCGCCGGTGATGGTCGGATTTCCGTTGCGGCGAATGATCCGTATCGCCCGAGGCCCGATCCGCCGATCAATACGCGCCCGAGGGGCGGCCGGCGGTGATGAGGACTGCCTCGTTGGTCCCGTGTGTCGCGATTTGCGTGGACCTTTTATCTCCGGATGTGTGGGCCATTTCCGAGGTCTGGGAATCCCATTGGTCGAATGTTTTCGGCAATCGCGGGAATGGGGGGCGAGATATGGAGGAGCGCTCCCATGAAGCGTGGTGCCGTGGCATACTCCCTGTCATTAGTCTTCCGGTGCGGCCGGATGCGCCGGAGCGGGATCCTGCTCCACGGGAGTGAAGCATGACATCGACCGCAAGCCCAGACCCGGTAACCGACGACGTTCCGTTCCTCGATCTCGCCGACCCCGACTTCGACTTCAATTCCCCCGAGGTGGCGTCGGCCCAGGCGAAAAGCTGGTATGCGGAAAGCCCGGTGGGTCCCGTCGTGCTGCGGTACGCCGAGGGACAGGAGCTTCTGCGCGATCCGAGGCTCGGCCACGGCGGCACCCGTCTCATCGAGATGCAGGGCATCACCGAGGGGCCGATCTACGACTGGTACGTCTCGATGATCGTCACCTTCGACGGGGAGGAACACCGTCGCCTGCGCAGCCTGGTCACCAAGGCGTTCACCGTACGCATGATCAATGATCTGCGGCCCTTCATCCGGGCGAAGGCCGAGCGCCTGACCGACCACATCGAGTCGGTGGACGTGTGCGAGTTCGTCGACGACTTCGGCAACCCGCTGCCCCTCGCGGCGATGTGCCAGCTCCTCGGCGTGCCCGGTGAGGACTACGACACGTTCAAGAACTGGACGATGGACCTCGGCCTGGTCCTCAGCTTCGCGCACGGTGGTGACACCCAGGCACGGGTGGAGGCCGCCGTCGTCGGCCTGTACGAATACGTCGGTGCCCTGATGGACCGGAAGTCGGTCGAGCCGGGCGACGACCTCATCTCCGCGCTGCTGGCCGCCCAGCGGGACGAGGGTCGGGTGAGCAGGGACGAGGTCCTCAACCTCATCGTGACCCTGATGTTCGCCGCTCATGACGCGACACGTCACCAGCTCGCCAACGCCATGGTCACCTTCTCCCGACACCCCGAGCAGTGGCGTCTGCTGGGCCAGCGTCCCGAGCTGGCGGCACAGGCGGTGGAGGAGGTCATGCGCTGGTCCCCGTCGGCGAGGACCGTCCTGCGGTGGGCCGAGGAGGACTTCGACTACCACGGCCTGCACATCGCGAAGGGCGCGACGGTCGTCGTCCTGACGCCCGCGACGCACCGGGACCCCCGGGTGTACGAGAACCCCGGCACCTTCGACATCACGGTTGCCCGGCAGACCCCTCCACTCCAGTTCGGCGGGGGACCGCACACCTGTCTGGGTGCCGCGTTGGCCCGTGCCGAACTCGGTGAGGCGCTGCTCGTGCTCGCCCGACGCCTGGGGCCCCCGTCGGTCGCCGGTCCCGTCACCTGGCGGCCCCCCATCGGGATCTACGGCCCCGAGGTGCTGCCCCTGCGTTTCGGCTGACCCCGAGGCGAAGGCTCCCCGGTGCCCTGCGGCGGACGCCGGGCCCCGGGTTCGGCCCGGACGTGGGCCGTCCCGGCCCCGTGACGTCCACAGCGATCCACCGGTCGCCGGTGATCCGCCACTCACCACGATCGGAGAACATCCCCGGCCAATCGGCGAACGGCACAGACTCATGGGAGGCGTGTGTGGACCGACCGAACTGGGCGCCCGAGGGCGTCGATCTCCAGCAACCGAGCATCGCCCGCGTGTACGACTACTTCCTCGGCGGCAGCCACAACGTCGCCGCGGACCGTCACCTCGGCGAGTTCATGCTCACCACCGAACCGCAGTTCCCCCAACTGGTGAAGGCCAACCGGGAGTTCCTGGTCCGGGCCGTCCGGCTCCTGGTGGCGCAGGGCGTCCGTCAGTTCGTCGACATCGGCTCGGGCATTCCCACCTTCAGCAACACCCACGAGGTCGCCCAGGCTGCGGCACCCGACGCCCGGGTGGTCTACGTGGACGTCGATCCGGTGGCCGTGGCGCACAGCCGCGAGATCCTCGCCGGCAACGACCGGGTGGCCGTGATCCAGGCCGACGTCCGCGACCCGGACAAGATCCTGACCGACCCCGCCCTGCGGGCCCTGATCGACCTGAACGAACCGGTCGGTGTCCTGTTGCTGGGGTTGCTGCACTACATCCCGGACAGCGCCGAACCCGCCGGGATCGTCGGTCGTCTGCGGGACGCCACGGCACCGGGCAGCTTCCTGGTGCTCTCCCACAGTTCGTGGTCGACGGCCATCCCGGACATGGCCCAGATGCAGGACAAGTACAACACCGAGGTGGGCGCGGAGCTGACCCCGAGGTCGCGCGACGAGATCGTCGCCCTGTTCGACGGGTACGAGCTGACCGAGCCGGGAGTCGTGGAGTATCCCGACTGGCGCCCACACGACGACACCGTCACCATCGCCCCGGGTGGCATCCTCACGTTCTACGTCGCCGTCGGCCGCAAGCCCGGCCCGACCGACTGACGGCCCGCCGAGTCGGCGTGACCGCCGGTCTCCTCCTGCGGGAACCCGGCCGGATGGAGTTCGTCGCGCTGCTGCCGGACGCGACGAACTCCGTCCGGCCGACCTTGCCCTTCGCGGCAGGTCCCCTGATCGGTGACGCTGGGTGGACATCGTCGTCGACGCGCGGCAGGTCGTCCTCGCCAACCAGTGACGCCAGCAGGGACGCCGCCCGACCGGACAGCCCACCGGCCCCGGGTGGGCCCGATGGACCCGCCCGGGACACCGGGCGGCTAACCGTCCGTCGGCGACCCGTTGCGGGCGGCCCACGCCCGGCCCAGGCCGGAGATCTCCGCGATCAGCTCCGGATCACCGGTCTCGCCCTGGTCGACCAGCCACGCGGCCGTCGCCACCAGGTCCTTGTCGCCCGCGTGCTCCTGGTACTCCGGGGCCAGCCGTTCCAGCAGGCTGAGGTCGTAGACCTGGTCCCACAGCGACGTCTCCTGGAGCCACTCGTCGTCGCTGAGCTGTTCGACGAGCCACTGCGCCGGGGCGGACACGGTCCGCGTCGACAGGCCGAGCCCGGAGTGGACGGTCCGGTACAGGTCACGCCAGCGGATCGGGCGTCGGGACGCGACCAGCACCAGGTCCCGCTCGGCGGCCGGGTTGGCCAGGAGGGTGGCGAAGGCGCGTCCGGCGTCCTCGGCATGCAGCAGGTTCCAGTACCGCTCGCCCTCGTCGGCCAGGACCGCCGGCTCACCGGCCAGCGCCTGCCCGAGCCAGTACGTGTCCTCGGCGAGCTGTCCGTCCAGCGGACTGCCCGGCCGGTACACCGGACCGAGCCGGACCAGGAGCGCGCGGGAGTCCCCCGTCGCCCAGCTGTCCCGGACCGCCTGCTCCAGGCCGAGCTTGTCGCGACCGTAGTCGGACACCGGGGCGGGTGCCACCCGCTCGTGCACCGGCGTCGGCAGCGGACCGCCGGCGGCGTTGACGGAGGAGACGACCAGCAACCGGTCGACCTCCCGGCAGGCGGCCACGGTGAGCCGGCCGTCCTCCTCGTCGTCGCAGGTCAGATCCACCACCGCATCCGGGCGTACGGTCGACACCAGCTCTGCCAGCGCCCCGTCGAGATGCCGGTCGACCCGGGCGACCGACACCCCGCCGGGCAGTTCGGCGACGGTCTCGCCACGGTGGGCGACCACCACGTCGTGTCCGGCGTCCACCAGCCCACGGACCACGCCCGGTCCGACCGTGCCGGTACCCCCGACGACCAATGTCCTCACCAGTGACTCCCCTTCCGCATCCGCCCGGTCACCCGCTGGCCGGGCCGACCGCCGGGCGATCTGCGCTCATTGGATCGCGAAGGCATGCGCGGACGTCAAGTAGTCGATCGGCTCGTCGGTGAAGGTCGCACTCGTCCGGTACGGCGACGACTCGATCCACGGCCGTACCGCGGTCGGCAGGACGATCGGCGGTGTCTCGAACCAGTCGCAGTAGTGGGTCATGGCCACCATCGGGCGGGGCGCGGAGGAGTGGTTCACCGTGCCCCGGTGCCACAGCCGGGCGTCCCGGATGACCGCCGAGCCGGCCGGGATGTCGAACCGTTGGGGCGGCCGGACCGCGCGGCGCTCCTCCAGCGCCGACGCGCTGACCCGACCCGAGTCGTCGTACCAGCCCACGGGGTTGAGCTGGTGGGTGCCGAGCCAGTACTCGGTGGTGCCGTTGTGCAGGGTGAAGTCGATCAGCGGGATGTCGACCTCCAGCGCGTACGGCGGATGCTCGGTCGGTCCGGGCCAGAGGTGACCCTCGTCGAGGTGCACCGGCTGCTCCCCGCTGCCCGGGAGGTTGATGTTGCCGCTGTAGACCGCGTTCTTGGCGTCCGACCCGAGCAGGCTGGTGGTCACCGCGTACACCGACTCGTTGGTCATGATTTCGGGGAGGAGCAGCTCGGGCACCGGCGGCGGGTCCTGCTGGATGTGACCGCTCACGAAGTTGGTGGGCAGTGGACGCTCGCGCCGGGCGAGATCCGCCAGCATCGCGTCGCGGAGCCGCGCCACCAGTTCCGCCGGCACGATTCCCGACAGGATCACTGCCCCCTCGACCCGCAACAGGTTGCGCGCGTGGTCGAGTTGGTCCTCGGTCAGCCGTCGCACACCGGCCGGCGACCGGTGTGGTTCGACGAAGATCGAGCGATGACCTGATGACATGACTTCTCCCCACATTTCGCGTGGTTATGGCAAGCCGCCGCCGGTGTTGACGGTGACTGTCCTGGTTGTCGGTGGCGTCCGCCGGGGCCTCAGTCGCGCGGGCAGAATCGACCGGGGCCGGAGAGCATCACGGCCGTCGGAGGCCAGCTTCACCGTCTGGTGCGGTAGGGCGCTCCGTGCAGGTACGGTAGTCGATCAAACTGGGTCGGCAATAGGTGAGTTGCGTTCATATGCACAGGTCAGCGCTAGGATCCGGGCATGACTGCTCAGCTCAGCGATCAGATCCTGGCCGTCTTCCGGGTCGTGCTGAAGAACCCCTCGATGTCCGCGCAGGACGACTTCTTCGAGAGCGGCGGCGACTCGACCGCCGCGGTCGACGCGGCTGCCATGATCAACCAGCAGGCCGGCGTGGCGGTGCCAATCGCCCAGATGTTCATCTATCCGACGGCCGAGGAGCTCGCCGAGGCGCTCTCCTCGCTGTCGGCCTGACGTCGGACGGACCTGCCCGCCTGCCGCAACGTCGGGCTGGTGGCGGGCGGGCTGGCAGCAGATCCTCGCCAGGTGTGACAGTCCGTAGTGGTCGGCAGTGCCGCCCGCAGGCGGCGCCACCACCGGCAGGCATCACCCGACGCGGGTGCATCGAAGCCTCGTAGCCCGGAAGTGGCTGGACACCGTCCTGGCGACCTTCAGCATTGGATGTCGACCGGCTACGATTCGTGGCGAACCCCGGACTTGGACGGGCGAGCAGGCTGGTTACCGACAGTGTCCGATGCTCGAGCGTAGCGTCAGTCACCCGTCGATGCCCGGACCATCGCGAGTGGAGTTGTCGTGACTTCTGACATCGAAGCGTCCGTCGGCCAGCGTCAACTGTGGTCCGCGTACCAACGCGACGGCGCGGAAGTGCTCGACTCGTCCATCCGCTTCCGGATCCGGGGCGCGCTGGACCTCGACGCACTGGGCGGTGCGGTCGAGGACCTGGTGGCCCGGCACGAGATCCTCCGGACCACCTTCGAGTTCCGCGACGGGACGCTCCGGCAGCGCCTCCACGAGCCGGCACCGCTCCGCTACGACCTGCTCGACCTCACCGACCTCGGCCTGTCCGAGGAGGCCCGGCGAGACCGTTCGGCCACCTGCAAGGCCGCCGACATCGACCCGTCGAGTCGGCCGGCGGTGTGGCTGACGGTGCAGCGGTTCGGCCCCACCGACCACCAGATCCGTCTCAACCTGCACGCGCTACTGGCCGACGACTGGTCCTGCGAGATCATCGCTCGGGACCTGAAGGCGCTCTACCGCCGCCGGACGGGTGAACGGGTCGAGCTGCCGGCGGTCTCGTGGCAGTTCTCCGACTGGACGTCCTGGGCCGGGCAGTGGTCGACCGGGGACGGCCTCCGACGTATGCGGGACTACTGGTCGAAGCAACTGGACGGAGCCTGCCTGCCGGCACTGCCCGACCGGGACGCCCCGACCTTGCCCTGGCCGGAGCGGGTCGCCGTCACCCGGCACCTCCCTGGAGAGCTTGCCGGCCGGCTGCGCGGCCTCGCCCGGCGGCACCGCACCACGCTCTTCCCGCTCCTGCTCACCGCGTTCGCCGCCGAGCTGCACCGGGCCAGCGGCCAGGACGACCTGACCATCTTCTCGCTGTTCGCCAACCGGGGCCGGCCGGAGGTCAACGAGACGGTCGGGCCGTTCGCCCACCTGGTGCCGCTGCGCTGCCGGGTGCCCGAGTCGCGGGACGCGGCGCAGTTCGTCCGGGACACCCACCGGACGTTCGTCGGTGCCTTCGCCCACCAGGAGCTCTACCTGCACCAGTACCCCGCCGACGTGCGCGAGGAACTGGGGGTCACCGGCGACGGGTTCCGGCGGATGATGGTCTTCCAGCTCATGAACCGGCTGCACGGCGACAACGAGGTGGCGGGGCTGGAGTTCGAGGACGACGCGGACGTCCTCGACACTCCCTTCCCGTTCGAACTGTCCGTGCACGCCAGCGAGGACGAGCTGACGGTGGTGCTGCTCTGCTGGCCCAGCGAGTACGAACAGTCCTGGGCCGACCGGTTCGTGGACCGCTACGTACAGGTGCTGACGGAGATCGCCGGAGTGGACGCCGACCTGGACGCGGGGCTGTTCCGGTCGCGTTGACACCCACGCCCGACCTGGACGCGGGGCTGTTCCGGTCGCGTTGACGCCCCGCGCCACGCGCCGGCGGCCGGGTCAGGTGAAGTCGTCGTGACCGTGCCGGTGGGCCCGGCGGACCTGGAGAGTCACCACCAGCAGGGCCACCGCCGCCCAGCCCGCACCCACCACGCACTCCAGCGCCGCGTGGCCGAGCCAGGGCTCGCCGGCCAGCGCCGCGTGCACCGCCTGGAGGCCGTGCCGGACCGGCAGCACGGCACCGACCAGGTCGGCCACCGCGAGCCGGCCCGGTGGCACCAGGATCCCCCCGGCGAACAGGATCAGGTACGACAGCAGGTTGCCGATCAGCACGTCGGCCCGCCGGCCGACCGCGAAGGCCGCCGCGGCCAGCCCGGCGGCGGTCACGGTCACCGACATCAGGACGTACAGCGGCAGGAGCGGGACGAGCCGCAGGATCAGCCCGCCCATGCCGGTGAGCGCGCCGACCACGAGCAGAGACACCGCGCTGAAGACGACGCCGAGCAGGACGTACGGCAGGGCCCGCAGGAAGAAGATCACGAACGGGTGCATCCGTCCGCTGCGGACCCGGTAGAAGGTCCCGTTCCACTTGTCGTTGCCCGGGATCTCTCCGACCGCGATCACCCCGGCGAGCGGCAGGATCACCGCGAGCGACCCGACGAACGCGTACTCCCGCAGCTCGGGGCCGCCGATCACGCCGCCGAGCAGCGTCATGAAGAGCGCCTGGAGCACCGCCCGGGGAATCAGGACGGTGACCACGATGTGCGGTGGGTTCTCCGCGTAGAACTCCCGTACGCCGAACCGTACGGTCTCGGCCGACCGGCCCAGTTGCTCAGCGACGGTCAAGGAGTGCCTCCCGCTTGGCCCGGCGGATGATCTGCCGGAGCGCGTACCAGCCGAGCGCGAAGTAGCCGACGGTCAGCGCCACCACCATGGCCAGCGAGCCGGCGGCGAAGCGACCGGCCGCGGCGGCGGTGAGGAAGTCGGTCGCCCACCGCAGGCTGACCACCGTCGAGATCCACCGGACGCCCCCGGGCAGCAGGTCGATGGGGATCATGAAGCCACCGAGGATGTAGATCGGGTACATCAGCGCACTCGACCAGTGGTTGCCGTGTCGGGTCAGCAGGAACAGGCAGGACAGCAGCATTCCCAGCCCGGTGCCCGAGACCGCGACCAGCAGCAGGCCGACCAGCAGCAGACCCGGGCGATCCGCCCGCAGCGGCGCGCCCAGCAGCAGGACGGTGACGATCGTCGTCACCACGATCATCGGCAGCGTGTACAGGCTGGCACCCAGACACTTGCCGAGCAGGATCACCTGCGGCGACCGGGTGCTGGTCACGTTGGCACGCAGGGTGCCGGCGTGCACCTCGAACTGGAGGATGCCGCCGGCGGTCCAGATCGTGGCCCCCCAGAACGCCATCATCACCACGCCGACGGTGAACCGGGTGGTGGCCTCTGTGGTGAGCTGGTCGTTCGCGCCGACGGTGACCGCGAGCAGGGCCACCGGCTGCACGATCCCCAGCAGCACGGCGAACGGGCTGCCCCGCATCAGGCGGGTCTGCAACCGGAGCGAGGAGAACAGCACCCAGAGCCACTCCCGATCCGGCCCGGGTCGCGTCCCGGCGGATCCGGTCCGGTCGTCCGATCCGGGCGTGCCCGACCGGACCGGGACGGCGGCCCGGCTCACCGCCGCCCGCCGAGGTCCAGGGTCGCGTACACGTCCTCCAGCCGGACCGGCGCCACGTCGACGTCCAGTACGTCGGCGTCGCTCAACACACTGCTGAGATGGGCGAACGAGGTCGGGCCCCAGTCCTGCACCCGGAGCCGCGCCGACCACACGTCGTCGTCCTCGACGATCCCGTCGACCAGTACGCCGACACCGCCGTCGGTCAGCCCGGGCGGCACCTTGCCACGGGCGCGCACCGTCACCACCGCCCGGTATCCGGCGGCCCGCGCGAACTCGCCGGTCGTCATGTTCGCGCTGATGGTGCCGTCGGCCAGGACCAGCACCCGGTCCGCCAGCCGTTCCACGTCCAGCAGGTAGTGACTGGTCAGCAGCACGGAGACCCCGTCGTCACGGAGCCGGCCGATCGCCGTACGCAGCCGTTCCGCCTCGATCGGGTCGAGTCCGATGGTCGGTTCGTCCAGGAGCAGCACGCGGGGCCGGTGCACGGTGCCGATGGCGATGTGCAGGCGTTGCCGCATGCCCTTGGAGTAGGTCTCCACCGGTCGGTCGGCGGCACCGGTCAGCCCCACCTCGTCGAGCGCCGCCGCGATCCGCTCGGTGATCTGCCGTCGCCGTACGCCGTTGAGCATGGCGAAGAACCGGATGTTCTCCCGGCCGGTCAGGCGGTCGTAGAGCCCCGTCTCGCCCCCGAAGATGACGCCGATCCGCTCGCGTACCTGTCGGGGATGGCGGACCACGTCGTGGCCGAGGATCCGCGCCGACCCGCCGGTCGGCAGCAGCAGCGCGCTCAGGATCTTGGTCAACGTGGTCTTTCCCGCGCCGTTCGACCCGAGCAGCCCGACGACCTCCCCCTCGTGCAGCGTGAACGTGACGTCGCGCAACGCGCTCACGGTCTCCTTACGGACCGTGAACGTACGGGAGAGCCCCGACACCTCCACCACCGGACGGGCCACGAATTTCTCCTTCACTCGCGTCAGCTGGCCCGGTCCACCGCGACCAGCCGGAGTTCGGCGGTGTACCGCTGGCCGGCCTGGTCGGTGAGCCAACACTCGTCCGTGGCCGGCAGCATCTCGCTGATGGTCAGGCGGTGACCGGGACCGTCGGTCTTCAGCCGGCGCACCGCAGCGCAGAGCAGGTCCACCAGGGCGGGACTGTCGGCGTCGACGTGGAACGGTTTGCGTTCCAGCGGTGACTTGACGAAGACCCGCGTGGGCAGGTCGCGGCGTCGCCACCAGCGGCGGGCGTGCGCGTACCGGTCCCGCGCGTCGCGGACGGCGGCGAAGGTGAGCTCGTCGGCCGCGATCCGCCACTGTTCCCGCACCACGACCAGCCGGCCGAAGCTGATCCGGGGCAGGTGCTCGCCACGGAAGAAGGACACCCGGGCCATCAGCGCGGTCTTCAACGGTTGCGCGAAGACCTCCATGAGATCGAACCGCTCCCCGCCGGGCAGCTGGATCTCCCAACCGTCGGGCTTCTCGGTGACGGTCAGGTCGGCACCGTCGAGCGGTCGTCCCCGGGTCGGGAACGGTACCCGACTGGTCAGCGCCACCACGTGGTCCTGCGGACGGACCAGCGCCCGTTGGGTCCGTGGCACGAGGTTCGCCCCGGCCTCCATCGGTGCCATGACCAGCAGCCGGGGCCGGGGGAAGTCCAGGTCGACCTCTCGCAGCAGGTCGTCGCGGGTCGGGTGCAGCCGGGCGAAGTAGGCATAGTCCAGCGAGTTGACGCCCAGGTGCAGCTCGCCGAGGACCGGTGTGAACTCGCCCCGGTTGACGGCGTCCGCGTCGGACGCGGCGATCATGAAGTCGGGGCTGGCGTACCGCCCCTCGCTCCAGCCGCTCGCCGGGGCGGCGAAGACCCGCTCGACCTCCGGGCGCAGCGTGTCGGGATCGGCGTCGAACCGACGTGCGCCGGTCGGCCACGCGAGGATCTCCTGCCAGCGCCGTCGCGCCTCGGCAGAGACATCCTCGACCAGGTCGTCGAGGGCGGTGCCGAGCAGTGGGATGCACTCCAGCCAGAGCGAGGCGAGATCGACCGGACGTCCGCCGCCGCGCTGGCGGACCCGCTCGTACGGCTCGCGTACCCGCTCCAGCAGCGTGGTCCGCACCTGCCAGGTCAGCCATCTGCCCGCCTGGAGCAGCAGGTCGACCGGGCTTAGCGCGGTGAGCAGGTCGGCACCGACGGTGAGTCGCAGGTCCCGCCGGCAGTCCTGCACGACCAGCGTCCGGCCGCCGTACGTCTGACCGGCCCGCCGGACCGGTGCCGCGCCGGTCAACGTGGTGAAGGTGTCCGCGGCGCGGTCGAGCGCGGACCGGAGCGAGTCCGAATCTGTCCCGTCGCGGTCGACCTCCCGCCGGGCCCGGTCGAGGCGGGCCACGGCGTCGGACGCCGGTCCGCGCACGGCCGGATCGTCGATGGTCTCCACCAGCGCGCGGAGCTGGTCGAGCGAGTCCAGGTCACCACTGGTGTCCACGTCCCACAGCAGCCAGCGCCGTCGACGAAGCCCGTCCAGGACCGGGAACAGCTCCTCCGCCGGGCGGCCCAGATCCGCGCCGGCCAGGGCGACCACCTCGTGCGCCGGGCGTCGTCCGTCGCACTGGGCGAGCAGGGTACGGGCCACCGGATCGACCGGCTCCGGGCGGCGGCCGGGCAGCGCGGCCTGCGTACCGTCCCACCACAGGACGGGCGCCCGCCGAGGGGCCAGCCAGGGTGCCAGGCGGCGATCCCGGTTCAGCTCACGGGCGAGCAGGTCGACCGCCCAGGGCTCCACGTCGGTCCACTGCCGATCGGTCAGGGCCGGGCCGTGCCGGAACCGGACGGCGGTCGGGTCGTCGTCGGACAGCCGCCCCCAGACGGCCGGTCCGAAGAAGCCGATCGAGTCGTTCTTGACGCAGTACCGCTGCCAGTAGCTGGTCACCAGCCGTTCCCGGGACCGCCGCTTGGCGGCGGCCCGGTCGTCGTCGAGCGGTTGGGCCAGCAGCGGGGTGAACGCGGTGTCCAGCACCCCCGGGTTCTGCCAGGTGACCGCCGCCCGGAAGCGCTCGGTCGCGGCGATCTCCCGGATGGCCACCCGTTCGCGCCGCGTGGCCGCCGCCCACAGGGCGTCGAGTCCCCCGTCGGCCGGGTGCGTCCCTTCGGCCGGGTGCGTCCCCTCGGCGGGAGCCCTCCCGTGGCCGGGTGCCGGGTCGCCGTTCGCCACGTCGACGGCGGCGGCCAGGGCGGGTTGCGTCAACCGTGACAAACCGGAGGCCGGAAAGCCGGCACTACGGACGACGAGGTGCGTCCACCACACCCGACGCCCGTCGGCGACCGGCGGGCGGTCGGACTCGGCCGACTCCGGCCGGTCGCCGGTCACGACACCGCTCGCGGCGGTGCCGGATCGGTCGGGGTCAGGTCGACCATGGCGATACGCAGTTCCGAGGTGTAGCGGTTGCCGTCGGCGTCGGTCAGCCAGAGCTGCTCCGGGTCCGGCAGCATCTCGCTGACGGTGATCAGCGCCTTGTCGTCCGGCTCGGCGGTGCGTAGCCGGCGCAGCGACCGGGCCAGCATCCGTACCGAGGTGGGGCTGTCGAAGTCCACGTGGAACGGCTTGTCCTCACCGGGCACCTTGACGAACACCCGCTGCGGCAGGCTCGTCGCGCGCCACCAGCGGCGGGCCGCCAGGAACAGCCCGGCCTCGTCCTTGACGGTGGCGAAGGCCAGATCCTGCGGATCGAACCGCCAGGTCTCCCGGGCGATCACCATCCGGTCCACGGTGATCCGGGGAGTGTGGGCCCGTTCGGGCAGGATCCGGAACCGGTCCAGCACGACGTCGGTGAGGATCTCCGAGAAGAGGTCGAGCACGTCGAAGCGGGCACTACCGTCGGGCAGCACCGCGACCACCCGGTCCGGCTCCACCTCGACCGTCAGGTCGACCGCCGGGAGGGTACGGGGCCGGGCCGCGTCCACCGTGTGGTGGGCGAGCACCACCACGTAGTCGTCCTCGCGGGTCAGCGCCGAGTGGGTGCGGACCGAGAGCCGACCCACGTTCTCCTTCGGCAGCGCCGGCAGCAGGCGGGGGGTCGGGAAGTCCTCGGTGAGGCAGTCGAAGAGCTGCTCGGCCGCCGGGTGCTGGGTGACGAAGCAGTGGTGCCGGCAGGAGTTCAGGCTGAGGTGCATCTCGCCGAGGACCAGGGTGAACTCGCCCCGGTTGAGCGCGGCCAGGTCCGGTGCCGCGATCATCACGTCCGGGCTGCAGTAGCGGGCCCCGCCCCAGCCCGACCGGGGTGCCGCGAACACCTCGGCGACCCGGTCGGCCAGGTCCGCGCCGGCGTATTCGACGGTGGTCCGGTCCCCCGAGTGGTCGAGCAGGGTGTCCCAGCGGCGCTGGAACTCCGCCTGCACCTGGTCGGCGACCCGCGCCGACTCCTGGTGCAGCCGGGCCATGCAGTCGAACCAGAAGGTGCTGAGGTCCAGCCGCCCGCCACCGCGCTCGATCGCGGTCGAGGCGATCCCGCGCAGCACCTCGGTGACCCCACGTCCGACCTGGTAGCTCAGCCACCGCGCGCTGGTCAGCAGCAGCTCGATGGGGCGCAGCGCGGCGAACACCTCGGCGCCGAGCACCAGGTCCACCGCGCGGCGGGCGTCGTGGTAGACGAGGGTGCGGCCCGCGTACGCCTTGCCCTCGTGCCGGGTGGCGGCGGTGCCGGTCTCCTCGACGAACCTCTGGTCCAGTTCGCGCAGTGCGGTGACCAGGCGACCCGGGGCCGCGTCGGCGGTCGCTGCCCGGACCGCGTCGCGGGCGGCGACCAGCCGGTCCAGCCGTTCGGACTGGGTCCGGGCCAGCTCCGGGTCGCCGATCCGCCGCAGGGCCCGTTCCAGGTAGCGCTCCGGCCACGGGGTGAGCGGCAGTTCCAGCTTCCAGCTCGCCAGCCGCCGGCGGCACAACCGGTTCAGGGTGTCGAACACCTCGGCGTCGTCCGGCCGGGCGGTCACCTCGGCGCGGACCACGGCGGCCACCTCCACCGCCGGGGTCACCCCGTCGCAGTGACGGAGGATCGACGCCTCCAGGTCGGTCAGCGGGATCGGCGGCCGACCGGGCAGCCGGGCGGTGTCGCCGTCGAGCCGCACGTACGGCATCCGGCGCGGGGCCAGCCAGGCCGGCATGCCCGGTTCGGCGGCGATCACCGTCGCCAGTCGGTCCATCGCCCAGGACTCGAAGAACACCTCGAAGCGGTCGACCAGGCCCGGCCCGGCGGTCAGGGTGGTGGCCGGTCGGTCGGGATCCAGCCGGGTCCAGCCCACCGGACCGAAGAACCCGATGGTGTCGTTCTTCAGGCAGTAGCGCTGCCAGTAGCCGGCCACCAGCTCCTCGTGCTGACGGTGGTTGCTGTGTCGCCGGTCGGTCCCGAGTCGGCGGCGCAGCAGCGGCTCGACCGCCGTCGCCAGCGCACGGTGGTTCTGCCAGCCGAGGGCGAGCCGGAACCGGTCGCCCCGGGCGACGTCCTGGAGCGCGGTCCCCACGCGGAGGATCTCCCGCTCGAACACCGCACGGTACGCCCGGTCCTGCTCACCGCCGGCCGGCGCGTCGAGCGCGGCGTCGGCCGCGCGCCCGATCTCGGGGGAGGCGAGTGCGGCCAGCCCGGCGGCGGGGAAACCCGGAGCCCGCAGGATCACCTGGTTCCAGGCAGCCCACTGGCCCGAGGGAAGGGTCACCCGCCGGCCCGGTTCGACGGCCCGCCGGGAGGCGGCGGTGGAACCGGGGATCATCGCCACGTCTGTCACTGGATCGTGTCTCATCGGGACAGCCCTTCCGGAGCGATGCGGATCGCCACAGGATGCGGAGGGAGGGGGACCTGTCGACCTGCGTGATCTTACCCGTCGATGGAGATCCGCCAAGGGGCTCCGCCCGGCCGGCGGAGACCGGACGGATGCGCCGACACGTCTTGTGAGCAGGGGGAACCGGAGTGTCATCCGCTGCTGTGTGCTGAGTGCTCGCTCAGTCGCCCGGGGGGGGCGGGTGGGGCTTCCGTGGTCCTCCGGCCGTCCGCCGTGGTCGCAACCGCCCGGTGGACCGCAGGCGGTCCCGTATGTCGGTAGGGTCGGCGTGCATCGAGGAGGATCCCGGGAAGCCCATCCGCCCGTGACTACCTCCTCCACCACCCTCCCGTGCCGCGGATCCAGGCGGGCACCCATCCGGAGAACATCGCCGAGCAGAAGGCGGGCTTCCACCTGGCTCCCGGGTGACCTGCGGCGCACCCGGACACGGTCCGGCCCCGTACGTCCTGGACGGGACCGGACCGGGTGCCGGTTCAGGCCGCGCGGAGCGCGTTGCGGCGCATCCAGCCGATCCCGTCGCTGGCGCAGCTGCACGACACGGAGACGTACCACTCCAACTCGCTGGTGTTGTAGTGCTCCATGCAGTAACCACCGCCGACCCGGTCGCCGGAGTTCTTCACCTTCAGCGCCGGGTCCATCCGGGTCGGCAGCTCGTACACACCCGCCGACGGCCAGGTCACCACCCACTCGCAGGTGGCGGCGACGATCGGGGCCCCGCCCGGCTGCCCGCTGGTCGTGTCGCCCGGAGCAGCGCTGGCCGGCGTGGCGAGGGCCAGCAGGCCGGTGAGCGCCGAGGCGATCCCGATCGCGGCGAGGTGCTTACGCATCTGTCGTCCTTCCGTCGTTGATGACATCCGTTCCAGTCAATACCAAAAGAGGGAATTGCGGGGCGCGAGATTGTCATGACTTTGGTGCGGGTGGGTCGGGGGTGCCCCTTCCCGGTCCGCGTCGGTGCGCACGCGGCCCCGGCCGGCGGCCGGCGCTGCCGCCGTCTCTCCGGGTGGAGCGTGGACCGGGCTGGCGACCGGCGCAGGTTTTTGTACACTCGCCTAAGTTCGGTCGGGGCGTGGTGCCTGCGCCGACGATCGTGGCGAGGGGGAGCGGGTGCGCGTACGGGTGGACTGGACGGTGCCGGTCGGCAGGCCCGACCCGGTCCACGGGACGGGGGCACGCCGGGAGGAGCGGCTCCTGGCCACCGGGGCGGGACTGGTGGCGGTGGCCCTCGTCCTGGCCGTCGGCCCCACTGGGCAGACCTGGACGGCCTGGCAGTACGCGCTCGCCGCCCTGGTCACCTTCGACCTGGCCGGAGGCGTCGTGGCCAACGGGCTCAACTCCGCCAAGCGGGACCACCATGCCGCCGACTCGCCCCTGGAAGCCTCGCGCCTCGGCCGTCTGGTCCGGCGTCCCGTCCACTTCGCTGCGGTCCACGTGCAGCCGGTCGCCGTCGGCCTGCTCTTCCCCGGCGCGTCCTGGTGGTGGGGGCCGCTGTGGTACCTGGCCGTCCTGACGTCCGTCGTCGCCGTCCGGGGTGCCGCCCTGCACCTGCAACGCCCGGTCGCCCTCGGTTGCTGCGTCGTCGCCACGGTCGTCGCCTGCGGTTTGCCGGCCCCGGACGGCTTCGCGTGGCTGCCGGTCGTGATGTTCCTCAAGCTCACGTTGGCGCACGCCGTCCGGGAGGAACCGTACCGTCCGGTCACCGGCCCGTCGGGTGGGTGATCCGGCTGGGCAACGGTCACCCCTGTCTGCCGCCGGCGAGGAGGACGCCGAGCACGGACCGGAGGCCGGTCGGCCCGTCGACGGGATGGCCGGCCGGGTCGGCCAGGGCATGCAACGCCACGCCGTCGAGGAGCGCGATCAGGAGCGAGGCCCGGGCCTCGGCCTGTGCCGGTGTCCACTCCGGGTGGACCCGGATCAGATACGCGGCAAGCGTCCGTCTCGTCGCTCCGAGAGAGTCCCGGACGACGGTCGCGACCTCCGGGTAGTAGGCGGTACCCACCATGATCTGCACCAGTGCCCGGACCCGGCGGTCGCCGGGTCCGGGGTCCGCCAGTTCCCGCGACCAGACGTCGACGAGGTCCCCGGGTGCCGGGTCGGCGTGCAGCGCCGCACCGAACGTGGCGAGCACCTCCGCGCTCACCCGTACGGCCACGTCCCGCCGGAGGCCGCTGAGACTGCCGAAGTAGTAGTGCAGGAGACCGGCGTTGGCGCCCGCGCGGTCGGCGACGCGCCGGTGGGTCACCCCCGGCCAGCCGTCGTCGACGAGGCACTCGACCGCGGCGGAGACGATCTGTTCGCGCCGCCGGTCGCCCTTCGTCGCACCGCCCCGCCGTGCCGGGTCGGTCTGCGTCGGGCCGGTGGGCGTCGGGTCGGTCCGCGCCGAGCCGGCCTGCGTGGGGCCGGGTCCGGCCGGCGTGACGGCGTCGGTGGCCGCCGGGCTCCGGGCCTCCCGGTCGGCGGGCTCGCTGGCGGAGGGTCGCATAGGACCCCGATTCAAGCACCCCGCCGAGGGGCGTGGCCCGCACCGGGGTCGGGCCACGCGGTGCGTCCGCCGGTCAGACCGTGCCGACGAACTGGCTGACGTGGTACGCCGTGCTGCGACCGTCGGGGGTCCGGGTCCACTTGGAGACCAGCAGGTGCAGGTCGTTGGCCTTGCGGCTGGACCAGGGGTGGATGAAGCCGCCGTACAGTCCCGGCTCCTGCCAGCTGGTGACCTGGATCTTCTCTGCCGTCCAGGCGCGGTCCGGACCGGTGGCGGTGCGGGTGACGATGCAGCCCGTCGCGCAGTTGAGGTACGACATGACCCAGGTCCCGTCGGCCAGCCGCCGTACCGACGGTTCACCGAACCGGCCGTTGAGGATCGGGGTGCACGGTCGGCCCCAGCCCCAGTTCGAGCCGTTCCAGCCCCACCCCTCGTACGACTCGGGGTAGAAGAGCCGGTCCCAGCGGACCCGGCGCAGCATCATCGGGCCGTCCTGCCGTCCCGACCGTACCGAGAAGACGTAGACCCAGTCGCCGTCGCGCTGCATGGTCCACATCTGGAACGGGTCCTTGTTGTCCGGGGTGTTGAACCACTTCAACGACGTACGGATGAAGTCGTTGCCGTTGTCGGAGTAGGCGATCCCCGCGTAGCGCGACTTCCAGTGCGGCCCGGCGGGACCGGCGGAGTTCCAGTTCTCGATGCTCATGTACGAGATGAGTTGCCGACCGGTCTCCGGGAAGCTGATGCCGTCGTTGGGGATGACGGTGACCTCCCACAGGCCGTCGATGCCGATGCCGTTGTGGCCGTTGTGCATCACCTCCGGGGCCCGGCCGTTGCCGGCCACCCGCGCCGCGCTGTCGAAGACCACCCCGCCCGGCGCGCCCGGGTGGACGGCGGAGCGCAGCATGACCGGCGAGCGCCAGTCGTTCGGCAGCGGCGGACCTTCCGGCCACGGGGTGTCGAAGGTGTCGCCGAGGAGGTAGCCGATCGAGCCGTTCTCCAGCACGTACGGGATCCCCAGGTCGGTGCCGGCCACCCGCCAGCGGCTGTTGGTGTCCAGGTCCGCGCCGGTCAGTCGCTTCTTCCAGGCGGCGGCCTGGGCCGTCCCGGGCAGCGTCAGGGCGGACCCGGCGACCCCGGCCGCACCCACCGCGGCGATCCGGCCGAGCAGTGATCGGCGCTTCATCCCCATGACTCGTCCTTCCCGACCGCCACCGTCTCGTCGACCGACGGTCTTCCGGGTGCCGGAGCGTGGTCTCGCCCGCCGCGTGCCCGTGAGAACGCCGACTGCGGACGAGTGTCGAACCAGAATGTGACAAGTGTCAATGCGGCGCGCGGATTCCAGCGCGCCGCTGCTTCTGGTGGCAGCCCTTGCCGCGGGTGCTATGTCGGCACCACGGCAGGGCGCCGACGGGTCATCCCGCGCTCGGGTAGCGGCAGGCGGAGGCCGCCGCCTCGCTCTGCCGACCCGGGTCGAGCGTCACCGGCGTCGCCTGCGATCCGGTCAGCCGCAGTGCCCGGACCAGTCCGGTCGGGCTGTCTCCGCCCAGGCAGGCGGCCGCGACCAGGACGACCGGCTCACCGGTCCGGGCCGTGGTCCGCCCGTCGAGACGGGCGCTCGCCCCGGCGGCTGGATCCCGTACGTCGACCAGGCCGACCTGACGCCAGGCGGACGCTCCCTCGGGGGAGAAGGTGAAGCCGGCGACGTCCAGGCCGGTGCCGGTGACGCGCAGCGTGAGGACGCCGGAGCGGTCGGCCGCGACGACGGTGAAGTCCAGGGCGCTCGGGGTCGGCCGACCGTCGGGACACCCCGCCGCGCGCAGTCCCCGGGGTGGGTTGCCGTGGATGACCGCGGAGGAGACGACCCCGCCACCGGCCACCGTGAACCAGCGTACGTCGGGCGTGCCGCCGGTGTTGTCGTAGACCTTCTCGCCCACGCAGAAGCCGGTGAAGCCGACCGTGCAGTCGGTCGGGATGGTGGTCAGCACCGGCGCGTCCCGCCTGGCGCCACCACGGACGTGCGCGCCGCTGCCGTACGTCGTCCCGGTGAAGGCGACGTCGGCCGGCACACGGGGACAGGAGGACGCGCCGGTGGACGGTGACGTCGTCGGGGCGTCGTCGCGCCGGATCACCCCGACCACCGTGGCGACCACGACGGCGACCACGACGGCGACGGCGACGGCGACGGCTGCGACGGCGACGGTTGCCGGTCCGCTCGACCGCCACCGGCGCGGGTGGGGTCGCTCGGGTGCCGGGCCGCCGGCCGGACCGACCGGCTCCGGTGCCGGGGAGTGGTCGTCGTGCCCCGGGTCGGTGTGCTGCCGACCGGTCGTGTCCACGTGCCCGGTGCCCCGACCGGTCGTGTCCACGTGCCCGGTGCCCCGACCGGTCGTGTCCACGTGCCCGGTGCCCGTCGCGTCCACCGCCTCGTGCCAGCGTCGCCGCCACCCGTCGGGGTTTCCGCCGCACGCGCCGACGTAGGCCAGAAGTACCTCCAGGGTGGGCAGCCGGGTGCCGCCGGCCGCCTCGGAGAGGGTCGTCGCGCTGTAGCCGGCGGTGCGGGCGAGCGCCCGGTAGGTGGGGTTGCCCGCTTCGGCGCGAAGCTTGCGCAGGTCGTACGCGAGGGCCTGCACGGGGCCGGCGGCCGGATCGACGGGTCGCTCCTGACGGGCCACGTACTCCTCCCAGGGTCGTGGACATGTCAGCTCATGGTTACCGACGGTGCCCGTCCGGATCCAGGCCGCTGTCGGATTCCGGTTCGTCCCGACCCCTGTCCGGAATTGATTGACCAGGCCCCGGAGTCGTTCCGGTCAATCCGGCCGGCCACTAGCAATGGATGCGGGACGACCGGTCGGCCGTCCCGCATCCCGACGAGAGGAGAGAGTTGTGCGGACCCGAAGGATCACTCTGGCCGGTGCGACGATCGGTGCCCTGGGGCTGCTCGGTGCGCTCGGCGTGCCCGCTGTCGCTGCCGCTCCGGCCCGCAACTGCGCGGTCAACCTGGACACCGGGGCGACGACCTGCGCCGGTAGTGAGGTGGAGGCGCTGCGGGAGATCGGTGCCCAGGCCAGCCTGGTGATCGCCCGCACGTACGACGGGGCCAACTACACCGGCACGGTGCTGGCCTGGGTGCAGTCCCGGAAGTGCACCCCCTCGTACGACGCCGAGTGGCAGTGGGGCGACCTGCGAAGCACCGCGGCGGGCGACCTGAACAACCGGATCAGCTCGGTGCGCACCTACAACCAGTGCGACGTGAAGCTCTACGACGGGCTCAACTTCACCGGTGCCGCGTCCACCTGGATCGACGCCTCGGCCAACCTGGCCAACATCGGCAACGGCTGGAGCAACCGGGCGAGTTCCATCAAGTTCTCCTGACCGCCGGTCGGTCCGGGCCTCCTCCCTCGGCGAGGGGCGAGCGGAGGGGGCCCGCCGACACGTCACCGCTCCGGGGCGCGTCGACCGGGGCGCAACCGGGCCATGTGGGAGCGCCACATAGTTATGTGTATCGATGTCTGGTAGGAATCTTGCAAGCCGGCTTGTTCACTCGCAGAATTTCACCCCCTCGCGAACGGGAGAGCCATGACCCCCACCCGACCCGGTCTGCGTCGTCGCCTGCTCACCCTGCTGGTCGCCACCGTCGCCGCCGTGACCACCGCCCTCGGCCTGGCCAGCCCGGCCTTCGCCATCAGCCACTCCAGCGCGACCTCCCAGCTGCGGTCCGCCGGGATCTCCTGGACCTCAAGCGGCGGATGCAGCGACCGGAACAACCCGACCTGCACCTCCTTTGACGGCATCCGTCAGGCGACCATCGACGGGATCATCACCTTCAAGCGGGCCAGCGGCTGCGCCATCACCATCACCGCCGGCACCGAGACCGGCCACGCCGGCGGCACCTACAGCCACTGGAACGGCTACAAGGTCGACATCGGCCTGACCACGTGCGTCCAGAACTACATCTCGGCGCACTACACCTACCTCGGGTACATCTCCGGCTTCGGCTACCAGTACCGGGCGCCCTCCGGGAACCTCTACACCAAGGAGGGCAACCACTGGGACATCCTGTACTACACCTGCGGCTGCTGATCCGCCGTACGCCGGCCGGCACCGGTCACCGGTGCCGGCCCGGTCGTGTCCCGCGCCCCCGCCCCGCCCGGTCACCCGGCCCGGCGGGCCGGACCGTGTCGGTCACCCCGCGCCGAAGCAGACGAACGCGGCGGCGGTGGCGTGCGCCGCCCCCTCGCCGGTCCCGAACGCCCGCTGGGCCTCAGCCAGTGCCACCGCCGGGCCGGCACCGGCCCGCATCCGCCGGTGCAGGTCCAGCATCAGCGCGGTGGTGAGATCGGCGGGCACCGGCAGGACGGTCGCCACGAGGCTGCGGGTGCCGAGCGCCAGCAGCACCGCGGTGAAGCCCATCACCTCGTCACCCGGCCGGACGGCGGCCCGGCCGGAGTCGCACGCCGAGAGCACCACGCACCCGGGCGGGCTGGTCAGCCGCTCCAACTCGTAGGCGGTCAACGGTCCGTCGGCCAGTTCGAGGGTCGAGAAGAGCGGATTGTCCGCCCGGAACCGGCCGTGTGCGGCGATGTGCGCCAGCCCGGCCCCGTTCAGCGCGCCGGTGACCGCGTCGGCGGTGGCGGCGGCTCCGGCCAGTGGGCGGGAACCGGGCAACACCGCGCCGAGCTGGCGTACCTCGTCCTCGGCGGCGGGCAGCCGGGGCCCGGCCACCAGCACCGGCGGCCCGGCCGGTCCGATCCGGCCGGCGGCCCGCAACCAGGCCGTCGCCGAGGGCGCCACGGTCACCGCGCGCCCCGCGCAGGTCGGCAACCCCGACCACGGTACGGCGTGCAGCGCGCCGATCGGCACGATCACCAGTGGACGGTCGCCGAGCCGGCGGCGTACCGGGTCGAAGAGCTGCCGGTCCAGCGCGGCGGCGGTGTGTGCCACCCCGGTCCGGGCGTCCGCACCGTCGCCGGTGGTGACCAGCCGACGCAGCCCGAAGCGGTGCAGCCGGGCCACCCGTACCGCCTCGGCGACCGGCCCCAGGTCGTGCAGGGTCGCCCGGCCGTCCCGGACCAGCACCGCGCGCAGCCGGTCCCCGTGTGCCACCAGCTCCAGCAGGACGGCGTCCCCGAGCGCCGGGGCGAGCGCCCGTACGCCGGGCGGCCGGAGCAGTTCGCCCCCACCGTCCACGCCCCGGGCCAGTTCCCGGATGCGCTGCTCCAACCGGGCCTGGCTGCGCCGCAGCGCCTGCACCGGATGGCCGGTGAGCAGGGCGTCCTCCAGCGCGGCGCTGACCATCCGCAGCTCGGTCAGCGCGGTGGCCAGGTCCGGGTCCTGGGGCGGGAGGACCGGCCGCATCCGCAACGCGTTGGCCCGCCAGCGTTCCGCCCAGGCCAGCACCCGGGTCGGGGCACCCCGCCGGACGGCGATGTCCAACCCCTCGGCGGCCAGCTCGTGCCCGTACGCCCCGCTGTGCGCGCGCAGTTCCGTCGCGCCGAGCGACGCACGGTGCCCGTCCAGCACCGCCAGTCCCCGGCGCAGCGCCCGGGCCGCCCCGGACTCGTCGCCGTCCAGCCGGTGCCGCAGGGCCAGCGCGTACCAGCCCTGGGCCCGGCGCGGCGCGGTGCCCCGGCGGCGCGAGTCGGCGGCCGTCGTCAGCAACCCGGCCGCCCGACCGGTACGCCCGAGTGCGGTGGCGAGCCGGGCGGCCTCGATCCGGGTGGTCAACGCCGGCCCGGGCCAGCCGGTCCCGTCGAGCTGGTCGGCGGTCCGCACCATCGCGGCGAGCAGGGCCGGCGACCGGACGCCCTGGGCGTACCCGGCCCGCAGCTCGACGTGTCGGGCAAAGGTGGCCCAGGTACGACGACCCTGCCGGCGGAACCGGCTACGGGCCGCCGCGGCGGCCCCGGTGGCGGTCCCGAGATCCCCGGCGAGCAGCGCCGCACGGGCCCGGGCCAGCAGCGCCTCGGCCAGGTCCGAGGCCATCCCCCGGCGGCGCAGCTCGGTCACGGCGGTGGTGGCCACCTCGACCGCCTCGTCGATCAGCGGTACGGACAGCAGCAGTTCGAACCGGTCCAGCAGCAGCGCCGGGCGGGGTACCGCGAGACGCCGGTACTCGGCGTCGACCGCCGCGAAACAGCGCAGCGCGCCGGCCACGTCGCCGCGCTGCCCGGTGGCGATGCCGCTGTTCCACCGGGCGTCGGCGGCGGCCAGGTCCAACCCGAGCCGGCTGAACGCGGCGGCGGCGCGGTGCAGGTCGTCGTCGGGGCCCCGACCGGAGCCCCGGTGGGCGTTGAGCAGTCCCCGGTTGTTGCGGGCCCGGGCCTCCAGCAGCAGGTCGCCCTCCCGCTGGGCGATCTCCACTGCCACGGCGTAGTCCCGTACCGCCTCGTCGAAGCGGCCCCGGTAGTGCAGCACGACGCCCCGCTGCATCCGCGCCCGTCCGGCGTCGGCTCCGGTGAGCAGGGGGAGGGCGAGGGTCACCGCGCGCAGGGCGGCGGTGGTCCGCCCGGCGTTGGCCAGCACGTACCCGAGGCTCATCCGGGCCAGCGCGCGGAGTCGGGGGTCGTCGGCGACCCGGACCGCGCGGCGCAGGTGGCGCAGGGCGCCGGGCAGGTCGTTGAGTTCCCGCAGGGCCAGACCGATGGCACGTTCGGCGGTGGAGCGCTCACCGGCGTCCGCCGGGCCGGCGAGTACCCGCCGGGCGGTCGCGATCGCCTCGTGCGGGTAACGCTGGACCGCGTCCAGGGCGGCCTGTGCCACGACGGCACCGGAAACGGTGCGGTCGGCCATGCCGAGAAGAATCCCCGAACGACGCCGTCCGGTCAACGACACCGACCGGACGACTCGTGATCAACAATTGACACAGAGCAATACTTTGAAATAATCGTGCTGCTCGGAGAGCGCTTCCGTGGCCGCGCCGACCGTCCTTGGCCACGCCTCTTCCACCCGCCTGGGAGGTCCGGTGACGCCCGACCACCGAATCGTGCCGTGTCCGCCCGGTCGGGTCTCCCGCCGGCGGTTGGTGGGGTGGAGCATGCTGGCCGCCGCGGCGGTGCCGCTCGGCGCGCTCGGTCGGCCCGGCCCGGCCGGGGCCGCGGACACCCTCGACCAGGTCTACCAGCGGGCGTTCCTGGAGGCCGTGACCGCCGATCCGACCGTCCGCCGGCACACCGCCCTGGGTCGTGAGTTCCTCTACCGTCCCCGCCAGCTGCTGGCCGCCCCGCAGGACCTCGCACGGGTGCTGGGCCGGCTACGCGGCTGGGGCCACCAGGTGACCGAGGTGACCGGTTTCGGCGGGGTGCGTCGACTGCTGTTCCAGCAGGAGACCGACATCCCCGGCGTGGTGACCAAGCTGCGCGACCCCCGACAGTGGCCGGGACAGCCGATCCCGCTGGTGCAGCCGCACCACGTCCTGCTCGGCTTCGGCAACATCATGGGCAATCCCGGCGGACCGCCCCGGGTCGGCGCCGCCCTGCCGGCCCCCGATCCGGCCCGGATCGGTGAGGGCGCCGGAGTGACCGTGGGGGTCTGCGACACGGGCATCTGGCGCCGGGCCGGCACCGTCCACCCGCAGTGGCTCGGCGGCAGCTACCTCCCGGAGACCGACGACGAGGACCCGCTCTACCTCGGCGGCACCCAGCTCGCCCTCCAGGGGGGCCACGGCACCTTCGTCGCCGGGGTGGTCCGGCAGGCCGCCCCGGGTGTCCGGCTCGACCCGGAGGCCGCGCTCGCCCCGACCGGGATCGGAGACGAGGAGAGCCTGGTCGCCGCGATCCGCCGGCTCCGTCCGGAGGTAGCGGTCGTCAACCTGTCCCTGGGCTACTTCACCCAGGACGACCAGCCACCCCTGCCGGTGGCGAACACCCTCGCCGGGCTGCCCGCCACGGTGGCCGTGGTCGCCGCCGCGGGCAACGCCGGCACCAGCCGGAAGTCCTGGCCGGCGGCGTTGGACGGAGTGGTGGCCGTGGCGGCGGCGAGCGCGGGGCCGACCGGCCCGGTGCCGGCCGGCTACAGCGGTCGCGGCACCTGGGTGGACGCTTCCGCCCGGGGCGACCGGAGCAGCACCTACGTCGACGGCGAACTGTACCTGCCCGGTCAGCCGGCCCTGGTGTTCCACGGCTTCGCCTCTTGGGTCGGCACCTCCTTCGCCACCGCGCACGTCTCCGGACGGATCGCTGCCCTGATGACGGCCACCGGCCTGGACGCGGCGGACGCCGCGACGCTCCTCGTCGCCGGCCCGACCTGGCAGCCCGGCTACGGCGTGCTGGTCGGATGAGTCCGTCCGCCGACACCGGGCGCAGCACGCCCGCCCTGGTCTCCGCCGCCACCGACGGGGACGAGTCGGCCTGGGCGGAGCTGGTCCGCCGGTACACGCCCCTGGTGGCGACGGTGATCCGCAGCCACGGACTGGACCGGGCCGACTCCGCCGACGTGAACCAGACCGTCTGGTTGCGCCTGGTGGAGCAGCTGGGCCGGCTGCGTGACTCGCACGCGTTGCCGGCCTGGTTGGTCACCACCACCCGGCGGGAGTGCCACCGGCTGCTGCGTCTCGGCCGGCGCACCCAACCCTTCGACCCGTACGACGACTCGGTCGACGGGCACGTCGGGGTCTTCCTGCTGGTCGATTCGGCCGCTCCCGACGAGGACCTGCTGCGGGCCGAGCGTCGACAGGCGCTGCGGGACGCGTTCGCGCAGCTCTCGCCGCGCTGTCGGGAGCTGCTCGGGCTGCTCGCCGGCGATCCGCCGGCCAGCTACCGGGAGGTCGGGGAACGGCTCGGCATGCCGGTGGGCAGCGTCGGGCCGACACAGGCCCGTTGTCTGGCGAGGCTGCGGGACTCCCCGGCACTCGCCCCGTACGTCCGACTGTCCCCGGGCGGGGCGGAGGGGACCGGAGGTGAACGCAGTGGAGCAATGGCCGCCCGCCGGTGACGACGCGCTGCTGGTCGAGCTGGGTGCCGCCCTGCGCGATCCGGGGCCGGTCTCCGAGGAGTTCCTGGACGCCGCGCTGGCGGCCTTCAGCTGGCGCACGGTCGACGCCGAGCTGGCGCTGGCCGAGCTGACCTTCGACTCGGCCTGCGACCGGGAGCCGGCCGGTCTGACCCGCTCCGCCGGTGCGGAACGGACGCTGACGTTCCGCAGCGGGACGGTGGTCTTCGAGCTGGAGGTGACCGCCACCGGCATCGTCGGGCAGCTCTCCCCGGCCCGCCCCGGCCGGGTCAGCGCCCGGACCGCGAACGGTCAGTACGAGGACGCACCGGTGGACGCGGTCGGCTTCTTCTCGATGGGGGTGCCGCCGTCCGGCCCGGTGCAGTTCCGCGCCAGCACCACCGGGTACGCCGTCCGCACGTCCTGGGTCGCCCTGCGCTGATCCGTCCCGGGCCACCCCGTGCCGTTCACCCGGGACAGGGTGGCGACCCGACGCAGGGCCGTGCGCGGAGCCGGCCGACCGGTCCCCGGACACGCCGGAGCGGAGGTCGCGGATCCCGGCCGCGACCTCCGCTCCGCCCCCTCGCCCCCAGGTCAGCGCCGGGGTGCGCCCACCTTCACGTTGTAGTGGACACCACCCCGGTCGGTGTACTGGGCTCCGGTGCTGTCCGGGCCGAACTGGGTCACCCGCACGGCCATCGGCTGCTTCGTGACCGTGGCGGCGGTGAAGTTCAGCGAGAACTTCAGCTTCTCCTTGGCCTGGAGGGTCAGGTTGTCCAGCCGGGCCGTCGCCGGGTCGGTGATCTCGATCTGGTAGCGGCCGAGATCACGGACAGCCTTGCCCACCTTGCCGCCCTCGACCCAGCGCTGGTAGAGCGTCGGCCCCAGGTTGGCGACGAGCCGACCGCCCGCCGCGCGCAGCGGTGCGCCGACCTCGGTGAACACCAGGCTGTTCCGGTTCGCCCGGTCCAGCGGGTTGCCCATGGTGTACGGCATCACCGTGGCCGACCCACCGGCCTCCACCTCCACCGTGTCGACGTTCCGCCAGGCGATGTTGTTGTTGTACTGGGTGTTGACGCTGGTCTCGGGACCCTCGAAGGTCATCGGGTCGTTCGGCGAGACCCAGCGGGCCAGCAGGCAGAAGTGCCCGGGGCCGGGGACGTTGTCCCAGGGGATGACCACCTTGGTCGTGCCGCTGTAGACCGGGACCGTCATCCAGCCGATCTCGTTCCAGTCGTCCTCCCAGGCCGTGCCGGCACCGGGGTCGGTCCAGTAGACGTGGATCTGGCCCTCCTCCATGGCACCGGTGCCGTACGGACCGGGGTTGCGGAGGTTGACGTGGACGTAGTTCCGCGCGCCCACGATGGGAGAGTGGCCGGGCCAGGGGCAGTCGACGGCGGTGTTGCAGACCTTGATGTCCGGGCTCATCCAGATGGTGGGATTTCCGTGCGGCTGGAGGCCGGTGTCCGCGTCGAAGTCCTTCATCCAGACATCGACCGGGGTGGCCTGCGTGCCGGCCCTCTCACGGCTGTCGGCGGGGCCGTCCAGGGGTGCCGCCGTGGCCGAGGTGACCGAGAGCAGCAACGCCGTCGCGGCTCCGGTGACCAGGGTGAGGACGGATCGACGGACGCGTGGCGTCAGACGTGTGGTCACGGGTTTCCTCCCGGTGGTGGGATCCCGGGGCCGGCGGGGGCCGGTCCGGGCGGACACCCTTACCGAGTCGGATCGACGAAGAAAAATACCTGCGGAGTCCTGGCGTGTTGTCAGATGGTGAAATCTCGTCACCGGCACCGCGCCGGTGTCGCCTGTCCGCGCGACCAGGACCCGCTAGTCGTCGTCGCCGGTCTCGGCCACCGGTTGGCCGTCGACGCAGCGTACGGTCAGTTCGTGCTCGCCGGACGGCCCGACGAAGCTGACCTCGACGTCGTCGTCCGGGCCCCGGTCCGCCTCACCGACCCGGTAGTTCTGCGCGGGCGCCCAGGAGACCAGCCGTACCCCGTCCGGGCCGCACTCGGCCACCGCGCTGCCGCCGGTGGTCGCGAACACCCGCCGTACCGCCGTGGGGGTGGTGCTGGGCGGAGGCGTGGCGGAGATGGACGGCGCCGGTCCGGGGGCGGACGGTGCGACCGAGGGCGTCGGGCCGGGCACGGTCGGCTCCGGCGCGGCCAGCGCCCGCTGGACCTCCTCCTGGCTGCGTACACCGCCGGGGGTGCCGGCGATGCTCTCCCCGACCAGGCGGATCGCGGCCACCCCGACCAGGGTGACCAGCACGGCGGTGACCAACCACCCGGCGACGGCGAGGAACGGACGGCGCATGCCCCGACTATCCCCGATCGCGGGTTGGGGCGAGCACCGGACGACGATAAGGGAGGGTTAACGACCGGGCTGTCGCCGTTCCGGGCGGCTAGCCTGCCTGGTGTGCCCCGCCTGCTGCTCATCGAGGACGATCTGACCATCCGGACCCCGTTGGTCCGGGCATTGCGGGACCGGGGCCACGCGGTGGCAGCCGCGTCGACCGCGATGGACGGGCTGCGGGACGCCCTCGACAACCGGCCGGATCTGGTCGTGCTCGACCTCGGACTGCCCGACCTCGACGGTCGGGAGCTGTTGCGGATGCTGCGGGCAGTCAGCCCGGTGCCGGTGATCGTGGCCACCGCGCGGGACGACGAGACCGAGATCGTCCGGGTCCTGGACGCGGGTGCGGACGACTACGTGGTGAAGCCGTTCACCGCCGCCCAGCTCGACGCGCGGGTCCGGGCGGTGCTGCGGCGTGCCGCCTCGGTCGCCGGGTCGGACGATCCGACGCTGGTCGTGGGCGGGTTGCGGGTCGACCCCCGCTCCCGGCAGGTGACCCTGGACGGTGAGCCGGTCGAGCTGACCCCGCGCGAGTTCGACCTGTTGCACCATCTGGCCGCCCGCCCCGGCGAGGTAATCACCAAGCGCGAGCTGTTGACCGAGGTGTGGCAGATCCCGTACGGCGGCGCGGACAAGACCGTCGACGTGCACCTGTCGTGGCTGCGCCGCAAGCTGGGGGAGAACGCCCAGCAACCCCGCTACCTGCACACCGTCCGAGGGGTGGGGGTACGCCTGGCCGCTCCGGAGGAGGTCGGGTGAGGGCGCGCCTGGCCCTGCTGGCCGCCGCGGTCAGCGTGCTCACCCTGGTCGCCTTCCTGGTGCCGCTCGCGCTGCTGGTCCGTACCGTCGCCGAGGACCGGGCCACCGTGCGGGCCACCGCCGACGCGCAGAGCCTGGTGCCGGTGGTGGGCACCGCCGACCCGGCGACGATCCGGTTGACCGTCGAGCAACTCGCCGTCGACTCCGACCGGCCGGTCAGTGTCTTCCTGCCCGACGGCACCGTGCTCGGCACCCCGGCACCGCGTACCCCGGCGGTGGAGCTGGCGGCGCGCGGCCAGAGCCTCACCGCGGAGTCGGCGGACGGACGCGAGGTGGTGATCGCGGTGCAGGGCCGGCCGGACGGCACCGGCGTGATCCGGACGGTGGTGCCGGGCGCGGAGCTGACCGCCGGGGTGGGCCGCGCCTGGTTGGTGCTCGCCCTGCTCGGCGTGCTGCTGGTGGTGATCGGGCTGGTGGTGGCCGACCGGCTGGCCCGCACCCTGGTCCGGCCGATCAGCGAACTCTCCGCGGTGTCGCACCGGCTCGCCAACGCCGAGCTGGACGCCCGGGTGACCCCCGCAGGTCCGACCGAACTGCGCGAGGTGGCCGGGGCCCTCAACCACCTGGCCGGCCGGATCCAGGAGCTGCTGTCCCAGGAACGCGAACAGGTGGCCGACCTGTCGCACCGGCTGCGCACCCCGCTGACCGCGTTGCGGCTGGAGGCCGAGTCGCTGGGCGACCCGCAGGACGCGGCCCGGATCACCGCTGCGGTGGACGGGTTGGAACGGGCCGTGACCGGCCTGATCCGTCAGGCCCGCAGACAGCGGCCGGTGGCCGGGCCGGTGGGGTGCGACGCGGCGGCCGTGGTTGCCGACCGGGTGGAGTTCTGGTCGGTGCTGGCCGAGGACACCGGGCGGGCGGTCCACCGGGAACTGGCGTCCGGGCCGTTGCCGGTCGCGGTGCCCGCCGACGACCTGGCGGCGGCGGTTGACGCGCTGCTCGGCAACGTCTTCGCGCACACCCCGGACGGCACGCCGTTCACCGTGCGGCTCACCGGTACGGGCGCGGCGCGCGGAGCCCCGGCCGGGTCGCGTGGGGAGGTGTTGCTCAGCGTGGCCGACGAGGGGCCGGGAATGCCGCCGGACACGGTCCGTCGGGGTGCCAGCACGGCCGGGTCGACCGGTCTCGGGCTGGACATCGCCCGCCGGGCGGCGGAGGTCGGCGGTGGACGGCTGGAGTTGCGGACCGGCCCGGCCGGTGGTGCCGAGGTGGTGCTCCGGCTCGCCCCGGTGGCGGCTCCGAGCGGTCCCTGAGCACCCGTTCGGGTGAGCCGGAACAGGTCTTAACCCGGCCTTAGCATCGGTACAGCGCGCCGCTATCCCGTTCCGGCCGATCCTCTTAGGCAGAACCCGAGGAAAGGTGCGTCGAGATGAAGCGCAAGTCCCTGATCATGGCGTCGGTCGGTGGTGCGGCGGTGCTGGCGGTGAGCGGAGCGGCGATCGGTACCGCCGCCGCCGCAGAGCAGCAGACCGGTCGTACCGCCCTGACCGCCGCGACCACCGCCCCCACGGCGCCGACCACCGCCCCGACGGCGCCGACCACCCCGGACGGTGGCACCGTCGCCCCCACGGCGCCATCGGCGACCAGCGTCCCCAGCTCGCCGTCCGGCACCACGTCCCCGTCGACCGGCGACGCGGTGGACCGGAAGCGCGCCGAGGAGATCGCGCTGGCCAAGGTTGGCGGCGGCCGGGTCGTCGAGGTCGAGGCCGAGAAGGAGCGCGGCCGCAAGGTGTGGAGCGTGGAGATCGTCAACGGCTCGACCGAGCACGAGGTCGACGTGGACCGGGCCGACGGCAGCGTGGTCAAGACCGAGCAGGAGCCGGTCGACGACGACGATGACGACCGCGACGACGATGACGACGACCGCGATGACGACGATGACGACGACCGGGACGACGACTGACCAGGCCCGACTGACCAGGCCGGCCAGCCCGGGGCCGACGGCGCTGCCCCTTCGTCGGACCTCTGCCGCCTTCTCCGCACGAGCGGCAACGGCCCCGCTTCCCGCAACGGGAGCGGGGCCGATGCGTGTCCGTGGTGCTGCGGCGGGCCGGAGCGGGTCAGGGCCGGTGGGTCAGCCCTGCAGGAGCCGGTTGGTCCCGTCGAGCAGGGCGTCCGGGTCCTCCTCGTAGAGGTCGTGGTACGGCCACTCGATCTCGGTGAGCCCCACCGGGCCGGGGGCGACCACCAGCCAGCCGCGCTTCCACTCGCCTCCGCTCTCGGTCGCCCGCCGCTGCGAGGTGAAGATCTGCACCCGTAGCCCGTTCTCGGTCAGCCCGAGCCAGTTGGCGAGCCGCTCGCGGAAAAGGTCGCCGGGGTAGTCGTTCATGGCGAGGTTGACCTCGACGACACCACCGGACTCCAGCTTCCGGGGCACGTTGCGGAAGAACGTCTCCAGGATCGGCTCACCGGCCTCGAGCAGGTCGACGAACTCGTTGCCCTCCTCGTTCGTCGGCGAGTTGAAGACGATCCGGGAGAAGCGTCCCTCGGCCGGCTCGAACATGTCGCCCTCGCGGAAGGTGACGTTCGTCAGGCCGTTGAGGGCGGCGTTGAGACGGGACAGCGCCACCGCGCGTGGGTTGACGTCCACCCCGAGGACCGACTCGTAACGGTCGGCGAGGACCAGCGAGAGCACCCCGGAGCCGCAGCCCATGTCGAGGGCACGCGCACCGCCGCGCCGGAGCATCAGCCGGATCAGCAGGTCCGCCTCCCAGAGCGGGTCGACGTACCAGCGGTGCTGCACCTCCTCCTCGACGTCCGGGTCGCTGAGCACCACGACGCCGTGCAGTTGGTGGCCGCGCAGCGGCGAGGAGAAGGTCGTCCCGTCGTCGACGGCCATGCCGCTGTCGAGCAGCGCCCGCCGGCAGTCCGCGCCAACCTCCCTGGTCAGCTCGTCCGGGTCGACCCGAGTGCCGGAGAGCAGGTCGGCGAGCGGGGTCGGCTCGGCGGAGCCGACCACTTTCCGCATGGCGTCGCCGAGCTGTCGAAGTGCCGCCGCGTCGACGCGCTCCGGCTGGATGGTCGATCCTCCGACGATCATGCGCTACTCCCGAGAGTCGGTTCCAGGCCGGGGATCAGGACGGACGCCGGCCAGAAGACCTCCTGGCGCAACGGCCCCTCCCAGGCCATGAAGTGGGGGTGGTCCACGGAGAGACCGGCCAGTTGCGAGGCGTGACAGCGAAGCATAGCGATCTTCAACCGCATCGTGGAGTCGTCCAGACGGGTGATCCGGGGGCTGGTGACGTCCACGAGGTGGGCCAGGGCGGCGAGCTGCGGTTCCCACTGGTCGGCCGGGGGCCGCTCCCGGTCGGGGGCGTCCCAACCCGAGCCGAAGGCGTACGGGCAGTCGGCGTAGAAGGTCAGCTGGCAGCCGGTCCCGGCCGCCGCGGTCAGCACCGCGTCCCGGGTGCCGACGTGGTCCGGGTGGTCGCCGATGCCGACCGGGGCCCAGACCCGTACGCCGGGCCGGAACAGAGGGGCCAGCGCCGCCGTCACCGTCTCGGACGGGAAGTCGACCCGGTACGGCGAGTCCGGCACGGGAAGGTGTGTCACCCGGTTGCCGGCGAGGGCGGCGGCGGCGCGGTCCTCTGCGGCGCGCCCCACGGCGGCGGCGGGGCCCGACTCGAAACCGCACAGGCGGTCCCACTCGTCGTCACCTTCGGTCGGTGTTCCGCCGCAGACGGTGACCAGGAGTACGGATCGCCCCGCGCGCAGCACCGACGCGACCGAAAGGGCCCCGTCGTCGAAATGCGGCGAAACGACGATGTCCGTTATCGCCGAGTGATCCGGGTCAGGCATTCGGCGCCCTTTCGAGCGATTGTGGCGGAAGCAAGACGGGATCTGTTTCAGATAATTGCGGTGGACAGTTTCGCCGAGAAGTGTCGGGATGCCCCGACGGAGTTCGATCTTATGTATGCGTCGATAGGGTGTCAAGTATTCCATTGGTGACATTGGGTAGTCGGAATGGTGTCGTTCGGCTGTGGAGTCGATTCCGCGTCCGTACCGTCCGGTTCCGATTACCCGCCGTGGCGCGGCCCGGGTGCCGGGAAATGACCGGGCGGCCCGGAAAACTCCCGTGTGGTCCGCGGGCCGTCGGTCGGCGGCGGGTGGCTCCTATACAGTTGGCGGCGACGACACGGGGGGCGACGGGTGGCAGAGGCGGACGGAACGCGACGGTCGGATGCTGCCGACGGCGGCACCCTCTACCTGGTGCCCACTCCGATCGGCCACCCCGGCGACATCACCCTGCGGGCGATCGAGGTCCTCGGCCGGGTCGGCGTCATCGCCTCGGAGGACACCCGGCACACCCGCCGCCTGCTCCAGTCCCTGGAGATCGACACCCGCCTGCTGAGCTACCACGACCACAACGAGGAGTCGCGCAGCCAGCAGTTGCTCGGGCTGCTCCGGGAGGGCACGGACGTCGCTCTCGTCTCCGACGCGGGCACGCCGCTGGTCAACGACCCGGGCTACCGGTTGGTCGTGGCGGCCGTCGAGGCCGACGTGCCGGTCCGCCCGCTGCCCGGCGCGACCGCGTCGGTGACCGCGCTGATCGGCTCCGGGCTGCCGAACCACCAGTTCCACTACGTCGGGTTCTTGCCTCGGAAGGAGGCGGCGCGGCGGACCGCCCTGACCGCGCTCCGGTCGACCGTGGCAACCCTGGTCTTCTTCGAGGCGCCGCACCGGATCGTCGCGATGCTCGAGGACGTCCGCGCGGTGCTCGGCGACCGTCCGGCGGCACTGGCCCGCAACCTGACCAAGGACGACGAGGAGTTCCTCCGTGGTCCACTCTCCGAACTGGTCGCCCGACTCGACGCGGAAGCGGTGGTCCGGGGGCAGTTCACCGTGGTCGTCGCCGGTGCCGGTGAGGAGCCTGCGGACGAGGACCAGGCGCTGGCCCACCGGCTCACCGAGACGCTGGTGCGCCACGGGGCCGACTCCCGGCTCGTCCGCGAGGTGGTCCGGGAGGTGACCGGGCTGCCCCGGAACTGGGTGTACGAGCAGGTGCGCCTGGCGGTGCAGCAGCGGGACACGGGCACTGCGGAGCAGTCTGCCGGGACCGGCCGTTCCGGAGCCCGGAGCGGCGGATAGCAACTCCCGGACGGGACTGCGGTAACGTATTGATTGCGAGCTGTCACCATCCGTCATTTTGGGCTGCGGAAATGTCGGAGGCGCCGGGAATAGGGGAAGTGTCCGACGCGTCCGCGTGCCCCGACCGGGCAGATCGCCAATTCCGGACCGACCGGTCGGCCGTAGTCGCCCATGTGGACGGTCTGCGATCCCGCTGGTAAAATCGCAGCCAGGTGTTGCCTCGAATGTTAGGTGGCGATGCGATAGACCGGCAGCGATGCGGACCGGCCAGCGGCAAGCGAGCTGGCCGTTGACGTGCACGCGGCCGGGGTCGGCCACGCCAATCGCACCTACCGCCCAGAGCGCGCGTAGATCCGCGACTGTTGGTTCAGGCCTCCGTGAATGCACCCGATCTGGGGCTGATCAGCGGCAACCCGCTTGACAGTTTAACTAGCATTGAACTAGCCGAATGGCGGCCATGTCCGCGGCGTTCGGCGGTCGACTGCTTGGCATTTATCCGTAACCTCAAGAGTCGAGGAAAGGTCATGAAGAATCTGCGATTAGCTTCCCTGGTCGAGCGTATGTCGCGCGGGAGCGCGCCGACCGCGCTCGACCCGACGGAGCGGTCCCGCGCGCCGCGTGGCACGAAGACCGAGATCGACTGGACCGGGATCCACAACCCCGACTTCGTCGCACTCGGACTGGGCGGGACCAGCATGATGGCGATGCTGTGGTCGGTGGCCAACGGCCGTCGCTGCGTCGGTGTCGAACTGCGCGGTGATCCCTCGCTCGGTGTCCACTGGAACATCCGTGAGGACTTCTGGCACCACCTCGGTCTGATCGACCAGCTCATGCTCGAGCGGTACGGCGAGGAGGGCATTCCCCGCAAGGGCGACGGTCGGCTCTTCAAGCTCCGGGAGACCTTCTACAGCGCGGTCACCGACCCGGGTGACGTGTACGCCGACGAGATCATCGCCGGTATCGAGGAGTCGCACGTCTCGGGCCTGATCCACCACACCGAGTTCATCGACGACCGGTGGTCGGACGGCACGCCGAAGCGGGTGCTCACCGTCCTCCAGCCGGCCAAGCCGCCGGCCGAGCACGACCCCGAGAAGGTCGGCCGGGACATGGTCACGGTCCTCGACGGTCCGTCCACGTTCCAGGCCGGCGCCTCCGAGGTGCTGATCATGCTGCGCCGGTACCTCGAACTGATCGAGGAGATGGACATCGCCGCCGGCGTGACGCCGCGGGTCCGTCTCTTCCTGTCGCACCGCGTCGCTGTCGGCGACGAGGGCGACGGTGACGGCTTCCTCAAGTGGATGCGCCAGGAGGACGGCTTCGTCAGCCTTCCCGACGGGCGTAAGCGCCTCATCATCGAGGAGGTCCAGGAGCTCGACTACCGGGGCCGGTACCGCCGGATCCGCAAGCCGGGCACCTCGCTGATCGACCTGGGCGTTCCCGAACTGTTCATGATCGCGCAGGGCTTCGACAGCAGCGATGCGGACCGCCTCGGCTTCCGGCAGGAGGACGTCGCGGTCGACCATCACGACGGTCGTGGGGCGGTCGTGGCCCAGGCCGACTACCTCGCCGGCTACCTCGAGCTGCACGTGGGTGCCCGGCTGCGCCGCCGGATCGCCTCCGAGTTCGACCGCGAGGGGAACGAGTACTGGGTCCGCCAGATCGCGGTGGGCCACGAGGACGACCCCGAGGTGGGGTGGATCCTGGTCCAGGTGCCGGACTTCAAGACCTTCGACCCGATCCTGGCCGGGCTGGTCCCGCCGGGCACGCCGAAGCGCGCCAAGGAGTACCTGAACGCGTACCAGCAGTTGCTGCGCGAGTTCTACCTGGAGCAGGTCTCGCTGATCACCGAGATCCCCGTCTCCGACCTGGAGAAGGTCCAGGCTCCGTACGGCCCGAAGCTGTTCAGCCTCATCGAGCGGATCGGTGCGGACGCGCTGGTCGCCGGGAACGGTGTCGTGGCCGGAGACTCCTTCGGCAACGGTCACTTCATGACCAGCGGTGGTGCGATCACCGGCATGGTGGGGCACGGCTCCCGGGTGCTCCGCTACTGGCAGGCCCGCGACGCGGGGGTCAGCCGGGAGCAGGCGATCCGTGAGCTGGCCGACCAGATCAAGGTGGACACCCTCGGCTGGCTCCAGGTCAGCGCCCAGGAGTTCAGCCAGGCCGTGCCGATCAACTTCGGTGAGGAGCGGATCAAGGAGATCGAGAAGCAGACCGGACGTGGGTCCGGCGAGCGGGCGAACACGATCGACGCGACCCGGCGGCACCGGCACTCGCTCGTGCCGCTCGACCCGTCGGACTGGCGGCGACTCTCGGTGCGCAGCGGCCGGCTGCACAGCAGCGAACTGCCACCGCTCATGACGACCCACCCGGCCGAACGGCAGATGATGCCGGACGACATGTCCGCGATGGGTGACGACATGCGGGAGACCGTCGCTGCCGGGGCCGGTTCGGCGTCGTGACCAAGCTCAACCAACCCCGGGGTGACTCCTACGGCGGCGGCGGGGAGACGGTCGTCCTGCGCGACACCGCGCAGCCGTTGCGGAGCCTGCGGGAGCGTCAGCTCGCGCTGATCGTGCTCTGCGTGGGCGTCCTGATCTCCGTCGTCGACGGCTCCGCAGTGTACGTCGCCCTACCGTCCATCCAGGAAGGCCTGGGGTTCCCCCAGGCCGACCTGGCCTGGGTGGTGAACGCCTACCTCATCCCGTTCGGCGGGCTGCTGCTCTTCGCCGGCCGGCTCGGCGACCTGATCGGCACCAAGCGCGTCTTCCTCAGCGGGCTCGGTCTGTTCACGGCCGCCTCGGTCGTCTGTGGCCTGGCCACCGACCAGGCGGTGCTGGTCGGGGCCCGGTTCGTGCAGGGTGTGGGCGGAGCGTTCACCACCGCGGTCGTGCTCAGCATGATCGTCACCATGTTCCCGAAGCCTCGGGAGCAGGCCCGGGCGCTCGGCTTCTACGCCTTCGTGGCGGCGTCGGGAGCCGCGCTCGGCCAGCTCGCCGGCGCGGCGCTGACCGCGTCGCTCAGCTGGCACTGGATCTTCTTCGTCAACGTTCCGATCGGACTGGTCACCATCGTGGCGGCCGTCCGGCTGCTGGACAACGTCCGGGACGCCTCGGCCGGTGAGGGCATCGACTGGATCGGGGCGCTGGCCCTGGTCGGTTCGCTGATGCTGACGGTCTACGCCATCGTGCAGGCCGACGCCGGTGGGGCCCGGACGGCGCTCTTCGGCGGCCTGGCGCTGCTGCTGATGGCCGGTTTCGTCCTCTGGCAGCGGCGGGCCCGTAACCCGCTGGTGCCGGGCGAGGTGCTCCGCGCCCGGAACGTCGCCTGGTCGAACGTCGTCCTGGCGCTGATGGTCGCCGGTCCGACCGCGATGTTCTTCCTCTGCGCGCTCTACCTGCAGAACGTCCTCGGCTTCACCGTGATGGAGCTGGGCTTCGCGTTCGTGCCGGCCGCGGTCGCCATCGGCGTCGGCTCGCTGAAGATCGCCCCCCGGCTGGCCCGCAAGCGGGACGCCAAGACGCTGCTCCTCCCCGCGATGGGGCTGATGGCGCTGGGCCTGCTGCTGCTCGCCCGGATCCCGGCCGACGGCAGCTACTGGGTCGACGTGCTGCCGGCCGTGCTGCTGATCGGTACCGGTTCCGGGCTCGCGACGCCTCCGGTGCTACGGATCGCCCTGGCCGAGGCCACGCTCAAGGACAGCGGCATCCGGTCTGGCCTGCTCAACACCACCCAGCAGCTCGGCTCGGCGATCGGCCTGGCCGTGCTGGCCCCGGTGGCGGCCAACGTCACCGAGTCCGCCCTCTCCCGGGGTGAGACGACGGCGGTCGCCCTGACCGACGGCTTCCAGATGGCGTTCCTGGTCGGCTTCGGCACGATGGTGGCCGCCATGCTGCTCGCCATCTTCGCGGTGGAGAGCGAGGTGCCCAAGACCGCGCCCGACTCGCTGGACGAGACGTCCTCGACGTCGCCGAACCGGCAGGTCGACCCGACCGGTGCGGTCGACCCGGACTTCCTCGCGTTGGGCCTCGGTGGCACCAACATGATGGCGATGCTCTGGTCGATCGCCATGGGCCGGCGAGCGGTCGGCGTCGAGTTGCGGGGCGACCCGTACCTGACGCTGATGCAGTGGAAGATCAGCGCCGACATCTACCACCACCTGGCGGTCATCGACCGGCTGATGATGGAGCGGTACGGCGAGGCGGGCATCCCCCGCCGGATCGACGGCAAGCCGTTCATCCTGCACGAGGTCTTCTACCGGGCCGACGCCGAGGAGGGCGCTGCGGCCCGGACCGACGAGATCCTCTACGGGTGGGCCGACTCGTGCGTCGGCGGGCACGTCGAGATGGCGGAGTTCGTCGACGACCGGTGGGTGGACGGCAAGCCGCACCGGGCGGTCACCGTGACGAACCCGCCGGCTCCGTCCATGGAGCACGGGCCGGAGACCGTCGGCCGCAGCATGGAGGACGTCTTCGCCGACGCCCCCGCCTTCCAGGTCAACGCGGAGGATCTGCTGATCCTGCTCCGCCGGTACCTGGAGGAGATCGAGCGGATGGACCTCGCCGCCGGTGGGGAGCCGCGATGCCGACTCTTCACGTACCACCGTGTGGCCGAGCCGAGCCGGCCGACCCGCTGGCAGGGCCGGCTGCGTCGGGAAGCGGCGCAGGAGTACGGTCTCGTCCGGGGCGCGGACGGCCGGCTGCGGGTCCGGATCGAGGCGATCCGGGAGCTCGACGAGAAGGGCACCTACCGCCGGATCCGGGCCCGGGGCACCGAACTGGTCGACCTGGGCACGCCCGGGCTGATCATGGTCGCCGAGGGGGTGGAGAGCACCGACGCCAAGCGGCTCGGGTTCACCCAGGAACACGTGACGATCGACCACCAGGACGGTCGTGGTCCGCTCCTGGCGCAGGCCGACTACATCGTCGGACTGATCGCCGTCAACGTCGCGGCGAACTCCCGCCAGCGCATCGCCTCCGCGTTCGACAAGCAGGGCAACGAGTACTGGGTCCGGCAGATGACGCTCGGGCACGACGGGTTCAGTGAGACCGGCTGGACGATCCTGGAGGTGCCGGACTACCGGACCTTCGACCCGATCCAGGCCGGCATGGTGCCGGCGGGCACCCGGCGGGACTCCGTCGAGTACTTCGGCGCGCACCGGTACCTGATCCGGGACTACTTCCTCGACCAGGTGTCGCTGCTCACCGAGATCCCCCGCCGGGAACTCGTCCGTACCCTCAGCCTCGCCACCCCGAAGCTGGTCAGCAACGTGGAACGGATCGGGCGGGACGCGCTGGTCGCGTCGAACTGCGTGGTCGCCGGAGACTCCTTCGGCAACGGCAGTTTCCTGCTCAGCCGGGGTTCCACGACCGGCATGATCGGGCACGCCGCCCGGGTCTACCGGTACTGGCAGGCCCGCGACGAGGGGACCGCCCACGAAGCGGCCGTGCGCCAGCTCGCCGACGGCATCCGGGAGGACACCGCCGCCTGGTTGCGCGCCAGCGAGCCGGACTTCGCCCAACCGGGGCACGCCAAGGCGGGCACCGATCCGCAGACCGGGGAGCAGCTCGACCCGGTGGCCCGGGAGAAGATCCTGGAGGAGACCCGGCAGCACCGCCGGTCCATCGTCAAGACCAGCAACCGGTTGGACGACTTCGGTCGGCTGAACGTGTTCCCGGGCCGTCTGCAACTCGTCGGCCTGTATCCGCTGCATGCGCTGCCGCCCGAGCTGCGCACGGAGCAGATGGACGAGCCGATGATGATGGCGGACGCGTCCACGACCCCGATGACGGGTCAGGACGCTTCGATGACGACGGCCGAGGGGGAGACCCCGATGGCCGGCGAGGGGGACCGGGTCAGCGAATCCCGGATGTGACACCCGTCAGGAGGGCCGGGCCACCACGGTGGTCCGGCCCTTCGGCGTACCGGGGCGCCCCGCCGTCGGTGGGTCAGTCGCCCCGGTAGACGCAACCGGAGGTGCAGGTCTCCCGCACCGACACCGCCGACAGCGGCAGCCGGTCCGTCAACCGGTCCCAGATCCAGCGGGCGAGCACCTCGCTGGTCGGGTTCTCCAGCCCCGGCACCTCGTTGAGGTAGCGGTGGTCGAGCTGGTCCCGCACCGGCTCGAACGCCTGCTTGAGGTCGCCGAAGTCCATCACCCAGCCGGCCTGCGGGTCGACGTCCCCGCTGACGTGCACGGCCACCCGGTACGAGTGACCGTGCAGGCGGGCGCACTTGTGCCCCTCGGGCACGTTCGGCAGCCGGTGGGCGGCCTCGAAGGTGAACTCCCGGAAGATCTCCATCAGGCGATTCCAATGTACTTGTGGGTCTGTAGGCTCAGCCGCCACTGCGGGTGCTCCAGGCAGTACCGCACCGTGGCCTCGGTGTTGGCGACCCGGTCCGGGCCGTCCATCGGCTGGAGCATGAAATGGGTGAAGTCGAGGCCCTCGAAGCGGGCCGGCTCCGCCCCCGGCTGCGGGTAGACGAGTTTCAGGTCGTCGCCCCGGGTGAGCACCACCTCCGCGCCGGCCTTGGGGCTGACGCAGACCCAGTCGATGCCCGCCGGTGCCGGGCGGGTGCCGTTGGTCTCCACCGCGACCTCGAAGCCCGCCTCGTGCAGGGCGGACACGGCCGCCTCGTCGAGTTGCAGCAGCGGCTCGCCGCCGGTGCACACCACGTACGGGCGGCTGCGCGGGTGGGCCTGCCCCCGCCAGGCGGCGGCGACGGCGGCGGCCAGGTCGGCGGCGGTGGCGAACCGGCCCCCACCGGGGCCGTCCGTGCCGACGAAGTCGGTGTCACAGAACCGGCAGATCGCCCGGTGTCGATCCTCCTCCCGCCCCGTCCAGAGGTTGCAACTGGTGAAGCGGCAGAAGACGGCCGGCCGGCCGGCGTGGGTGCCCTCGCCCTGGAGGGTGTAGAAGATTTCCTTGATCCGGTACACGTCGGTCACCCGGTGGTGGACAGGGCGGGGTCGGTCAGCCCGAGTTCGGCGAAGCCGCGTCCCCGCAGCAGGCACGAGTCGCAGCTGCCGCAGGCCCGACCGTCGACCGGGTCGTAGCAGCTGTGCGTCCAGGCGTAGTCGACGCCCAGCTCCAGGCCCCGACGGATGGTCTCGGCCTTGGTGAGCTGGATCAGCGGGGTGTGGATGCGCAGCCGCTGCCGTCCCTCGACACCGGCCTTGGTCGCCAGGTTGGCCATCGCCTCGTAGGCGGCGACGTACTCCGGACGGCAGTCCGGGTAGCCGCTGTAGTCCAGCGCGCTGACCCCGATGAAGATGTCCGAGGCGTCCAGGGTCTCCGCCCAGGCCAGGGCGAACGACAGGAAGATCGTGTTGCGGGCCGGCACGTAGGTGACCGGGATCTCGTCGCCCAGCTCGTCGGCCGAGGCGTGGTGCGGTACGGCGAGCGCGTCGTCGGTCAGCGCCGAGCCCCCGAAGATCCGCAGGTCGATGTCGGCGACCACGTGCCGGGTCGCGCCGAGCGCCTTCGCCACCCGGGCGGCTGCCTCCAGCTCGACGGTGTGCCGCTGGCCGTAGCGGAAGCTGAGCGCGTGCGCCTCGTACCCCTCGTGCACCGCCATGGCGAGCACCGTGGCGGAGTCGAGCCCACCGCTGAGCAGCACCACGGCCCTGCGCTTCTCCGTCGGCACGCGCCGCCACCACCCTTCACTCTCGTCCACGGGCACGGTCGTACCCGGCGGTAAGCCTACTCAGCGTTCAGGCGCGAACCCGGCTCAGGGCATCGTCCTGCGGCACGCGACACACCGGCGACGGGGCGTTTCCGTCGCCGGTGTGTCGCGGTGCCGGATCAGGACGTGCCGGAGGTGACCTCCTGTCCCACCGGGGCACGGTTGGCGGCCGGGGCCGGCGGGGTGGTGACCGGCGGAATGCTGAACAGGTTCCCCGGCACCCGGGGTAGCCCGCGCGGCAGCATCGGCACCGCCATGGCCGTGGTGAGGAGGGCCATCAGCACCATCATCGTGAACATCTCACCGTCCAGCACGCCGAGGGAAACGCCGATGTTGAGGATCACCAGCTCGGTCAGGCCGCGGGTGTTCATCAGCAGCCCGACCGCGTAGGAGTCCCGCCAGCTCATGCCGGAGAGCTTTGCCGGCAGGGTCGCGCCGAGGAGCTTGCCGGCGCAGGCGGCGGCCATGATGAGGGCCAGTTCGCCGAGACCGGTCCAGCCGAGGGCGCTGACGTCCACGGAGAGCCCGGTGACGATGAAGAAGATCGGCAGCAGCAGGCGGGTGCCGCTCTCCAGCGGGGTGTGCAGGGTCTCGGCGAGCAGTGCCCGGGGCTCCCGGGGCATCACCAGACCGAAGGCGAAGGCACCGAAGATCGCGTGCACCCCGATCCACGACGTGGCGTAGGCGGAGAGGAACGCCCCGGCGGCGATCAGCGGCACGAGGAACGGTGAGGCCTTGCCGCCGTGGGTGAGCCGGGCGACGAGCCAGCGCAGCGCCGGCCGGACCCCGAGGGCCATCGCCAGGGCGTAGAGGAGGAAGAGCCCGAGCACGGTCAGCAGGGTGGCCGTGCCACCGCTGGCCGTGAAGCCGACCACCATGACCGCGAGCAGGATCCAGGCCATCACGTCTTCCAGCGCGGCGGAGGCCAGGGTCAGGGCCCCGACCCGGGTGCCCGCCAGTCCGGTGTCGTGGAGGATCCGGGCCAGCACCGGGAACGCGGTGATCGACATCGCGATACCCAGGAACGCGGCGAAGTACCAGAAGGAGACGTGCTCTCCGTCGACCACGTCGTGCCGCTCGTAGAGGAGGGCGGCGGTGCCGATGCCGAGCGCGAAGGGCAGGACGAACGCCCAGAGCGAGACCGATGCGATGGCACCGGACCCGCGCTTGAGCAGCTGGCCGTTGAACTCCCAGCCCACCAGGAACATGAAGAGCAGGAGCCCCACCTGGGAGATCATTGAGAGGTGGGGGCGAAGTTCGACGGGGAACAGGAAGCCGGTGACGTCCCCGGGAAGCAGGCCGAGGATGCTCGGACCGAGCACGATGCCGGCGGTGATCTCGCCGATGACCGGCGGTTGCTTCAGCCGGCGGAGCAGCATGACGAGCAGTGAGCCGACGATCAGCACGATGGCGATGTCGGCGACGACGATGGCGACCTTGAGGTCGGAGTGCACGGAGTCCATCTGGGGTCCTTGAGCTGTCAGTACGGACGCGACGTGCCCGACGGGCTCCGGGCGCCGACCATCGCCGCGTCTGCCTGGGAGAACGCGGGGCGGCCGGGGACGGTTCATCGTCGGGCCGGGAGCACACGAGCACGGGCGTACTGAAGGAGTGGAGGGTCTCGCTCAGGTGCCGGGTTCCGGGCGCGTCTCTCCGGTCACCGGTCGCGACGATTCACCCGGTTGGCACCGGACCTGCTCCTGCCCATGGGCATGAACCATCACCGGATGACCGAAAGATGGCACGGCGATGGACGGAGACGGAAATGCGACGCGACGGCGGCAGTGGAGAACAGCGTTTTCGAGACGCGGCACGACGGCAGTTCTCGTGATGTCGACCGCCACACCCCCAAACTTGTCCGACGACCCGCGGGCGCGACCTCGACAGAGCCAAGCCCCGATACTGGAGGACGTCACCGGAGAAACCGGCCGTCAAATCTCCCAGAGGTTGGAGGATCCTTTCGGGACGATAGTCGGCTATGGATCATCTGTCAAGGTGGAATTTCCAGAGCGGAACTGGTTGAGCGCAGATCAACCGGGCTCTAAGGTGACCGGAGAACAACTCACAGCCGCGTGGGGGGACGAATGCGAGCGCTACAGTTCCATGGAGGACACAAGGCTCAGATCATTGACACTCCCCGCCCGGAGGCACCTCCCGGATGGGCTGTCGTCAAGGTGCACTACTGCTGCCTCTGTGGTAGTGATCTCTGGCTCTACCGGGGCAAGTGGCACGGCAACCGGTACCCGATCGTGCCGGGCCACGAGTGGGCCGGCGTGGTGGACTCCGCCCCGGAGGGGTATGAGTCCTGGGTCGGCCGTCCGGTCACCGGTGACCTGATCGTCGGCTGCCAGGGCTGTGGGCCCTGCCGCGACGGGCTGCCGGTGATGTGCGAGAACCTCATCGAGATCGGCTTCACCGTCGACGGCGGCTGCGCCGGGTACGTGGCCGTGCCGATCACCAACCTCTATCTGCTCCCCGAGGGGATGGACCTCGCCGCGGCGAGCCAGACCGAGCCCCTCGCCGTCGCGCTGCACGCGGTGGACCGGATCAACCTCCGTCCTGCGGAGCGGGTCGCCGTGCTGGGTGCCGGAGGCATCGGCCAGCTCATCCTCCAGTCGGCCAAGGCGACCGGGGCCACCGTCACGCTCGCCACCGACCTGGTCGCCGAGCGTCGCAAGATCGCCGAGGAGAGCGGCGCCGCCGCCGCGGTGCACCCCAGCGAGCTGCCCGAGCTCACCAGCTACGCGGACAAGGTGGACGTCGTGTTCGAGGCGTCCGGCGACCCGGAGTCGGTCGTCCGCGCGCTCGACCTGGTGCGCCCCGGCGGACGGGTCTGCCTGGTCGGCTACCAGGTCGGTGCCGAGCACTCGCTGGAGACCGCCCGGCTGCCGCTGTCGTACGCCAGCCTGGTCGGCGTGATGGGGCCTGGTGGTAAGTACCGGGAGGCCGTTGACCTGCTCGCGAACGGGGCGATCGACACCCAGCCCATCCTCACCGACATCGTCACGCTGGACGACTACGCACCCGCCATCGACCGGGCCATCAACCGCACCGACGGCACCGTCCGGGTCGTGTTCGACCTGCGGAACGAGTAGCCGACGTACGAGTCGGAACGTGGTGTCGCCGTCCGGTGCGGCGACACCACGACCGCCGGTCCCACAGCGCCGGCCACCGACGGCCGGTGACCCGAATCGTCACCGGCCGTTTCCCCGTTCGCCCGCCGGTGGTCGCCGAAACGGTCCACGGTGGTGCGAGGGAAACGGGCTGTCGAACGCCAGAGTTTTTCCGAAGTGGACGGACGGACCCGTTCGGGTCTTCAGACGGACACGCCGAATCGCATATATTGGCCGATCCTGATTCCGACCATATTGAGTGAGGCTGTCTATGTCTGACACGGCCAAACAAGCGACCGGCGCGGAGGCCCAGCAGCCCGGCGCAGCGGGCCCCAGCCGGCCCGGACTCGCGCTGACCCTCCTGGCCTCCTGCGCCTTGATGATCGTCCTCGACTCGACGGTGGTCTACGTCGCCCTGCCGCAGATCCAGCAGAGTCTCGAGGTGAGCGCGACCGGGCTGGTCTGGGTGGTCAACGCGTACGCGCTGGCGTTCGGCGGTCTGATGCTGCTCGGCGGGCGGGCCGGTGACATCGTCGGCCAGCGGCGGATACTCCTCATCGGACTGGCGGTCTTCGGCGTCGCCTCGCTGATCTGCGGCCTGGCCACCTCCCCGGAGATGCTGATCGCCGCCCGCGCCCTGCAGGGGGTCGGGGCCGCGCTGGTCGCACCGACGTCGCTCTCGCTGATCCCGATCAACTTCACCGACAACGCGGCCCGGAACAAGGCGATCGGTGTCTACACCGGCATCGCCGCGGCCGGCGGCACGCTCGGCCTGATCCTCGGTGGGGTGCTGAGCGACGCCGCGTCCTGGCGCTGGGTGTTCTTCATCAACGTGCCGGTGGTCGCGCTGGTGCTCCTGCTCGCGCCGGGCGTCCTCCGGGAGAGCCAGCCGCAGCGCGGCTCGTTCGACATCGTCGGGACGGTGACCTCGACCGGCGCGATGGTCGCCCTGGTGTACGCCCTGGTCCGCACCTCGACCAAGGGCTGGGGCGACGTGGTCGTCCTGGCCTGCCTCGCCGTGGCGGCCGTCCTGTTCACCGTCCTGGTCCTGGCCGAGCGTCGGGCCCGGCAGCCGCTGCTGCCGCTGCGGCTGTTCACCGACCGGGTCCGGGCCAGCGGCTTCGTCACCCTGCTGTTCTTCCCGGCCGCCTTCGCCGGCATGTTCTTCTTCCTCACCCAGTACTTCCAGGGGGTGTGGAGCTACTCCGCGCTGCGTACCGGCTTCGCCTTCATCCCGGCGGCGGTCCTGGTCCTGGTCGCCGCGATCTTGAGCGGACAGCTGGTGCCGAAGCTCGGTCCGAGCGTCGTGGCCGGGATCGGCGCGCTGCTCACCACGCTCGGGATGGTCTGGCTCACCCAGATCTCCGCCGACGGTGGCTACGTCACCTCGCTGCTCGGCCCGCTGGCGATCGCCGGCTTCGGCGCCGGGCTGATCTACTCCTCGGTGACCGCCTCGATCATGTCCAACGTGGCCCCGGAGATCACCGGCGCGGCCTCCAGCGTGCTGCAGGCGGTCCAGCAGATCGGTCCGGCACTGGGCCTGGCCGTGCTGGTCACCGCGGCGGGCACGCCCGCCGACCCGGTCGAGGGGATGCGTCGGGCGTTCTGGGTGGCCGCCGTCATCGCCGCGCTGCCGGCCGTCCTCGCCCTGTTCAACCGTCGGTCGCGTACCGAGTGACCTGACGACGCGGGTCGCCGTCCGCCGCTCGGCGGTCGGCGGCCCGCGTCCGGGCCGGTCGCCGACCGGTCCTCCTTCCGCCGGGACGAGGCGTCCCGGCGCTGGTTCCCTCCCATCCCGGGTGCGGCGGCGTGCGGTCGGCCGCCCCCGGGTCACCCACATACCCCCCACGCCACGTGGAGAACGGAGCAGACAGGTGGAGTCGGCAGCAGTGCCCCCCACTCGACCGTCCCTGGTGCTGACCGGGCACCAGGAGGGCGTGATCGGCGCGGTCTTCCACCCCGACGATCACATGGTCGCCACCAGCGGCGAGGACGGGACCGTCCGTCTCTGGGACGCGACCACCGGCGAGCAGGTCGGCCGGACCCTCACCGGACACACCGACACGGTCTGGCTCGTGGCGTTCGACCCCGAGGGCCGGCTGCTGGCCAGCGCCAGCGAGGACCGGACCGCCCGGATCTGGGACGTCACCACCGGTGAACAGGTCGGCCAGCCCCTCACCGGGCACACCGCCGGCGTCTACGGCGTGGCCTTCCACCCCGAGGGCGGGCTGCTGGCCACCGGCAGCGCCGACCACACCGTACGGCTGTGGAAGGTGCCCGGCGGCGAGCCGGTGGGTGAGCCCCTCACCGAGAGCACCGACGAGATCGACGGGGTGGCCTTCCACCCGGACGGTCACCTGGTCGCCTCGACCGGTGACGCGGTGCGCCTCTACGACACCGCGACCGGGCGGTCGGTCGGCACTCCGCTGGTCGGGCACACGAAGGGCGCGGTCAGCGTCGCCTTCAGTCCCGACGGGCGGCTGCTGGCCAGCGGATCCGACGACCTGACCGTCCGGATCTGGGACCACGCGGCGGGCGGCGCGGCGGTCGAGCCGCTGGTCGGGCACACCGACGCGGTGGACGGGGTGGTCTTCCACCCGAGCGGTCGCCTGCTGGTCAGCGCCGCCGAGGACTGCACCGTGCGGGTCTGGGACGTCGCCACCGGGCGGCAGGTCGGGGAGGTCGAGACCGGACACACCGCGCCGGTGTGGAACATCGCCTTCGACCGGTCCGGCGCGCGCATCGTCACCGCCAGCCAGGACGGGACCGCCCGGATCCTGCCGTTCCCGGCGTACCCTGCTGCCGGGTGACCATCGGGACCGCCGTACCCCTCACCTGACTCAGCTAACGAAAGGGACCATCCCATGACCTGGACCGCCCCTGCCGTCGACCGGAAACCAGACCCGATGCTGGGCGACGAGACCGCCGTGCTCGCGGGCTGGCTCGACTACCACCGGGACACCCTGCTGCTGAAGTGCTCGGGCCTGACCGAGGCGCAGCTGAAGACCAACAGCGTTCCGGTGACCAACCTGACCCTGCTCGGGCTGGTGCGTCACATGACGGAGCTGGAGCGCTGGCTGCGCACTCTCTTCACCGGCGAGACGGCCGAAGACCCGTACTCGACCGAGGAGCGGCCGGACGCCGCCTTCGACGACGTGGCCACGGCGGACGTGCAGGCCGACTTCGACCTCTTCCGGCAGGAGGCGGAGCTGACCCGCAAGGCGTTCACGCTGCGCGACCTCGGTGAGACCTACGAGGACGAGGGCGAGGTGCGCAACCTCCGGACCACGGTGGTGCACATCCTCGAGGAGTACGCCCGGCACAACGGTCACGCCGACCTGATCCGGCAGAGCATCGACGGCGCGACGGGCGACTGATCCCGACCGCCCCGGTCCGTGCCGTCCCGGCCGTCGGGGTGGCCCGGCTGCGAACCGGAACGGGGGACCGTCCCCGGCAGGCCCTGCCGGCGGTCGGTCCCCCGTCGTCGCTCCCCTGGCCGCCCGGACCCTCGTGGCCGTGCGGCCCGGTGGGGTCCGGGACGCGGTCAGAGCTGATCGGTCACGTACTCCACGCACTGGTCGAGGCTCCAGCCGTCCGGCCGGCCAGGCAGGCCGTCCATCTGGCAGAAGGCCGCGTTGACCCGGTCGAGCTGGGTCACCTCGCGCCCGACCAGGTCGGGCCGGGCGGCGGCCATCGTGGTCAGCGCGCGGTCGAGCCGGTCGAGCGCGTCGTCGACCACCTCGCCCCGGAAACACGCGGACGGGTACTGCTGGTCGGACGGTTCGAGGATGATCCCCTCGGCCAGGGCGTGCGGCAGGAGGACCTCCTCCACCTCCGGGGCGCAGACGAACTGGAACGCGGCCCCGGTGCCGGCCATCTCGATCGGCAGGTCGCGGGTGCTGATCATCTTGGCCGCCTCGGACACGAAGCGGGCGCCGTCGATAGCCAGCTGCGCCTGGACGTCCAGCTCGGCCAGCCGGTCGAGGGTCGCCGAGGCCGCCGCGAAGCTGGGTGCCTCGAAGGTGAGGGTCGAGACGAACTCGGCCAGCGGCTTCAGGAACTGTTCGTCGCCGGCCACGCAGGAGAGCGGCCAGCCGTTGCTGATCCCCTTGGCGTACGTGTACATGTTGGCAAGGACACTTGCCTCGTTGACCGAGGCGCCCTGGCGGATACGGTAGCCGTGCTTCACCTCGTCGGCGATGGTCACCACCCCGACCCGCTCGCACCGTTCGAACAGGTCGGCGATGTACTCCGGCGAGACATGGATGTAGTCCGGCGCGATGATCACGGCGGCCAGTTCGTCGGCGTGCTGGTCGAGGACCTGGTCGATCAGCTCCGGCAGGTGGTAGCAGTGCAGCACGTCCTCGGAGTTGGGCTGGCCCGGCGGGGTGAACTCCCACATCAGGTCGTACCCGTGGTATCCGCAGCTGGCGATGAGCCGCTTACCGGTGACCTGGCGCGCGGCCGAGGCGGCGGCCCGGGTCGCGGCGGTGCCCGTCTTGAAGAACGCCACCCGCTGGTCGCCGGGAAGGTCCCCGGCGATCTGCTCGGCCAGACGGTTCTGCAGGTCGAGCGAGGCCGCGGCCGGAATGCCCGAGCGCACCGTCTCCAGCACGGCAGCGGTGACCACCGGGTCCTGGTGCCCGAGCATCACGCTGCCGAAGGAGTTGGAGAGGTCGAGCAGGGCCCGACCGTCCGCGTCGTACACGTAGGCGCCCTCGCCCCGGACGATGGTGACACCCCGTGCCACCTCGTACGGCGTGCAACCGTCAGCGTTGGCAATAATCATCAGTGAAACCTCCGGCTGTCCTGCGCCCCTCGGCCGGTCGTGGGCGACACGCGGCAAATCATAGGGGGCGACAAAGCCGAATCGCGAGTGCCCACCACCGAGTGGTATCGACAAGCGACACCCGGTGAGCATCCCGTCAATTATCTGGGGAATTCGTCCAGTATGGAGGGCGGCCTCGGATCGAGTACTTTCAGGTATTTGTCTCGGTCGCCGCGTCGATTACCGTGGAGAGGCACGGGGTCAGCGGATGAACGCGCTGGTGGCAGCGCCTTCTGTTACGGAAGGTAATCAAGTGAAGGTTTTCCTCGTCAAGCCGCCGATCCGCGGATGCATGGTGGAAATCGGACGTCACGTTCCGATCGGGCTCGCCTACGTCTCGTCAGCACTGCGCGCCGCGGGCCACGAGACGGAGATTTTCGACTCCCTCGCCTACACCGAGGACAACCACGTCGTCCCGGACGCGGAACTGACCACGATCGAGCGGGCCAAGCTGGAGCGTCACCCGCGCTGGCGGCACATCATGCACTGGGGTGCCCGGACGGAGCGCATCGAGGCGGCCCTCGCCGCCAGCGGGGCGGACGTCGTCGGCATCTCCTGCATGTTCACCCCCTACTACGAGAGCGCGTACGAGCTGGCCAGGATGGCGAAGCGGATCCTGCCGAACGCGAAGGTGATCCTTGGCGGTCAGCACGGCACGGTCGCCTTCCCGCACGTGCTCGAGGTGCCCGAGATCGACGCGGTGATGCTCGGCGAGGCCGAGGTGACCACGGTCGCGCTGCTGGACGCCTTCGTCACCGGGCGGTCCCTGACCGAGTTGCTCGGGGTGGCCTTCCGCTGCGGCGAGGGGCACTGCGATTGCGACACGCCCGGCGCGCCGCACATCCGCCCGCGCGCACCCTTCGTCGCCGACCTCGACTCCCTCGCCCCGCCGGCCGCCGACCAGTTGGACTTCAACCGGTACGGCAACGCGGTCACCCTGATCACCAGCCGGGGCTGTCCGTTCTCCTGCTCGTTCTGCACCGTGCACGCCACGGTCGGCAAGCAGTTCCGGGCCCGCGACCCCCAGCGCGTGGTCGACGAGATCGAGCACTACGTCAACGTGCACGGGGTACGCCGTTTCCTGGTCGAGGACGACAACTTCACCTTCGACATCGAGCGGGTGCACGCCATCTGCCAGGAGATCGTCCGTCGTCAGCTCGACGTCCGGCTCAGCCTGCCGAACGGGATGACCGTCGTGAAGCTCACCGAGGACCTGGTGGAGAGCATGGTCTCGGCCGGCTTCGACGATCTCTTCCTCGGGCTGGAGACCACCGACGCGGCCCGGCTGCGCAAGATGCGCAAGGGGTTCACCTCGCTGGACAAGGTCTCCGCCGGGGTGGCCCTGTTCGAGAAGTTCGGGTTGACGGCGAGCGCCGCGATCATCGTCGGGCTGCCCGACCAGAGCCTCGACGCGATCGTGCAGGACGCGGTGAACCTGGTGCTGGCCGGCGTCGAGTTCTGGACCAACCCGTTCTACCCGATCTACGGCTCCCCGGACTACCAGACCTGCCTGACCCGGGGCATCGTCGACCCGCTGACCGACCCGGCCATGTTCGACCAGTTCAACTTCGCCTTCGCCAACGGGGTCCTGGCGGCGGACGAGCTCTACACGGCCTGGGTCGGCACCCTCGCCATGGCGCTCTGGCCGAAGTACGTCCTCGAGGGGGCGGAGCGCCGCGAGCAGGGGCCGGTCTCCGCGGCGGAGGCCGGCGCACGTCTGGTCGAGCACAGCATGGCGCAGCTCGACCCGGAGAGCCCGGAGGAGCTGCCGGCCACCGTGCGGGCGATCCGTGAGACCGCCGACGGGCTGCTGGCGCTCGGTCACCCGCTGGGTTGCGTCTGCGTGATGCAGCACGTCGCGGACGCCGACAAGGGTGCCGGCGCCGACCAGTTCTGCCGCTTCGCCGGTGACATGATCGCTGCGGCCATCGCGCTCTACAGCGGTCAGCCGCAGGTCAGCGCGCAGGTCGGGGCGCAGACGGCCGGAGATGCCGAGGGATGCTCGTTCGTGGTCCGGTCCACCGGTGACGAGCGGATCGGCCGGATCCAGCGCCGCTTCGTCGAGATGCTCGACCAGAACCGCCGGGAGGCCGAACTGGTCACCGCCGAGGCAGTTCTCAACTGACCCCGACCCTGCCCCTCCCGTCCTGCCGATCATGAAGTTGGCGGGGATGCCGATCACGGATTCCGTCGGCAACTTCATGATCGGCAGCCCCACGCATCGGACCGTCGGTTACGGACGGTGATGGTGCTGGTGGGTGGGGATCGGCTCCGGTGGGTGGAGAAAAGCGTCTTCGGGTCGACGTCCCGGACAATTCGGCCGAGCCGTACCGGACTGTTCAGCCAGAATTCGGTTTCCCTGGGCGACCGCAGTCGCCGGATTATCCCGGGGTCCTGCCCGGAAAACCACGGTAAGTGAGCCGGGGGTGGGTCGACGACGCGGTCGGCGCACCCGGCGACGCCTCCGAACCGGCCGGTTCGCAACGGATTGACCGGCGAATACTCCGCACTGCTTCCGTCGCGTGACGGAAAGTGAAATCACTAAACGTCAGTAGCTGTTTCAGCCATTCCGCGCATAGTTACAGTGCTATATGCTGGCGGCCACGGTGTCCCTTGGGGATAGCTGATGGCAGTCGCCGACCACAGGTCGAGCGGGCCCAGCTGGCGCGCCGGCCGGACAAACCCGGCGCCGATCCCGGTGGCACTCCTGGGCAAAGGGTCAAATCGGCGAGAGAAGGTAGCCAGGACATGGATTCTGCCAACTTGACGAACCGGGGCTTGGTCGAGCGGGCCCGTCGGGTGACTGCGGCGGAGAAGTACGACATCGAGACCCGCTTCTCGGCGATGATCCAGTCGGGTGAGGGTGCGTGGCTGACCGACGTCGAGGGCAACCGCATGGTCGACCTCACCGCCTCCAGCGGGACGATCATCCTGGGCCACCGTCATCCGGCGGTGATCGAGGCGATCACGCGGCAGATTCAGGATTACGGTACGGCGTTCGCGTCGACGTTGTCGGTGCCGCGGGTGGAGTTGGCGGAGCGGTTGTGCGAGCGGTACGAGTGTGCGGAGAAGGTGGTCTTCCACAAGACCGGTTCCGAGGGCACGGCGATGGCGGCTCGGTTGGCGCGGGCGGCGACGGGTCGTGAGTTGATTCTGTCGTCTGGCTATCACGGCTGGCACGAGTGGCAGCTGGCGGGGGAGACGTTCGGGTATCAGCAGACGACTGGTGTGGTCGGTTTCGGGTACAGCGAGAAGGCTCTGGCGAAGATGTTGGAGGCTTTCGGTGGCGAGGTTGCCGGAGTCCTGATCTCGCCGGAGTTGCTGTACTTCGACGTCGAGTTCTACCAGCGGATGTATGCGTTGTGTGCGCGGTATGACGTGCCGTTCATGATGGATGAGGTGTACACGGGTTTCCGGGCGGGGCCGAAGGGTGTGCACGGCCTGGGTGTGCCGGCTGACGTGGTGGTGGTCAGCAAGGGGTTGGCGAATGGTCATTCGTTGGCGGCGGTGATGGGTCGTCGGGACATCATCGATGCGTATGACGTGTCGGGGATCCAGGGTACGTACACGCGGGAGGTGCCGCCGATGTCGGCGGCCATGGCGGTGTTGGATGTTCTGGACACGCCGGGTGTGTACGAGCACGCGGAGGCGATGGGTCGTCGGTTGTCGGATGGGATGCGGGAGATCCTGACCAGTGAGGGGATTCCGAACTGGGTGGACGGCCCGGCGTTGATGTTCGATGTGGTGTTGCCGAATGACGATCTGGGTTGGGAGATCTACAAGGCGGCGCATGAGTTCGGGGTGTATTTCGAGGACTCTGGTACGCAGTTGGTGACGACGGCGTTCGACGAGGCGGCGGTGGACCACGCGTTGTCGGCGTTCCGGAAGGCGACGCGTCAGGTGGTGGCGGATCGGCCGGACATCGCGCCGACGTCGGGTGGTGAGTTGACCGAGGAGCGGAAGCTGGACTTCGCGGAGGAGGCCTTTGGTGGTCTGTTGCGTGATGACGAGCGGACGAACGCGTTGATCGACGCGACGATCGAGCAGGTCGTGAGTCGGGACCGTAGCGTCAAGCCGGTCCTCATCCCCGAACAGAACTGACCCGGGCCCCGGAAGAAGAACGACAGGGCCGGTGAAGATGGCTGCAGCACCGATACCGGTGACTGGCTGGGGCGACAAGGACGACCCGTGGGAGTGCCTGGGCGAGCGTTCGTCCGGTGCGACGGTCTACCGCGTGGGGGAGGGACCCTCCTTCTACGTGAAGACCACGCCGCCCAGGCACCCCGACGACCACCGGTTCAATCCGACCAAGGAGGCCGAACGGCTCCGCTGGCTGGCCGGGCAGGGACTGCCCGTACCGGAGGTGGTGGCCCTCGACGCCAACGACGAACTGGCGTGGGTGGTCACCCGGACGCTGCCCGGGCGGCCCGCCGCCCGGCACTGGAAGCCGGAGGAACGGTGGCGGGTGATCGACGTCGTCGCCGACGTCGCGCGTACGCTGCACGGGCTTCCGGTGGCGGAGTGCCCGTTCGAGCGGCGGCTGGCCGACCTGATCCACCAGGCCAGCTCCTCGATGGAGTTGGGTGCGCTCGACCTCGACGACGTGGACCCCTCGCACGAGGGCTGGACGGCTCAGCAGCTCTGGGACGAACTGAGCAAGATGACGCCCCCGGAGGAGGACGACCTCGTCGTCTGCCACGGTGACTTCTGCCTCGACAACGTGCTGATCGATCCGGAGACGCTGACCCTGGCCGGCATCCTCGACGTCGACCGGGCCGGGGTGTCGGACCGGTGGATGGATCTCGCCCTGGCGCTGTACAACATCGGCCAGGACGACGTCTGGGGTTACGGGCCGCCGCACGCCGAGCACTTCCTCCGGCGGTACGGCATCACCGTCGACCAGCACAAGCTGACCTACATCCAACTGCTGGACGAGTTTCTCTGAGCTGACCCCGGGCGGGGGGGGGGGCGCCCCCCCCCCCCCCCCCCCCCCCCCGCCCGCGGGGGGGGGGGGGGGGGGCGCCCGCCCCCCCCCCCCCCGCCCCGACGTGAATGGCGTGGTGGGCACATGAACTACCGTGAGTTGATCGAGCGGGCCCGGCGGACGACCGCGGCCGAGGAGTACGACATCTCGGGGCGCTATCCGTCGGTGATCGCGCACGCCGAGGGCGCCTGGATGACGGACCTGTCGGGTAACCGCTACGTCGATCTGACCGGCGCTGATGCCGCCGTCATCCTCGGCTACCGACATCCGGCGGTCAATGAGGCGATCACGCGGCAGATTCGGGATTACGGTACGACGTTCGCGTCGACGTTGTCGGTTCCGCGGGTGGAGTTGGCGGAGCAGATGTGTGAGCGGTACGAGTGTGCGGAGAAGGTGGTCTTCCACAAAACCGGTACCGAGGGCACGGCGATGGCGGTCCGGTTGGCGCGGGCGGCGACGGGTCGTGAGCTGATCCTGTCGTCCGGCTATCACGGCTGGCACGAGTGGCAGATGGCCGGGGAGGAGTTCGGGTACCAGCAGTCCACTGGTGTGGTGGGTTTCGGGTACAACGAGAAGGCCCTGGCGAGGATGCTGGAGGCGTTCGGTGACCAGGTCGCCGGCGTCATCGTCTCTCCCGAGGTGTTGTACTTCGACCTCGATCACTACCGCCGGATGTCGGCGTTGTGCGCGCGGTATGACGTGCCGTTCATGTTGGACGAGGTGTACACGGGTTTCCGGGCGGGGCCGAAGGGTGTGCACGGCCTGGGTGTGCCGGCTGACGTCGTCGTACTCGGCAAGGGTCTGGCGAATGGTCATTCGTTGGCGGCGGTGATGGGTCGTCGGGACATCATCGATACGTATGACGTGTCGGGGATCCAGGGTACGTACACGCGGGAGGTGCCGCCGATGGCGGCGGCCATGGCGGTGTTGGATGTTCTGGACACGCCGGGTGTGTACGAGCACGCGGAGCGGATGGGCCGTCGGCTGGCGGATGGTATGCGGGAGATCCTGACCAGTGAGGGCATTCCGAACTGGGTGGGTGGCCCGGCCCTGATGTTCGATGTGGTGTTGCCGAATGACGATCTGGGTTGGGAGATCTACAAGACGGCACACGACTACGGGGTGTATTTCGAGGACTCTGGTACGCAGTTGGTGACGACGGCGTTCGACGAGGCGGCGGTGGACCACGTGTTGACGGCGTTCCGGAAGGCGACGCGTCAGGTGGTGGCGGATCGGCCGGACATCGCGCCGACGTCGGGTGGTGAGTTGACCGAGGAGCGGAAGCTCGATTTCGCGGAGGAGGCCTTCGGTGGTCTGTTGCGTGATGACGAGCGGACGAACGCGTTGATCGACGCGACCGTCGAGAAGGTGGTCAACCGGGACCGGAGCATCAAGCCCGTCCTCGTCCCCGCACAGGACTGAGCACACGAACGGCGGGGGGGGGGGGGGGGGGGGGGGGGGGCCCCCCCCCCCCCGCGGGGGGGGGGGGGGGGGGGGGGGGGGGGGGGGGGGGGGGCGCCCCGGCCCCCGCCGCCCCCCCCCCCCG
>NZ_JBITJH010000016.1:136824-156064 GCF_044459745.1 Micromonospora sp. NPDC050187
GTATTTTGTGGCGGAACCCGGCCCTGGCTCACCCCCCCCGCCCTCCCCCCCCCGGCGGGGGCCGCGCCGCCCCCGGCGGGGGGGGGGGGGGCCCCCCCCCCCCCCCCCCCCCCGCCGCCGTTTCGTCGTGCTATGGAGCGGTGCGCTGGAACGTGCTCGACGCTGCCAGCGCGATGCCGCCCCGGACGTTGAAGTCGACCGTGACCTTGAGGAAGACCGGTTCGAGGGCCGCCACCAGGTCGTCACGCATCTTCGTCGCCAGGTGTTCGTGGAAGATCCCCTCGTCCCGGAAGGTCTCCAGGTAGAGCTTGAGACTCTTGGTCTCCACTCCCCGGTCGCCGGGACGGTATTCGATCCGGATGGTCGCCCAGTCCGGCTGCCCGGTGATGGGGCAGCGGCAGGTGAACTCCCGGCAGTCGATGGTGATCTCCTGCGAGCTGTCGCCGATCGGGAATGTTTCGAGGGATCGGTCGGGCGGGGTGTCCGCCCGACCGAGCTTCGTCAGAGCCATGAACCGATCATAGGCTCTTCTTCAGCGCCCCCAGATTGTCCCGGACCTTGACCACTGCATCCAGCATGTCCTGTACGTCCTCCGGCTCGACGGAGAGCAGGGAGTGGTGGATCCACACCGCCTCGTCGAAGGCCACCCGCTCGGCGACCGGGAGGTGGAACGCGTCCGGGTCGATCTTCTCGCCGTACCGCTCCCGGATCGCCGGCCAGTCGTCGGCGGTGATGTGGAACAGCTCGTCGCGGTGCATCGGCGGGTAGAAGGTGTTCCCCTCGAACTCGACGCCCTCGGCGAGGATCGCCTCCAGCACCTTGTCCCGGTGGAGCCCGTCCCAGGCCTCGGCGTCGAACCGGAAGAGCAGCTCGTACCGCTGCCGACGGGTGACCCGGGGGTCCTCCGGCAGCGGCTTGAAGCCGCCGATCTCGACGAGTCCCTGGGTCAGCATCTCCGCCATCGCGGTCCGCTGCTTGTCGAGGGCGTCGTACCGGTCGAGCTGACCGAGCAGGACGGCCGCCTGCATCTCGGTGGCCCGGTGGTTCCAGCCGAAGACCCGACCCGGGAACCTGTCGTACGGGGCCTCCTTGCGGCCGACGTGCGCCAGGGACATGGCCCGGTGGAACGCCTCCTCGGTGGCGGTGACCAGGAAGCCACCCTCGCCGGAGGTCATGATCTTGCTGGTCTCGAAGCTGTAGCTGCCGGCGTCGCCGATGGTGCCGACGCACTGGCCCCGCCACTCCGCGAAGTGCGCGTGCGCGCAGTCCTCGATGAGCAGCAGGTTGTGCCGGCGGCAGATGTCCAGCAGCGCGTCCATGTCGGCGACCTGGTTGCCCAGGTGCACCACCATGATCGCCCTGGTCCGGTCGGTGATCGCCTCCTCGACCTTCACCGGGTCGATGCACCAGTTCTCGTCGGAGATGTCCGCCAGCACCGGCACGGCGTTGACGTGCACGATGCCGGCGACCGTCCCGACCCAGGTGAAGGCGGTGGTGATCACCTCGTCACCGGCGTGGATCCCGAGCGCGCGCAGCGCCATCGAGAGGGTCACCGTGCCGTTGGTCGCGAGGAGGCCGTACTTCGCCCCGAGCTTGGCGGTGAACCGCTCGGCGAACTGCTGGTGCATGGTGTTCGGGAAGGGGATGCCGCCGAGGTTGCGGCTCTCGATGACGGTCCGCAGCCGATCCACGTCCTCCGGGCCGACGTGCGGCCACTCCGGCCAGGGCCGGGTCCGGACCGGGTCGCCACCGAGGATGGCCAGTTTCTCCGTCATCAGCGGCTACCCGCCGCGGCGAGGGCCCCGAGGGCGATGTCCGGGTCGATCTCGAAGACCGTGCCCTTGTCACTCATGTCGGTCCACTGCTGCTGGACCTTGTAGCCGATCGGCACCAGGCCCTCGAACGGCAGGTTGTTGTGCTTCACCCAGTAGTTCTCCAATGCGAAGGAGCCGGCCCGCAGGCTCAGGCGGTAGACGGAGTCGTCCGGGGCGACCCGGCTCCGCTCCTGCTCCACGTCGACCTCGTGAGCACCCTTGAACCGCTGCATGGTGCGGACCAGGATGTCCTGGTACACCTCCTGCGCCTCCTCGTCGCTGTAGCCGGCGCGACGGGTGAAGTGCAGGTTGTGGTGGAAGCTCTCCTGCTCGTCGTCGTCGATGTGGATGCCGTACTCGTCCGGCCGGAGCTGGATCGGCGAGTTCCGCTCGACGATGAAGTCGGCGATCTGGTACGTCACCGTGTCGTGGTAGTCGCTGAGGAACTGGTAGAGCTCCTCGGCCTCGTTCCGCTCCTCGGTGGGCAGGCCGACGATGGTCATCAGGAACGGCTTGTAGCCCAGCTCCCGGCTGTCCTGGAGCAGGCGGTGGACGACCTCCATCCGGTTGCCCTTGCGGACCAGGTCGAGCAGGCGCTCGTTCGCCGTCTCCAGGCCGAAGCGCAGGGTGCCCTGCGAGTCACGCATCTTGGTCAGGACGGCCTTGTCGATGTTGCCCTCGAACCGGACGTCGACCTCCCAGAACAGCTCCGGGCGCTGCTTGGCGATGAAGAAGTCGGCGAGCTCGACCAGTCGCTTCGCCGGGAAGACCGCGTCGGCGAAGTCGAAGTGGACGACCCCGGGGTACTGCTCCAGGAAGGTGTCGATGTCCTTCTGGAGGTTCTCGGTGCTGCGTTCCCGGTAGCTCCACGGCGCGAAGTTGGTGATCGCGTTGCAGAACGAGCACTTCATGTAGTAGCAGGACCGCGAGCCCTGGAGGACGAGGCTGCCCTGCCCCTCCTGGAACGTGGTGTACAGCGACAGGTCGAAGTCGCTGTAGTCCGGGGTCGGGAGCTGGTTCATGTCCGCGACCCAGGAGATGTCACCGCTGCGCTCGTAGGTGCCGTCCTCGGTGCGCCAGTGGGTGTTGGGCATGTTCTCCCGCGGCTTGGACATCTCCAGCAGCAGCTTGCGGCCGACCGGCTTGGTGTCGAGCACGCTCTGCTCCGACATCGGCTTGCAGCCGCCGGGGATGCCGACCGGCCGCTCGCCCCGGGACAACGCCTCGGCCATCTTCAGCAGCGGCTCCTCGCCCTCCCGGACGACCAGGGAGTCGATCAGGTCACCCAGTTCCGGGCAGGCCTCCAGGCGCGGGATGAGCATGTCCGCGAAGGAGGTCACCCAGGGGCCGCCCCAGCAGATGTAGAGGTCCGGGTTCTCCTGCTTCATCAGGTAGCCCAGGGTCAGCGCGGGGATGACCTGGTTGTACCCCATGATCGAGAAGCCCATCAGGCCCAGATCGGCGGCCTTGCCGGCCACCTTCTCGTGGTAGAAGGCGTGGTAGATGTTCGCGTCCGGGTCCCGGACCAGCTTCGCGATGCGTTCCGGCTCGTCGCGCAGGATCGACAGGAACTCACAGTACGAGTACGGGAACGGCGGGTCCCAGATGGAGAGGCTCTCCGGCGCCACCTGGCACTGCTGCTGCAGGTCCCACTGCTCGAAGTTCGTCTCGGTGAAGTAGTTGCCGGTGATGTGGTTCAGGAAGAACCGCTTGATGAACGGCTTGGTGAACTCGTGGGTGTTCTCCGGGCCCTGCACCTGCTCGATCTCGACCCGGTCGAGCAGGTACTTGTTGAAGTCCGCGTTCAGGTCGAGGCCAAGAGCCGGCATGCCCTTGCCGCGAAGGTAAGCCGTGAGGGTCGCCACCGAGATCGGCGGGGTCTCCGCCAACAACGACGGTGGGAACGCGACACCGGTGACGATCTTTTTAGTGACGGTCATCTCAGGACTCCTCCATGAGGGATAGGTAGATCGCCTCGAGGCGTTCACCGGCCGAGGCCAGCGAGTACTCCCGCTGGGGAATCGGCTCGGCGTTCTCCGCCAGGCGACGGGCCAGGTCCGGATCGTCGAGCACCATCTCGATGGAGTCGGCGAGCTTCGGAGGGTCGAAGGGCGGCACCAGCACGCCGGTCTCCATGTGCTCGACCAGCTTGTGGACGCCGCTGACATCGTGCGCCACGACCGGGCGCTTCATCATCATGTACTCCAGCACGACGACGCCCAGTTCCTCGTACTGCGAGGGCAGGACGGCCAGCGTCGAGAGCGAGATGATCGACGGGATGTACTCGGGAAGCAGGAAGCCGGTGATGACCAGCTTGTCGGCGACACCGAGCTGGCGGGCCAGCGCCTCGATCTCGCCGCGCTGCGGGCCGTCGCCGGCGATCAGGAACCGGCAGTCCCGCCGCTTGTTCACCTCGGCGGCGGCCTTGACGAACCAGTCCACGCCCTTCTCGGACGAGATCCGACCGACGTAGAGGACGGTCGGCTTGTCGTCGGTGAGCCCGAACCGCTGCCGCAGTTCCTCCCGGCGCTCCGGGGTGTCGTGCCCGACGAAGTTGTCCGTGACCAGGTGCGCCAGTCGGTGCACCCGGTCGTCGGGCACGTGCAGTTCGTCCCGGATCCGCTCGCGCACCTTGTCGCTGAGGGTGAGCACGGCGCCGGAGTGCTGGATGACGTACTTCTCCGCCGACTTCGCCACCGGGTCGACCACCCGCTCGAACACCGTGGTCGGGTGCTGGGTGAGCGACCGGCAGGAGTAGATGTGCGACACGATCGGCACGTCGAGCACCTGCGCCGCGGCGTACGCGTACGCCGGGGCGGAACCGGAACCGTCGCAGTGGGCGTGCACGATCCCGATCTCGCGCTTGAGCTGCTCCTTGTTGCGCATCACGTAGAGCAGGCTGGCCTTCGCCCACGCCCCGACCAGGCCGAAGTAGCCCTCCAGCTTGGACGGGATCGGCAGCACCGGCAGGCGCCGGGCGTGCACGGTGACGTTCGGCGCGATCTGGAGGTCCTTCGGGACACCGGGCGGGGCCATGGTGAGGACCCGTTGCGGGAAGCCCCGCCGGCCCATCTCCGTCACGATCGCGTGGCCCAACACGTGCATGCCGCCCATCGGGTCGAACCGTGGCTTCCACAGCTTCTGGTGATCGGCGTAGAGGAAGAACGGTGTCAGCGAGAGGACGCCCCGTGGGGCCTTGTTGTCAGGCATTCATCTCCACTTTCCGCCCGTCGGCCGCGCTGCGGTACGCCGCTTCGAGCGCTTCGACGACCGCGACGGCGTCGTCCGGGTTGTGCGTCATGGGCCGGCCGTCGAGCACCGCGTCCACGACCTGACGGTCCTGGTGCACGTATCCGCTGTTGCGGATCCACTCCCACTCGGGACGCAGCCATCCCTGGTTGGGCTCCCACACCGCGCCGAACTTGGTGTTGGTGTAGGCCTCGACGCCCATGCCCTGCCAGAGGTCGGCGGTGACCAGCCCCTCCGTGCCGATCACCTCGACGGTGAGCTGTTCTCCGCCGGGGCAGGCCCAGGAGACGTCGCACTGACCGATCGCGCCGTCGGCGAACTCGATCAGGACGACACCCTGGTCCTCGACATCCCCGGCGGCACTGAGCTGCCGGGTACAGGCGGTGACGGCGCTGATGGCCGGCTTGCCGAGCATCCAGCGGCACAACTCGACCGCGTGCCAGCCGAGGTCGGTCAGCGCACCCCCGCCGGCGGTCGCCTTCGACCGGAACCAGTCGGTGTCCGGTCCCGACGTCCGGAAGGCTACCCGGACGGAGTGGACGGTTCCCAGCGCTTCCCGGTCGGCCGCGAGCTCGTGGGCCCGGACGAACTTCGGCGCGTAGACGAAGTTGCCACCGTGCGCGAGGACCACCCCGCGTTCGTGGGCCGCGGCGGCCAGTTGCCGGGCGTGCCCGGTGGAGAGCACGAGCGGCTTCTCCACCAGGACGTTCCGGCCGGCGGCGATGACCTGTGCCGCGATCGGCTCGTGGGTGGCGGCCGGGGTGGCCACCACCACGAGCCGGACCGTGTCGTCAGCCAGCGCCTCGTCGAGGGTCGTGGTGACGCGTGCGCCGAACCGGGTGGCCAGGTCCGTGCCGACGCGCTCGTCCCGGTCCACCACCCACCGCAGATCCACGCGGGGATCTGCGGTGAGGACCTCGGCGTGCACGCCACCCATGAACCCGCCGCCGACGACGGCGACGCCCAGGCGCTCAACCATCGGCAGCACCCACCGTGTCCGGCACCCGGCCTTCCTCCACCGTCCCGACCGGAGCGACCAACTCGAAGTTCGGTATCTCCGGGCGGGCGATCTCGTTGATGACCTCGCCGACCAGCGCCATCGGAACGGAGACCAGCGGGCGGCCGTCGTGCCACAGCGGGTCGCCCAGTCCACCGAGGAGGACCATGGCGCTGCTCTCGGCCGGGTCGGCGAGGTAGCCGCGCTTGTTGTCGAACCGCAGCCGGTGCATCACCTCGTCGAGGTCGACCTCCTCGGGGATGGTCACCATCGCGCCCGCCCGGGTCAACAGCTCCCGGTGCAGGGCGACCGCCTCCTGGTCGAGGTGACCCAGCCGGTGCGACACCTCGGCGGCCACCACCATGCCGAGGCCGATCGCCTGGCCGTGGGAGAGCCCGCCGGCGGCGGTGTACTCGATGGCGTGTCCGACCGTGTGGCCGTACTCCAGCACGAGGCCGGCGCGGCACTCGTGCATGTCGTCCTCGGTCACCGAGGCCTTCGCCAGGATGCTCTCGGAGATGATCTCGTACATCGTCTCGTCGTCGTAGCAGGCGTCCTGCCGCAGCGACGTGCGAAGCATCTCGACCATGCTGGGCCGGATGGCCAGCGAGTTCTTGACGACCTCGCAGAGGCCGGAGACCGTCTCCCGGAACGGCAGACTCCGCAGCATGGCGGTGTCGGCCAGGACGGACTCCGGCGCGTAGAAGGTGCCCATCAGGTTCTTGCCCACACAGGCGTTGACCGCCTGCTTGAGCGAGAGGACCGAGTCGGACATCGCGATGAGCGACGTCGGGACGTGCACGAGGCGGATCCCGCGGAAGAGCAGAGCGGCCATCAGGCCCGCGATGTTGCCGATCACGCCGCCGCCGACCGCGACCACCACCGAGGCACGGTCCGCGCCGAGTTGGAGCGCCGAGTCGGCCAACGTGCCGACGGCTTGGAGATCCTTGTACGGCTCACCGGCGCGGTGGATGAGCAGGTTCGCCGGAACCCGTGGAGAGAGTCGTTCGACCAGTTCCGCGCCGAACAGTGGACCGGTGTTGCTGTCGCAGACGATCAGGAACCGACTGGCCGACATGGCGACCAGGTCTTCCACGATGGCACCGAGACAGTCGGTGCCGAGCCGGAACGGATACCGAACCGAGCCCAGGCGTATCTCGACCTCCATACGCTTACCCTTCGTCACGGGTCCTTACAACCCTTGGATGGGGCCCTTACCTACTGAGAGCCCCGGGGTCGGGGCTCCCGTTCGCGGCGACCGGGGCCGGGGTCGATGAGGAGCCTCCCCGTCCGGCCCGGTGGTCAGCCGCGCAGTTCCCGGTGATTCGTGAACACCTTCTCGAAGGCGCGAACGATGTCCTTCATGTCCGACTCGTCGCCCAGTAGCGCCGAGTGGTGGATCGTGACGACCCGCTGGCCGGCGTCCTCGGCGACCGGCAGCGAGTAGCCGGTCAGGTCGAGTCCGGTGATGCCGTTGAACCGTGCCCGGGTGGCGGGTCGGTAGAGCCGGTTGTGGTTCATCGGCGGGTAGCTGGCGTAGATGGCCGCGCCGGAGAGTTCGGCGGCGACCGCCGGGGCGATCCGCTCGACCCCGATCTGCCCGATCCCGTCGTCTTCGATCCGACCGGCCCACTCGTAGTAGGTGCGTGCGGTGGTGCCGGGCGAGGAGACCTGGGGCTGGATGCCGAGCGCCCCGAGACCCTCGTCGAGCAGGGCCGCGTTGGCCCTTCGCCGCTCGTTCTGCTCGTCGAGCAGTTCGAGCTGGCCGAGGAGGAGCGCCGCCTGGAACTCGGACAGGCACCGGTTGCTGCCCATCAGCTCTGCGGTCTGGGCCAGCTCCATCTCTCCCACCGCGGGCTCGTCCGGCGTGTAGGTGCGGCCGTCCGCCCGCAGGTGCTCGGCCCGCCGGGAGAGCGCGGGGTCCCCGGTGACGACGGCACCGCCCTCACCACTGGTGAGCACCTTGCTGTGCTGCATGCTGAAGGTGCCGAAGGCGCCGAACGTGCCGACCCGACGGCCGCGGTAGCGGGCGCCGTGCGCCTGCGCGCAGTCCTCGATCAGCGGGATGTCGTGCCGCTCGGCGATCGCGGTCAACGCGTCCAGGTCCGCCACGGCGGAGTAGAGGTGGACAACGACGATGGCCGCGGTTCGCGGGGTGATCGCCCGCTCGACGGCCGCCGGGTCGAGACAGAGGGTCTGCGGATCCACGTCGACCGGGACGGGGACCGCGTTGACCCCGGCGACGGTGGATGCGTTGGCGACCCAGGTCAGGCCCGGGATGATAACCTCGTCACCGGCACCGACCCCGCACGCCTCGAGCGCGACCATGAGGCTGGCCGTCCCGCTGGAGGTCGGCACGCAGTGCCCGATCTCGTGGAACTCGGCGAACGCCGCTGCGAATCGCCGCTCGAAGCTCTGCTTCCCCTGATATGGCCCGCTGATGGCCCACCGACCGGAATGGAGAACCTCATTCAGTGCGTCGAGGGCACCGGGCGCAGGAGCGGGCCACAACGGCCACTGCTGCGAACGTATCGGGGAACCACCATTGACGGCAAGAAGGGTCACTTTCACGTCCTCCCCAAGCCAGACTGCGGCAACCGTTAGATCGCGGCCCCGGCCAAGTGTGCCAGACGCAATCACCAGTGTCGACGTGCAAAAACCGGCCAAGCCGGGCTTGCAGGACAGGCCGACCATTATGGACGTGACCAGGTGCCTGATGCGAGCGCTCCCAGGTCCGCCCGGTAATACGCGCGCAATAACCTTAAGTACACCGAGCAATAACTCTTGGTATGTGGACCGCCGCAATCGTGGGGGATTTTTTCCGCTTCGCTGCCGGTTCAGGATCTTTCGGAGGACTCGATGACGACATCTGCGGCCGACGACCGTATCGACCAGATCGAGCAGGCCATCACCAAGAGCCGGCGCTACCAGACGGTGGCCCCGGCCACCGTGCGGCGCCTGGCCCGGGCCGCCCTCGTCGCCGCGCGGGGCGACGTGCCGGACGCGGTGAAGCGCACCAAGCGCGGGCTGCACGAGATCTACGGCGCCTTCCTGCCGCCCAGCCCGCCCAACTACACAGCGTTGCTACGGCAGCTCGACTCCGCTGTGGATGCCGACGACGACGAGGCGATCCGGGCGGCCCTGCGCCGCGCGATGTCGGTGCACGTGTCCACTCGTGAGCGGTTGCCGCACCTTGAGGAGTTCTACCGGGAGATCTTCCGTCACCTGCCCCAGCCGAACACGTTGCGTGACCTCGCCTGTGGCCTCAACCCTCTGGCCGCCCCGTGGATGGGCCTGTCGGACGAGACCGTCTACGTCGCCTCCGACATCGACGCCAGGCTGATCGACTTCGTGGACGCCGCCCTGACGAGGTTGGGCGTCGCCCACCGTACGAGCGTGGTCGACCTCCTCGAGGACCGCCTTGACGAGCCGACCGACGTCACGCTATTGCTGAAGACGCTGCCCTGTCTGGAGACTCAGCGACGAGGCTCCGGCTGGGAAGTGATTGACATTGTCAACTCGCCGATTATCGTGGTAACCTTCCCGACCAAGTCTCTCGGTCAGCGATCGAAGGGGATGTTTCAGAACTATTCACAAAGTTTTGAGTCCCAGGCCAGAGAGCGGTCGTGCCGCATTCAGCGACTGGAGATCGGCAACGAGCTGATTTACGTCATTCAGAAATAGCTTTTCGCCACTCTTCCGGAAGAATCGGATGGCGTCGTGCGCGTACTTCGGCTGACTCCCTTTTTTCACCACGACTACGTCGACCACTGGCCGGCCGAGTTCGATCCGGTGGGCGGCATGCAGGTGCAGATCCTGGCGTTGTCCCGCAGCCTGGCCAGGGCGGGCGTCGACCAGCTCGTGCTGACCCTGGGCTTTCCGGGGTTGCCGCCGACGAAGCAGATCGAGCCGGGCCTGACCGTTCGCATCGCCCGGGTGACCCTGCCCCAGATCCGTTCCGAGATCACCGGCCTGGTCGGGCTGGGACAGGCGTGGCTGATCGGCACCATTCGGGAGTGCCTTCGGCTGCGTCGCGGTGACTGGCGTCCCGATCTCGTTCACGTACACGCCGACGGCCAGATCTGGCCGCTGGTCGCGGGTCGGATCGCCGCCCGGATCCTGGGCGTGCCGTACGTGCTCACCCTGCACTGCTCCCGACTCTCCGTCTACCAGCCGATGTCGGCGGTGGATGCCATGGCGCACCGCCTGGTCACCCAGGCGGAACGGCAGGCGCTGCGCTCCGCGGCCCGGGTCAGCACCCTGACCGCCCGCACCGCCGACGTGGTGAGCGCCGCGACCGGTCTGGACCGGTCCGCCATCGTGGTCAACCCGGACGCGGTCGACATCACTCCGGCCACGCCCGCCGAGGCTGCGGCGTTCGCGCAGCGACACGGCCTGACCGGCCGCCGGCCGATCATCGGCTACATCGGCCGGGTCGCCCACGAGAAGGGCTGGCCGGACCTGCTCCGGCTGGCCGAACTCCTGGACGACCTCTCCCCGACCTTCCTCGTCGTCGGCGACGGCCCCCAGCGGGAGCGGATGGAGCGGGAGATCGCCGAGGCCGGCCGCGCGCACCAGTTCGTGGTGACCGGCTTCCTTCCGCACGACCAGGTGCCGGCCGCCCTCGCCCTGGTGGACACCCTGGTCATGCCCTCGATCCACGAGGAACTCGGCGGTAGCGCGATCGAGGCGATCATGGCGGGCACCCCGGTCGCCGCCTACGCGGTCGGGGGCCTGCGCAGCACCATCGGCTCCGCCTGCCCCGACCTGCTGAGCGAGCCCGGCGACGTACGCGGACTCGCCGACGTCGTCCGGCGCGTGCTGGCCGACCGGGACGCGGTGGTCGCCCAGATCCACGCCGCGCAGACCAGTACCGCCAGCACCTTCGACGTCGCCGCCACCCGGGACCGGATGATCGACTGCTACCGCGCCGCCCTCGCCGGGGCCGGGGCGGCGAGCGGGAAGTGACCGGGCAGCGGAGCATGGAGACCGCCCCGGCGAACACGGACGTCCGCCCGGCCCGGGGTCACGTACTGGTGACCGGCGGGAACCGGGGCCTCGGGCTGGCCACCGCCACCCTCCTGGTCGACGACGGCTGGTCCGTCCTGCTCGGATGCCGCGACGACCGGCGGGGCGCGGCGGCCGCCACGGCGCTGCGCCGCCGGGGCGGCCGGGCCGGACACGTACCCCTGGACGTGACCTCACCGGCGAGCATCGCGGCCGCGGCCGACCTGGTCGCCGACCGCACCGACGGACGCCTCGCCGGCCTGGTCAACAACGCCGGGGTCTTCCTCGACGAACGTGACGCCGACCTGGAGAGCGTCACCGCCGAGGCGGTCCACGAACTGCTCGCCGTCAACGCGGTCGGCCCCCTGCTGGTGACCCGCGCCATGCTGCCGTTGCTGCGGGCCGCGGCGGGGGCTGCCGTGGTCAACGTGAGCGCCGACGACGCCGACCCGGCCACCGCCGACGGAGAGGCCACCGGCTACCGGATGTCGAAGGCCGCGCTGAACATCATGACCGTCAACCTGGCGGTCGCCCTGCGCGAGCAGGACGTCGTCGTCAACGCGGTCGATCCGGGCTGGATCCCCACCGACATGGGCGGCCCGGAGGCGCCCGACGACACCATGGCCGCCGCACGCCTGGTGGCCTGGGCCGTCACGGCCGCCCGGACACACGGGACCACCGGCCAGGTGCTCACCGTCCGGCAACCCCCCGACGCGCTGCGGGCCGATCCCGTGACCGTCGGCGCACCCCCGACCGTCGTACCTCCGCACGGACAACCCCAGTGACCGGTCGGTCCCGTCGGGACCCCATGCGTCCGGCCGGCACGCAGACCCAACCCGGGAGGTTCTCATCAGCGTTTCCGCCGACCTCAGTACCGGTCACGAGGACATCACGGCCCGGCTGCGGTACGGCCCGGAGCCGACCGCCGACGACACCGCCCGCGTCGCCGACGTCTGTGTGATCGGCAGCGGCGCCTCCGGTGCGATCACCGCGTGGGCCCTGCAACGAGCCGGTCTCGACGTCGTGGTCGTCGAACAGGGCCCCTTCGTGGATCCCTGGGTGAGCTACGACGACGTCGAGACGGTCGCCGAGACCGCCTGGATCCGCCAGGACAGCGGCCTCTGGGAGAAGACCGGCAACCCCTGGTCCACCTGCAACGTCGGTGGGGGAACCGTCTTCTTCGGCGGTGCGGCCTTCCGCTACCGTCCGGTCGACTTCGACGCGGAGAGCCGGCTGGGCCGCTCCGACCTGCCGCTGCGCTGGCCGTGGACGGTGGACGAACTCGATCCCTACTACGAGTTCGTGGAACTGGCGCTCGGTATCTCCGGTGGCGGGCACGACCCGAGCCTGCCGAGCAACCCGGCGTACCCGATGCGGCCGGTCGAGACCACCGCGGAGGGCGCGGCCATCCAGGCGGCGGCCCGCTCACTCGGCCTGAACCCCTTCCCGACGCCCCTGGCCATCGCGACCGAGTCGTACCACGGCCGGCTGGCGTGCGCCGGCGAGCGGCCGTGCATTTCCAACCGGTGCGAGCGTGGTGCGAAGGGGGACGCGCTCACCGTCTTCCTCGACCCGGCGCGCAAGGCCGGACTGCGGCTCTTCGCCGGTCTGAAGGCCGTCCGGCTGCTCCGGCGCGACGCCACCAGCGTCGACGGTGTCGAGTGCGTCCGGGTGGACAACGGCAACCGGCACGTCCTGCGCGCCCGGCACGTGGTCGTCGCCGGCAACGCCGTCCAGAGTGCCGCCCTGCTGCTGCGCTCCGCCGACGAGGTCAGCCCGCAGGGCCTGGGCAACGAGCACGACATGGTCGGCCGGGGCCTGTGCTTCAAGATGAGCGGGTACGTCCTCGGCTACCGGCGCACCGACACCCCGGTGACCCCGGGCGGTGGCCGGGTCGCCGGTCCGGGTCCCTTCTCCACCGCCGCCATCACCGACTACTACACCGCCGACGACGCACCCGGCGGACTCGGCGGGGTGATCTTCGAGTCCCGCCCGGAGGAGGCCCTCCAGCTGCGTCCCGACGAGCAGATCATCCGGTTGGAGTGCCTGGTGCCCGACCAGCCCCGCGCCGACAACCGGGTGTCCCTCGGCCGGGGCGTCGACCAGTTCGGCCTGCCGGACGTGGTGATGGACTACTCGCCCCACCCCCGGGACCGGGCCCGCCTGGAGTACCTCCAACAGCGGGCCGAGGGGATCCTGCGGGCTGCGGGCTGTGACCTGACCTGGCGCGAGTCGTCGTACTTCTGGATGGGCAGCACCCACCTGCACGGCACCTGCCGCGCCGGCACCGACCCCCGCACCTCGGTCACCGACCCGGACGGGCGGGTACACGGCCTGACGAACCTGATGGTGGTCGACGGGGGCGTGATGCCCTACCCGGGCGGCGTCAACCCCACCCTCACCATCCAGGCCCTCGCCCTGCGGATGGCCCGCCAGCTCCTGGTCCGGGAGTTCGGCGTCGACCCCGATTTCTCGCTGTGACCTGTCGGAACGGAACGAATCGAGCGACACGATGACCATCGACATCGGTGCCGGCAAGCTGCTGGCCCAGGAACCCACCTGCCCCCGGGACGCCGACGGACGCCCCCGGGTCTTCGTCGAGGGCTCGGGCGCGTACCTGACCGACCCGGACGGCCGGCGGTGGATCGACTTCGACAACGCCCGGGGATCGGTCGTCCTCGGCCACGGCGACGAGGAGGTCGCCGAGGCGATCTCCCGTGCCGCCCGGGGCCGCTCGGGAGTGGGCACCGCCTGGAGTCCGGTGCTGGACAACCTGCTCGGCCAGTTGCAGGAGGTGTGCGGCGGCGACGTGGTCGGTCTCTACCGCACCGGCACCGCCGCGCTCCGCTCGGTGACCTGCGCCGTCCGGGACGCCCGCGACCGGTCGATCGTCCTCAGCTCGGGATACCACGGGTACGACCCGATGTGGCACTGCGACGAGCCCTTCACCCCCAACCAGCACGGCGTCGTCGAGTTCCTCTTCGACCTGGACGTGCTCGCCGAGTGGCTGAGCCGCCCGGAGCAGGTGGCCGCCGTGGTCATCTCCCCGGACCACATGCACCTCGGTGAGCGCTGGTACACCGAGTTCACCCGGCTGACCCGGGAGGCGGACGTCCCGGTCATCGCCGACGAGGTCAAGGTCGGTCTCCGCTACCGGGCCGGGCTCTCCACCCCCCTCCTCGACCCGGCCGTCTGGATCGTGGCGAAGTGCCTGGCCAACGGCTCCCCGGTCGCGGCGGTGGGCGGGGACGCCCACCTGCTCGCCGCGCTGGAGGACGTCTCGTTCACCTCGTACTTCGAGCCGACCGCCATGGCCGCCGCGACCACCACGCTGCGGCGGATGGCGACCGGGGAGCCGCAGCGGGCCATCCGGGCCGCGGGTGACCGCTTCATCGCCCACACCCGGGCGGCGTTCGCCGGCGCCGGCGTCCCGATCGACCTCGCCGGCAACGGCAACCTCTTCCAGTTCGTCTGCGCCGACGACGAGGTGCAGGACGCCTTCCACGCCGCCGCGGCGGCCGAGGGCCTGCTCTTCTTCGAGGGCGACAACCAGACCCCCTCGGCGGCGTTCACCGACGAGGTGGTCGAGGACGCGTGCGGCCGGATCGACCGGGTCAGCGCCGCGCTGACCGGCCGCTTCACCAGCCGCGAGCTGACCGAGGAGTCCTGGTACGCCAGCGCCTGGGGTGCGATGGACGGTCTGGCGGACCGGCCGCGCACCCGGGAGGAGACCACCGCGATCGTCGAGCGCCTCTGGGAGGACTGAGGCCACCGGCGATCACTCCTTGTGGATCGCCACCAGGTCCTCCGACGCCAGAGTGGCCCGCGACCAGCTCCACCCCCGGTCGCGGGCCAACTCGGCCAGCTCCTCGACGTGGCGCGGCACGAAGACCGCCGCCCGGCCGTTCATGGCCCGGGTGGGGAACGACACCACCACGTGCCGGCACGCCAGCCGGTCGACCAGCGCCAGCCCCGCGCCGGGCCGGCGTCCCTCCAGGCAGTGGTACGTCTTGAGCAGCAACGCCAGGTCCGCGCTCACCCGGTGGCCGTCGGTGAGCACCTCCTCGTGCCGGATCTCGCACTCCGGATAGGTCCGGGCGAGGAACGCGTTGCCCAGCGCGACGAACGTCGCGTTGAAGTCGTAGCCGACGTAGCGGGCGTCGCTCACCTCCCGCAGCCAGGGCACGGTGAACGGGTTCAGCGCGCACGCGATGTCGGCCACCGTCTCCGGCGGCGGCACCAGCCCGAACAGGGTCGGATAGAAGGCGTCCAGGTCGGGCAGGCGCTCGGCGGTGGAGAAGTGCCCGGCCAGCACCTGCCGGCACCAGTCCCGCCGGGACCGCGGGTCGTCGAGGTCGGCCCGGTCCAGCGCCTTGCGCAGCGCCGCCGGCCGGGCGGTGAGCAGGTGCAGGGCGGCGACCTTGTGCAGCCGGGCCCGGACCCGCCGTTCCAGCTCGGCGGCGTCGCCGGTGGCCCGGCCCTCCCGCCGGACCAGGTCGGCGATGGTCTCCGGGTGCACGTCGCGGTACTTGGCCGCAGCGGTGAGCCGGACGATCACCTTCGCCACCGCGGGGGACTCCGCTGTCCGCGACGACGGCCCGGCCGCAGCCGACTCCGGCAGCGTGGCCGGCGTCGGCTCACCGGCCGGCACCAGGCCCGGCGGGGGCGACGTCACCGGCCGGTCACCCGAGCCGGGCCGGCTCACGCAGGCCCGGCCGGGCCATCCGCCCGGCCCGGATCATCTCCAGCAGGCGGGTGTAGAAGCGCAGGTTGTGCAGGGTGGCGAGCCGGTCCGCCAGACCGTCCTTCACCCGGAAGAGATGGTGCAGATAGCTGCGGCTGTACCGCCGACAGGTCGGGCAGTCGCAGGTGGCGCAGATCGGCTCGTCCTTGCGGGAGTTCTCCTCGTCCAGGATGTAGACGTTCTGGTAGAAGCTCCGGTCCGGGGTGAGCAGCCGGTCGGCGATCTCCGGCACGAACGCGTAGAGCCGGCCGTGCCGGGCGTCTCGGGTCGGGATCGTGCAGTCGAAGACCCAGCGCATGTCCAGCTCGCAGAGGGAGACCAGGTGCTCGGGTCGCCCGACCCCCAGTGCGAACAACGGCGCGTCCTGCGGGGTGATCCGGGAGAGCAGGGCGAACATCTCGCGCTCCAGCTCACCCTCGGCGCTGAGCGGCCAGCCCCCGAACCCGAAACCCTGCGCCCCGGACTCCACGAGGGCGTCGACGCAGCGCTGCCGCAGCTCCGGATCGGTGCCGCCCTGCACCACCCCGACCAGCAGCGGCGGCTCCGCCATCCGGCGCTGCCGGCACTGGAGGTCGTACGCCTGCCGGGCCTGCCGGAACCAGCGGATCGTCCGCTCGGTCGAGGCGAGCTGCTCGGCCGGGGAGTCCTCCGGGCCGGTGCAGTCGTCGAGGGCGACCACCACGTCCGAGCGGAGACCGAACTGCCACTCGATGACCTTCTCCGGGGTCAGCACGATCTTCTTCGCCGTCGGCGACTCCTGGAAGGTCACCCCGCTGGACCGGATCGCCCCCTTCTTGCCCTGCTTGCGGAGCAGGGAGAGGACCTGGAACCCGCCGGAGTCGGAGACGATCACGCCGTCCCAGGCCATGAAGCGGTGCAGCCCGCCGGCCCGCTTGATGCTCTGCAGGCCGGGACGCTGGGCCAGGTGCATCGCGTTGACCATGACCGCCTCGATCCCCACCGTGGCCAGGTCGAGGGTGTCGACCGCCCGGACCGAGGCCCGGGTGCCGTCGGGCAGGAAGGTGGGCAGGACGACCGACCCGTGGGCGGTGTCCAGCGAGGGGCCCGCCGGGGCGGCAGGGTCCGCGGAGGTCATCAGGTCGCAGCTCCTCGGCAGCGGGAAGACGGGATCCTCCAGGGTACGTGCCCCGGCGGGCCGGGCCTCATGCGCCGGCCGTACCGACGGCGGCCGGTGCGCCCGCCCTGCCGCGCGCCCGCTCGGCCCGGCGGCGGATCTGCTGGTACGCGCCGGTCAGCCCCATCGCCCGGCGTACCTCGACGAGGGTGCGCCGGACCTCCTCGCGGGTCCGTTCGGTGCCGTCGACGATCAGCTGGTCGACGAGCCCGCGCTCGGCCGCGAAGCCGGCCCGACGTTCCCGCATGGGGTCGAGGAACCGGTTGAGCGCCGCCGCGAGCCGCTCCTTGACCTCGACGTCGCCGACCCGCCCGGCCCGGTAGCGCTCCTTCAGCTCGTCGACCTCGGCCCGGTCCGGGTTGAACACGTCGTGGTAGACGAAGACCGGATTTCCCGCCACGGTCCCCGGCACGTCGGCCCGGACCCGGTTCGGGTCGGTGTACATCCCGAGCACCTTGCGCCGAACCACCGCCGGCTCGTCGGCGAGCGCGATGGCGTTGCCGAGACTCTTGCTCATCTTGGCCCGGCCGTCCGTGCCGACCAGCGTCGGCGTCTCGGCGTGGATCATCTCCGGTACGGGCAGCACGTCCCCGTAGAGGTGGTTGAACCGGCGGGCCACCTCCCGGGTCACCTCCACGTGCGCGGCGTTGTCCCGGCCCACCGGCACGACGTCGGCCCGGACGCAGAGGATGTCGGCCGCCTGGAGGACGGGATAGCCGAGCAACCCGTACGGCATCTCCTCCTTGCCGGCGGCCCCGGCCATCTCCTTCAGCGACGGCACCCGCTCCAACCTCGGCACGGTGACCAGGTTCTGGAAGAGCGTGTTCAGGTCGCCGACCTCGGGGACGGCGGACTGGAGGTAGAACGTGGCCCGGTCCGGCTCGACCCCGGCGGCGAGAATGTCGAGAACCATCTCCCGGGCGTTGCCGGCGATCCGGGAGATGTCCTCGCGGGTGTTCCTCGTGGTGAGCATGTGCAGGTCGGCGATGATGAAGAAGCTCTCGTAGCGCTGGTGCAGCCGGACCCGGTTGGCGATGCTGCCCACGTAGTGGCCGAGGTGAAGCCGCCCGGTGGGGCGGTCGCCGGTGAGCATCCGTGCAGCGGACATGGTGGTACCTCTCGTGTCGTACGGGTGGAGGGTTTCGCGTGCGCGCGTCGACGCGGGGCGGGACGCCCCGGATCGGTGTTCAGCAGGGTCGGCTCAGCGAGCCGGTTGCCATCGCGCGCCGTCGCGGAACCGGAGCCCGCGGGCACGGAGGACGTCCAGGAGGCGGTCACGCCCGTCCCCGGACCTGGTCGCCGCCGGACGCGGCGTGGCGCGGGCCGGCAGGTCGTCGCTCAGGTCGACGCCCGCCGCCGGGAGGTTGCTCGTCCGGACCACGGGTCCACGGTAACCCCGTCGGCCGAGATGCGGTGCCCTGACCAGGGTCGACGTGTCTCCGACGCTGGCATACTCGTCGGCCATGGTGCTGTCACGTGGCTGGGCGCTCTTCCTTGTCGGTGTCGGGGTCTGGACCTGGGTGATCTGGCCGAGGTTCGCGGTCGCGATCTGGAACGACCCACGGTCGTGGTCGACCGGGACGGTCGGCGAGGGTGGCGGTACCGGCTTTCTCTGGATCCACGCGCTGCTGATCACCGCCTCCCTGGCCATCGGCACGGCGGTCGGCGTGCTGGGTGTCCGGGGAGTGCTCGCCCAGCGGCGTGCCCGCTGACCGCGCCAACCGCCCACTGACCAGGCGGTATAGCTGGACGTCGACGATGTGACGCGGGCCGCTGCCCCCTCGATTTGACGTCCAAACCCTCGGACGCGTAACTTTCTCTCTGCCAGCGCGGAACGGACGAAACAGGGCAAAGCACCTGGGAGTCCGGAACGGGCCGGCACCGGGCGGGAGGGTTTCACTCCTCCGGCACCGGGATCCGGGTGGTGCTCCACCGGTCGGCCGAGGGGTCGATTTGGCGGGGCGGAACCGGCCGGGTAAGGTTCACGACCGGCAGGGAACCGGGCGAGCGAGCGGGAGACCGCAGCGGCCGGCCTGCTGAATCCGATGATCGAAGCGCAGTGGTTCGCCTCTGCCTGCGGTCAGCGGGGCCAAACCGTACCAAGCGCGACAGACCGGGACACACGGTTTGACACGGCGGAAACGGTGAGGTAACGTAGTAGAAGTGCTCGACGCGGAAGCGGCGGGTGCGAGGATGAGATGCCCCGGATGGTTCCCGGTGAGGGTTCCGGATGGTGTGTGGTTGTTCTTTGAGAACTCAACAGGGTGCTTGATAAGCCAGTGCCAATTAAGTTA
>NZ_JBITJH010000017.1:0-151541 GCF_044459745.1 Micromonospora sp. NPDC050187
CCGGGGGGGGGCGGGGGGGGGGGCGGGGGCCGCCCCCCCCCCCCGGGGGGGGGGCCCCCCCCCCCCCGGGGGGGGGGGGGGGGGGGGGGGCCCCCCCCCCCCCCACCCCCGGGGGGCGGGGGGCCCCCCCCCCCCCCAAGCCGGGGGCTGCCGGCAGCCCAGCCGGCAGCCCAGTCGGCGGTGCGGGCGGAGCGGGTCAGCGGTGCAGCAGTGCCCGCAGCACCCGCTCGACGGTGAACTCGGTGGGCTCGGCGTCGGCCGGCGATCGCCAGCAGACGAAGCCGTCCGGTCGGACGAGCACCGCTCCCTGGGCAGTGACGCCATACCCGGTGTGCCAGGTCGTGCCGTCCTCGACGAGGTCCGCGCCGATCCGGTGAATGTCGATCTCGACGCCGAGCCGCTTGGCGGCGGCCGTCGCGGCGGCACGCCACGGTTCGCCGGCCGAGCCGAGCAGCAGCGTCGGCCGTCGGCCGAACAGGTCGAGGCTGGAGATCCGCTCCCCGTCGCGGCGCAGCCACACGTGCGGTGCGCGGGTGCCCGGCCGTCCGCCGAGCTGGCGCGGATCGAGCAGGGCGGCGGTACGCACGCCGCCCGGCCCGGGCGGGGCGGCCGGGAGGGCGTCACCCGGCTCGGCGATCACCGCGGTCGAGTCGTAGACGTAGCCGAACGTCACCATCAGCGTGTCCCGGAGGGCGGCCTTCTGCTCCGGGGTGGCGAACCCGCCCCGGCTGGCCAGCCGGAGTCCGGCCTGGATCATCACGGTCACCCCGACCGGATGACGCTCGGCGTCGTAGGTGGCCAGCAGGGCGGGGGAGGCCGTTCCGGCGAGCACCGCGTGCAGCTTCCAGGCCAGGTTGTGCGCGTCGTGGATGCCGGTGTTCGCGCCGTACCCGCCGACCGGCGGCACCACGTGCGCGGCATCGCCGACGAGGAAGATCCGCCCGTCGGTGAACCGTTCCGCGACCAGCGCGCCCATCTGCCACGGCATCACGCTGCGCAGTCCGACTTCCAGATCCGGTACGCCGATCGCGGCCCGGACCAGCTCGACGCAGCGTTCGTCGGTGAAGTCCTCCGGGCGCTCGCCCTGCTCCGGGTGGTAGGTGACGATCAGGGTGCCCTGGCCCAACGAGTCGTCGTGTCCGAGGATCGCCTCGATCCGGTCGTTCTCCACCTGGCAGATGCCGAAGCGGCGGCCGGCGAGCGGGCCGGTCAGGTCGGCGCGGAACAGGATGCTCATCTGGTTACGGACCACACCGCGCCCGTGCCGCCGGATACCGAGCTGCTCCCGGATCGGGCTGTGCGTGCCGTCCGCGGCGACCAGGTACTGCGCCCGGATGGTCCGCCGGGCCCCGGTCTTGCGGTCCTGGACGGTGGCGGTGACGCCCTCGTCGTCCTGGTCGAAGTCGACCAGCTCCACGCCGAAGCGGATGTCACCGCCCAGCTCGCGCGCCCGGTCGAGGACCAGCGGCTCGATGCGGTCCTGCGGCAGCGAGACCAGCCGGTCGATCGGGCTGATGTCGCTGACGTCCTCCTCGGCGGGGAGCCGCGACATGTGGATCTCGCGTCCGGTGAGCGACTCGACCTTGCCGTTGAGGACGTGGTCGGCGAAGCCGGCGCTCTCGGTGTCGATCGCGTCCGTGAGCCCCACGGTGCGGTACAGCTCCAGCGTGCGCGGGTACCAGCCCCAGGCGCGGGGATGGATGGCTGTCCCTGGGTGGCGTTCGACGAGGACCGACCGGACGCCGTGCGCGGACAGGAACAGGGAGGTGGAGAGACCCACCACCCCACCCCCGACGATCAGTACTGGTGTTGTCTCGTCGTACACGAGTGACTCCTCCCGGATCGTGGCTGGCCCAGCCTGGCAGCCCCGCTTGGAGGACAACTCGAAGCGCGCTTGGAGATCGACGGGGTGGGTCGGGACGACGACGGGCGCCTCCCGTCGACGACGGGAGGCGCCCGGGGCGGTGGTGGGCGGCCCTGTGGTCAGCGCGCGGCCGGCACGCTTCCGGCGGTCGGCGGTGCCGTCGCCGGGTCCGGTACGGGCTCGTCGGCGAGGCGTCGCGTCAGCGAGCGGGCGGAGACCGCCAGCGCCACCGCCACGGCCAGCCCGACGCCGCTGAGCAACAGGTAGAAGGTGGCGTCGGAGACCACCGCGGTGAGGCCGGCGATCTGCCCACCGCTGGCCGCGCCCACCGCCGCGAAGAGCCAGAACAGGCCGATCATCTGGCTGGAGAAGCCGGGCGGCGCCACCTGGGCGGCGAGGCTGAGCCCGACCGGTGCCACCACCAGTTCACCGCAGACGATGATCAGGTAGACGGTGAGCAGCCAGAGCGGCGACACCGGGCCGTTCTCGGCGAGTGAGGCGGCGAAGGCCATGACCACGAACGAGACGCCGCCGAGGAACATGCCGGCGACGAACTTCGGCGGCACCGCCACCCGGGAGCCCATCCGTACCCAGAGGATGGCGAAGCCCGGGGCGAGGACCAGCAGGAACAGCGGCTGCACCGACTGGAACCAGCTCGCCGGCACCTCGAAGCCGAGCACGTTCCGGTCGACCGAGTCCTTGGCGAAGATGTTCATCAGGGCGGGGCCCTGGGCGTAGAGCATCCAGAAGAACGCCGAGGCGATCAGCATCCGGAGGAACGCCCGCAGGCGTACCCGGTAGGGCGCGATCTCCGGTTTGCGGTTCAGCCGGATCCAGTAGACCACCGGAACGCCGAGGACCATCAGGCCGAGGACCATCAGCACCTGCTGGAGGGCGATCAGCCCGGTGGCCACGCCCACGGTGAGCAGGAGGGCGGGGACGCCACCGAAGACGGCGGTGCGCCGCCAGACGCGGGCCCGTACCTCGGCGGGCGCGGGGTTCGCCGGCCGGGAACCGACGTCGCCGAGTCGGCGCATCCCGATCACGTAGTGGATCAGGCCGACGACCATACCGATCGCGGCGATGCCGAAGCCCAGGTGCCAGTTGATCCGCTCGGCGGCGAAGCCGGTGATCAGCGGAGCGAGCAGCGCGCTGACCTGGATACCCATGTAGAAGAGCGAGAAGGCGGCCTCCCGCCGCTCGGGCTGCCCCTGGTACATGTCCCCGATCATCGCCGCCATGCTGGGCTTGACCAGTCCGGTGCCGATGATGATGCAGCCCAGCCCCAGGTAGAGCGTGGGCTCCGCGGGCACGGAGAGGAAGATGTGCCCGACGGTGATGAAGACGCCGCCCCAGAGGGTGGCGCGGCGGGCGCCGAGAATCCGGTCGGCGAGCCAACCGCCGGGCAGGGCCGCCATGAACACCAGTGACATGTACATGCCGAACAGGGCCGCGGCGTCCACCTCGGACATGCCCAGGCCGCCGTCGGCGGGGGAGGCGACCAGGAACAGCGCCAGGATGGCGAGCATCCCGTAGAAGCTGAACCGCTCCCACATGTCGACGATGAACAGTGTGCCGAACCAGCGGGGCTGGCCGAGGAAGGTCTTCTCGGCGGGCGGAATCGGTGTGGCGGTCGAGGTCATGACCTCTCATCCCCTTCTGACGGTGCGGGTGAGACCGGCCGGCGTGGCCGATGCCGGGAGGTGGGTGGTCGACGGTGTCCGGGCGCCCAACGGCGGCCGGAGGACACCCCGATCGGGGGTCCTCCGGCAACCGGGCGTTCGGCCCGTTCGTCGTGCGGTCCTCGGTCCGGACGGCCCGACGGCCGCCCCGAGACCCGACGACGTTCAGAACGCCGCCGACACCTCGAAGACCTCGAAGAAGTTCTCCTGCTCGCGGTCCTGGTACTGACGCAGCGGAGAGGTGGAGGGGCGGTGCGAGACGCCCTCCTCCCAGACCCGGAAGGCCTCCAGGCTCTCCCACTCGCTGAGCACCACCACCCGGTGCGGGTCCTTGGTCGACCGGAGCAGCTCGTTGCCGATGAGGCCGGGAGTGCCCTCCAGGTGCCGGCTGATCTGGTCGTACGCCTTGGCCACCGCGTCGGCGTCGTCGGCCGGCGCGCGGTGCCACACCATCACCCGGGCGCGACCGACGGCGGTCACCGCAGGGCCTTCGCGGCCTCGCCGGCCGGCAGCGCGAAGACGACGTTCATGGTGAACATCGCCCCGCCGTGCCGGTACGGGTGCAGCTTCTTGCGGTGCTCCACGTGCTCGTCGCTGAGCTCGAACTCGCGGAACCGGGGCTCGTTCACCCAGTCGCTGATGACGTAGTAGGTGGAGGCCTGCTCGGAGTCCTTCATCAGCCACTGCCCGAGGTTGGCCGGGTGGTCGGTGATGACGCTGCCGATGGAGAGCCAGGCCTGCTCGAAGTCGGCCTCCATCCCGGGGTTGATGTCGAAGCGCAGCATGACCCGGAAGGCGGGGTCGCTCATGTCAGATACCTCCGTCGACGGGAATTTGCGCGCCACTGACGTAGCGGGACCTGTCACTGGCGAGGAAGAGCACGACCTCGGCGACCTCGTCCGGCTCACCGAGCCGGCCGAGCGAGGTGAGCTGGGCGTACCGGGCCTCCATGGCGGCCCGCTGCTCCGGGGTCATCTGCTCCATCGCCTCGGTCGCGATGACACCCGGCTCGACCAGGTTCACCCGGATGCCCTGGCGGCCCAGCTCCTTGCAGAGCGAGCGGGTCAGACCCACCAGGCCGGCCTTGGCCGCGGTGTAGTGCGCCCGCATGGTGATGCCCACCTTGGCCACCCGGGAGCCGATGTTGATCACCGACGCGCCCGCGCCCATCAGCGGCAGGGCCTTCTGGATCACCAGGAAGGTGCCGGTCAGGTTGGTGTCGACGACCTCGTGCCAGTCGGCCAGCGACAGCTTGTCGTAGTCGATGTGGCTGATCACGCCGGCGTTGTTGACCACCACGTCCAGGCTGCCCAGCCGGACCTTGCACTCGGCGATCAGGTGGTCGATCTGCTCGGCGTCACTGACGTCGGCGCGAACCAGGTGGTGCTGCCCCGGGATGTCCTTCAGCTCCCGGGCCAGGCTCTCCACCGCCTCGCTCTCCGAGCGGTAGCAGGTCACCACGTTGGCGCCGGCCTTCGCCAGGTTCAGCACGAGCGCCCGGCCGATCCCGCGCGTGCCGCCGGTGACCAGGGCGTTCTTGCCGGCAAGTAGCTGTTCCATCAATCCTCCAGGTAAGGGGTGGCGCCGGCTCAGGACCGGGCGACGGCGGCCTTCTCGACCCGCTCCTTGATGGCCGCCATCTGGATGGCCGAGTTCTTGAGCAGGTGCTCGGCCATGGCGTCGTCGTTGAACGGCATCACGTCCTTGACGTGGAACTCCTGCTCCCAGCGCATCTCCACGCCGCCGTCGACCTCGCGGTACGCCCAGAAGATGTTCATGAACTCGAACGGGCCGGTCTCGATCCGGTGCGCCCGGACGGTCCGGGTGACCGGGTCGGAGGTCCGCTCGGAGACCCAGGTGTAGACCTGGCCGTCCTCCTCGTCCGGGTGCATGGTGAGGCGGAACCGGATGGTGTTCCCCTCGCGCTCGAGGATCTCCGCCGAGGCGTACTCGGTGAAGAGGCTCGGCCAGTTCGCCACGTCGTTGGTCATGTTCCAGACCAGGTCCATGGGGGCGTCGATGACAACGGCACACTCGGTCTTCTTGGCCATGGTCACACCGCCGCCGACAGCTGGCTGTTGACGAACCCGATCAGCTCGCGCGGGGTGCGCAGGTCGCTGATCTTCTCCTCGGGGACCGAGGCCGAGAACTCCTTCTCCAGCTGGTTGACCACCTCGAGCAGGGCCAGCGAGTCGTAGCCGAGGTCGGTGAAGAGGGTGTCGTGGATGTCGGCGGTCAGGTCGACCGAGTCGTCCACACCCACCGTCGCGCGGATCACGCGCGTCAGGTCGTTCAGGGACATCTCACGCATGGCAACAGCCTCCAGTCGGTTGTGACGGGTCGTTACGGGATGGCACGGACGACGACGGCGGAGTTGAAGCCGCCGTGGCCACGGGCGAGCACCAGCGCGGTGCGCACCGACGCGCTCCGGGGGCGGTCCCGGACCAGGTCGATGTCGCAGCCGGGGGCCAGGTTCTCGACGTTGATCGTGGGCGGGATGACACCGTCCCGGATGGAGAGCAGGGCGGTGACCGTGTCGAGGGCACCGGCGCCGGCGTAGATCCGGCCGGTCATGGTCTTCGGCGCCGTCACCGGTACGCCGTGCGGACTGAAGACCGCGCTGATCGCCGCGGCCTCGATCCGGTCCAGCTCCGGCACGCCGTACGCGTCGGCGAAGACCACGTCCACGTCCCCGGGCTCGACGCCCGCGTCGGCGAGCGCCAGGCGGGCCGCCTGTTCCAGAGTGGGCCCGCGGTCCCCACCGGGGCGGGGGTCGAAGGTCGCCGCGTACCCGGCGATCTCCCCGTAGACGCGGGGCGCGCCGCGCCGACGGGCGGTCTCGGCGTCCTCGACCACCAGGATCGCGCCGCCCTCGCCCGAGACGTAGCCGTCCGCCCGTACGTCGAACGGGAGGAAGGCCGCGTCCGGGTTGTCGCTGAGGCTCAGCTTGCCGGTGGGCATCTGGGCCACCACACCGGCCGGCGCCATGGCCGACTCGGTCCCGCCGACCAGCACCAACCGGTGGTTCTGCCGCAGCACCCGGCGGCCGTGGCCGATCGCGTCCAGGCCACCGGCCTGCTCCGAGACCACCACGCCGCAGTGCCCACGCAGCTTGTGCCGGATGGAGAGCTGTCCGGTGGTGGCCGCGTAGAACCAGGCGATGGACATGTAGGCGCTGACGTGCTCCGGGCCCTGCGTCCAGAGCTTCTCCAGCTCCCGCTGGCCGACGTCGACGCCCCCGGTGGCGTTCGCCGTGACCACCCCGATCTCGTACTCGGGGAGCTCCTTGAGGTCGACCTCGGCATCCTTGATCGCCATCTCGGCGGCCACGAACGCCAGGTGGCTCATGGCGGAGGTCTCCACCAGCAGCCGACTCGGCACGTGCTCGCTCGGATCGAAGGTGGCCAGCTCGCCGGCGAGCTTCACCGGGTAGTGCGGGGCGTCGAACCGTTGGATGCGGTTGATGCCGCTCTTTCCGTCCAGGATGGACGACCAGAAGGTCTCGACGGTCATGCCGTTGGGGGCCATGACGCCCAGGCCGGTCACCACCGCGGTCTTCATGCCGGCACCGCCTCGGGGTCGGCGACCACGATCGCGCTCTGGAAGCCGCCGAAACCGCTGCCCACGGAGAGCGCGACGTCGATGCGGCGTTCCCGCGCGACCATCGGTACGTAGTCCAGGTCGCACTCGGGGTCCCGGGTGGTCAGGTTGGCCGTCGGGGGCACCACGTTGTGCTTGACGGCCAGGGCGCAGGCGGCCACCTCGATCGAGCCGATCGCGCCCAGCGAGTGACCCACCATCGACTTGATGGAGCTCATCGGAGTGGCGTAGGCGTGCTGGCCGAGGCTGGCCTTGACCGCTGCCGTCTCGTGCCGGTCGTTCTGCTTGGTGCCCGACCCGTGCGCGTTGACGTAGTCGATGTCCTCGGGGTTCAGCCTGGCCTGGTGCAGGCTCTGCCGGATGGCCTCGGCCATCTCCCGCCCGTCCGGCTTCAGGCCGGTCATGTGGAAGCCGTTGGCCCGGGTGGCGTAGCCCGAGATCTCGCAGTAGATCGGAGCCCCCCGGCGGCGGGCCGACTCGGTGCTCTCCAGCACGAACATCGCCGAGCCCTCACCGAGGATCAACCCGCGCCGGCTGCCGTCGAATGGCCGGCAGGCCGACTCCGGGGTGTCGTTGAAGGTCGACGTCGCCCGGATCGCGTCGAAGCAGGCCAGCGTGATCGGCGAGATCGGCGCGTCGGTCGACCCGGCGATCACGATGTCCGCCGAGCCCTCGCGGATCAGGTTGGCCGCGTAGCCCAGGGCGTCGATGCCGGAGGTGCACCCCGAGGAGACCACGGTGGTGTGTCCCTCGGCACCGGTCGCCCAGGCCACCTCGCGGGCCAGCGAGCTGGGCGCGAAGTAGTCGTACAGCTCGCGGGCCGCGTACTCGTGGTCGACGACCCACTTGCGTCCGCCGTCGCTGATGACCGTGTACTCGACCTCCAGGCCCATGGTGCAGCCCACCGCGTTGCCGACGGTGACCGCCGTCCGGGCCGGGTTCAGCTCGCCCAGGTCCAACCCGCTGTCCTGCACGGCCTCGCGGGTGGCCAGGACGGCCAGCTGGGCCGCCCGGTCCATCCGGCGGACCTCCTGCGGGGTCAGACCCATCTTCGCCGGGTCGAAGTCGATCTCGGCGGCGACGTGGCACCGGAACTTCGACGCGTCGAACAGGGTGATGCGCCGGGTGGCTGTCCGGCCGGCGGTTATCGTGTCCCAGAACGCCTGACGGCCCACCCCGCCCGGCGCCATCACGCCGATGCCGGTGACCGCGACGCGCGGTTCGCTCACTTCTCCCCTCCGACCTGGGGCGCCGGCTCGTTCTCCCGACCGGGCAGGAACTCGGTGTCGATGTGGCCCAGTTCGGGACGGGGCGCGAGCGGACCGAGGTGGAAGATCGCCTGGGCCGGCTCCTCGCTACGGTTCTCCGCCCGGTGCTTGACGTTGATCGGCACCAGGCAGGCCTCACCCGGGCCGAGTTCCACGTAATCGTTGTCGATCCGCATGGTGACCCGACCGCTCACCACGTAGAAGAACTCCTCCGAATACGGGTGGATGTGCTCGCACACGAATTCGCCGGGCTGCAGAGTGAGCATTCCCCCGAATCCCGAGGTGGACTTCACCGTCTTCGGGCTCAGCAGCACACGGACGTCACCGCCGCGGCGACGGTTCGGCTGTACGTCGCTCCACGAAACCTTCATGGCGGTCGTGGTGGTCACGGATTTCTCCTCTCGGCCTGCGGTTCCGGTGACGGTCACTTGTCCGGCGTCCAGGTGTAGAACGGCTCGGCCATGGCGTCCTTCGGTTCCTTCCAGCCCGGGTCGTACGGGCTGATGAACTGCGCCAGCTTCTCGTTGATGTCCTGGTAGAGCGGGTGGCTGCGGGCCTTGTAGAGGTCCCGGTTGATCGACTGGTCCGCCTCCACGAGGTGGAAGTAGAGGTCGTGGAAACGGAACAGCGTCCGCCGGTCCACCCCGATCATGTGGGGCAGTTCGGTGGCGTCCGATTCGGCGAAAATGTTGGCGACCGACGCGGCATCCGCCGGGTTCATGCGGGCCACAATGAGCGTCCGGTGCACAGCTATCTCCTTTCGGCTGATGCGGTAGTGATCGCCAGGAATGCCGATCAGGGTTGGCCAGGCATCCCGGTTCTTACTGGAAGAATGATTTCTTCGGCGCCTCGAAGGCGCCTGAAGCCCGGATGGAGCATTCGCGGATCCACCGGGGTGGCGACCGGCTCAGGCGTCGGGCCGGCTGAGCATCTCGTGCACCGCGGCGGCGTCCTGGTCGCCGTAGCCCGCGTCGATCGCCTCGGTGAAGGTGACCGCCGAACGCTCGATCACCGGCATGTCCACGCCCACCTTGGCCGCCTCCGCCAGGGCGAGACGGAGGTCCTTGTTCATCAGCCGGGTCCGGAAGGCCGCCGGCTCGTACTTCCGCTCGCGCATCAGCGCGGCCCGGAACGACATCACCTTCGAGCTGAAGCCGCTGTGCTCCACCGCCCTCAGCAGCATGTCCCGGTTCAGGCCGGAACGCTCGCCGTAGGCGATCGCCTCGGCCATCGAGGCGACCTGCGCGCCGAGCATGGCGTTGAAGACCAGCTTCATGGTGGCGGCCATCCCGGGCGGCCCCAGGTGGACCACCTGTGGGCCGAGCAGGGCCAGCAGGTCGCCCACCTCGGCCAGGTCCTCCTGCGCGCCAGCGGTGAGCACCCGTAGCTCGCCGTTGCGTGCCTGGTGGGGGTTGCCGATCACGCACGCCTCGATCCGCTTCACCCCCGCCCTCGCCGCCCGCTCGCCCGCCTCGCGGGCGTAGGTGGGGGAGACCGTGGAGGTGTCGACGATCGGTGTGCCCGGCCGGGCCGCCCGGCACACCGCGCCGAAGAGGACCTGTTCGACGGCATCCTCGTCGGCGAGGCTGACCAGGACCACGTCCGCCTCGGCGACCGCCTCGGCCGGCGAATCCGCCTGCCGTGCCCCGGCCGCCACCAGCCCGGCGGCCTTCGCCGCGGTCCGGTTCCACACCGTCAGCTCGACGCCGCTGGACAACAGCCGGTGGGCCATCCCGCCGCCCATGCCGCCCAGGCCGAGGACGGCGACCTTCCGGGCGGCCATCAGATGCCGCCGTCCACGTGCAGGGTCGCCCCGGTCACGTACGCCGCCAGCGGGCTGGCCAGCAGGAGAACCGCGTTCGCCACGTCCTCGGAGGTGCCGAGGCGGCGCAGCGAGGCGAAACCCTTCATCCGCTCGTACACCTCCGGCGGCAGCCCGGCCCCGGGCTCGGTCTCGATGATGCCGGGGGAGACCTCGTTGATCCGGATGCCGCGCGGCCCGACCTCCTTGCACACCGAGCGCACCCAGCCGTTGATGGCGGCCTTGCTGGCGGTGTAGTGCGCCTTGCCGGCCATACCCCGGGTGCTCACCGAGGCGCTGACGGCGACGATCGACGCGCCCTCGGCGAGCAGCGGCAGGGTGGCGTGGGTGACCAGGTGGAAGGCGGTCAGGTTGGTGTCCATCACCCGCCGCCACTCCTCGATGGTCACCTCGGCGGTCGGCGCGTGGCCGTCCACCCCGGCGCTGTTGACCACGATGTCCAGCCCGCCCAGCTCGGTGCGTGCGACCTCGACGAACCGGGTGACGTCCGCCGGGTCGCGCAGGTCGGCCTGGACCACGTGGTGGTTGCCGTCGGTCGCCTTCAGGTCCCGGGTGAGGCTCTCCGCCGCCTCGCGGTCGGTGCGGTAGCAGGTGACGACCGAGGCACCGGCCCCGGCCAGGGCGGTGACGATCGCCCGTCCGATGCCGCGGGTGCCACCCGTGACCAGGGCGCGCTTGCCGGCCAGTTGAAGATCCACGATTCCTCCGGTTCCGGGCGGCGCCGCCGGAAGGACCGGCGGCGCCGCGCACTCGATGGTTCTCAGAAAATCGGTCAGACGAGCGTGATCAGGCGGTACAGACCCTCGGACGCACGCGGGTGGCCGGTCTCGGCGTTGGCCGCCCACGAGTAGAGGAGGTACGAGCCGGGAGGCAGTTCGGTGCGGACGATGGCCTTCTGGCCCGCCGAGAGCGGGGCGAGGCCGACCGGCGGGGTGGCCAACGGGGACTCGCTCGGCCACTGGCCGTTTCTGATCGTCTCGAAGTACTCCGCCACGTCCTCCGCCGTCGCGCCCGGCACGAGCCGGGACAGGACGGCCTCGTTGGTGTGCCGGGTGGTGTTGACGACCAGGTGCTCACCGGTCGCCTTCAGCTTCCGGCTCGGCACCAGGAACGACACGGAGTCGTTGCGCTCCCGGTGCAGGACGTAGTCGTCGATGTCCGGGAACCGGGGGGCGCTCAGCCCGGTCACCGTCAGCTGCTGCACCTGCGGCACCGCGGTGGCGCTGGTGTAGTCGTAGTTGACCAGGTGGTACGTCCCCGGCAGCACGAACTGGGTGAACGACACCCGGGAGTCCGGCGTGACGACCGCGCCGCCGAGGTTCTCGGCGCAGGCCATGACCTCGCGCTCGGCGGCGGCCCGCTCGGCCGGGGTCTGGGCCGAGGTGGCGGCCAACGCGGCGAGGAACCGGTCCAACGACACCCCGGGCCGCAACTTGACCAGCAGCAGCGACCGGCCACCGGGCTCCGGGGTGCTGACCCGGAAGGTGATCGTGCCGCCGCGCAGCTGGCTCGGCGCGGTGAAGCTGTCGGGGTGGATGACGATGTCCACCGGGGCCGGACGGGTGGCGGGGGCCGGAGCGGCCTTCGCCGGCGCGGCCACGGACAGGCCCGCCAACGCGGCCCCGGCGGCGCCGCCCAGCAGCAGACGACGACGGGAGACGGCGGCGCGCCCGGTGTCGGGTTTGGCTGTCACAGGAACTGTTCTCCTTTGTGGAGGGTGCGGATGGATCCCGGCCGAGGGTCAGGCGGTCTTGCGCCCGATGACGGCCGAGTCTGCGTCGGTCAACGGCAGGACCGAGGTCTCGGTGAAGCCGGCCTCGCGCATCCAACCCTGGCAATCCGCCCCGGTGTACTCGCCACCACCCGGGGTGATCAGCTGCATGTTGAGGCTGAGCAGCAGGTTCGTCGGCTCGCGGCGGTCGTCGTCGATCAGGTTGTCGTACACCATGACCCGACCGCCGACCGGCAGCGCCTCGTACGCCTTGCGCAGCAGGGCGATCCGCTGCTCGTCGTCCCAGTCGTGCAGCACGTGGCCGAAGATCAGGACGTCGGCGGAGGGGAGACGGTCGTTGAAGAAGTCACCGGTGTGGAAGCTGACCCGGCCGGTCATGCCCAGTCGGTCCATGTGCTCGTCGAAGAACGGCTGCACGGGCGGCAGGTCGAAGGTGCCGGCGTCCAGGTGCGGGTGAGCCTTGGCGATCACCGCGGCGATGTTGCCCCGCGCCCCGCCGACGTCCACGAAGGAGCCGACCTCGGTCCAGTCGAACTTCTCGGCCAGGGCCGGACCGACCGCCGAGTTGGCACCGTCCATGGCGGACATGAAGTTGCGCACCGACTCCGGCCGCGAGTAGAACTTGTCGAAGTCGCGGTCGGTGTGCGCCTGCAGCTCGCCGGTCTTGAGCAGGTCGGTCAGCTTGCCCCAGACGCCGTACTGCCAGGCGTGCATCCGGAGGAAGCCGCCCTGGTACGACGGGTGCTTCGGGTCGAGCTGGTTGGCGGCGGCCGGGCTGATCGAGTAGCGCCCCTCGGCGTCCCGGTCGAGCACCTCGAGGCCGACCAGCGAGTCCAGGAAGTCCCGGGTGGCGCGCGGGTGCAGGCCCAGCGTCTCCCGGATCTCCGGCTCGGTCCGGCCGCCGTCGGCGAGGACGCCGAACAGGCCCAGCTCGACCGCGGTGAGGAAGGTCTTGGCCGACCAGTAGCCCGCCGCGAGGTCGAGGATCGACACGTCAGAGTTCTTGGTTCCCATTACGAAGGCTCCTTCGGGATGTGGTGCGGGCCGTGGTGGTCACCACGAGTGCTCGGGAAACGCTGGCAGCCGTTCCTCGACGAGGGATCGAAGACGACTGGGACGGTGCCGGTCAGAGATCGACCCGCACCCGGTACTGGTCGAGCCACATGTTGAGCTGGAAGAGCATCTCCACGTGGGTACGCGCCACCCAGGCGCGCGGGCCGGAGACCAGGCTCTCCGGGTCGGCGGCGAACGCCTTCGCGGCGGTCACGTCCACCAGCCCGGCGATCGGGGCGTCGCGGTCCGCGGTCAGCGCCAGGAGCTGGTCGCAGAGCGCCTTGCCGTACGCCGCGTCCTGGGTCACCGGGTACGGCGACTTCTTCCGGTCGACGATGGCCGGCGGCAGCACGTCCTGCACCGCGGCGCGCAGCAGGCTCTTCTCCCGGCCGTCGAAGCTCTTCTGCGACCAGGGCGCGGAGTAGACGTACTGCACCAGACGGTGGTCCAGGTACGGCAGGCGCAGGGACAGCCCGACCGAACCGGCGATCGCCTCCGAGTGCGGCAGCAGGGTCTCCAGCCAGTTGGTGACGCCGAGGTACCACATCTCGCGCATCCGCTTCTCCTGACCGGTCTCACCCGGCATCAGCGGCACCCGGTCCATCGCCTCCCGGTACCGACCGCCGGTGTAGCCGCGCATGTCGAGCCGGTCCAGCAGGCCCGCGTCGATCAGGTCGGTGCCCATGCCGTGCTTGCCGCCGCCCCAGTGGGCCATCGCGATCCACGGGAAGGTCTGCGCCTCCATCAGCGGCGGCATCGACAACCACATGGCGCCGCCGAAGATGCCGTCGGCGGCGTCGCCGAGCAGGGCCAGCGGGGTGCGCTCCTGCACCGCCCGGCAGAGCACGTAGAGCGAGGTGTTCATGTTGCCCAGCGGGCTCGGCACGTCCTTGGCCCGCAGCGCGTTCGCCGCGACGATCGGGTCGAGCAGGTCGGCCGTGTCCAGCACGATGTCGGTGTGCTCGGCGCCGATCGCGTCGACCAACTCCTTCACGTACGGGGCGTCGGAGCTGCCCCAGACCTCGTCCGGGTTGAACTCCTCCACCTCGCCGAACGAGACGGTGAAGGTGTGCAGCGGTCCGTCACCGCGCTTGGCCAGCGCCCGGGCGGCCAGTGCGGTCACCGCGGAGGAGTCCAGACCACCGGAGAGCATCATGCCCAGCGGTACGTCGGCGGTGAGCTGCCCGCTGACCGACTGCTCCAGCAGTTCCCGGACGGTGGACACGGTGGTGTCCAGGTCGTCGGTGTGCGGCTGTGCCTCCAGCGCCCAGTACCGCTCCTCCCGGTGCCCGGAGCGGGTGACCCGCACGACGTGCCCGGCGCGCACCTGGTGCATGCCCTTGAACACGCCGTGGCCCGGGGTGCCGGCGTAGGAGAGGATCTCCCGCAGGCCGTCGGCGTCCAGCACGGCCTCGGCCTGCGGGTGGTCCAGGATCGCCTTGCGCTCCGAGGCGAAGAGCGTGCCGTGCGGGGTGGGGTAGTAGAAGAGCGGCCTGGCACCCAGCCGGTCCCGGACCAGCAGCAGCTCCTCGCGGCGGACGTCCCACACCGCGAAGGCGTAGCCGCCCTCCAGCTTCTCGGCCAGCCCGGCGCCCCACTGGAGGTACGCGTACGCCACCACCTCGGCGTCGCCCCGGCTGCGGAACCGGTGCCCGTGCGACTCCAGTTCGGCGCGGAGCGCGGGCGCGTTGTAGACGTCACCGTCGACGGCGACGACCGCGAGCACCTGGCCGTCCGCCTCCACGACGTACGGCTGGCGACCGCCGTCCAGGTCGACCAGCGCGAGCCGCCGGTGGCCGATCGCCGCGCGGGGGGACGTCCAGATCCCCTCCGCGTCCGGCCCCCGGTTGGCCATCGTGGCGCTCATGGCTCGGACGGTGGCCTGCGCGCGGGACAGGTCCCGTTCGTAGTCAACCCAGCCAGCGATACCGGACATGGCTCGTCTCCTTCATTCGCGTCGTCAGGCGCGCAGCGCGGCCCCGGACCGGGGCGATGCGTCCCGCCGACCGGTCGCTTGCTCGCGGTCGATGCTCAGTGGTCCGTCTCGGGTCTGCCTCAGGGCTCGGTCGAAGGTCACGCATGCCCTGTCGTCACGCGGCCATCGACGCCGGTGGCTTCTCGCGGCGTCGAGCTTTCCTCCACGTCGTCTTGAGGCGGCGCCGTGATCCTCGCTGGCGGAGTTCGTTGCCGGACGCGACGGAAGATGGCGAGCCGATGAGAGAGACAATTGCGCAGGCGCTGGCGGTAATCGCCGTCGGCGGCATGGGGATCGTGGCAGGGGTGTTCTTCGCCGTGGCGGTGAGCGTGCTGCCGACCCTCAACACCCTGCCGGCGGGGAGCTACGTCGCCCTGCACCGCAAGCTCGGACAGGGGTACCACCCGTCGATGCCGCTGATCGTCAACTCGACGATGATCGCCGACATCGCGCTGATCTTCCTGGTCGAGGGGACGACGAACCGGTTGCTGTTCGTCCTGGCCTCGGTGCTGGCGCTGGCCGTGCAGGGGGTGTCCCACTTCGGCAACGTCCCGATCAACAGGAGCATGCTGCGGGTGGACCCGGACGCCGTACCCGACGACTGGAACGACCCCCGCCCGCAGTGGCGGCGGCTGCACCGGTTGCGTACCGCGCTGTCCCTGGCGGCCCTGACGGTGACCGCCGTGGGCGTGGTGGTGCTGCCGTGACCGCGACCACCCCCAGCCCCACGCCCGACCTGGTGTCCCCGTCCCCGGTCGCCGCCGCGCGGGCCACCGACCCGCCGCCCGTGCGGCGGCTCGGGTTCACCGTGATCATGCTGGCTGCCTTCATGACCAGCTTCGACACCACCGGCGTCAACATCGCGGTGCCGGCCATCCAGGAGAGTCTGGGCGGGAGCTACGGCGCGATGCAGTGGGTGATCGCCGGCTACACCCTGCCGTTCGCCCTCCTGCTGGTCACCGGAGGTCGGCTCGGGGACGCCTACGGTCGCAGGCGGTTGTTCCTGGTCGGGCTCGCCGGCTTCACCGTCGCCTCGCTGCTCGCCGGGACGGCCGGTGACGTCGGCTGGCTCGTCGCCGCGCGGGTGATGCAGGGCGTCGCCGCCGCGATCATGGGTCCGCAGGTCCTCGCGATCTTCCAGGTCCTGGTGCCGCCGGCCCGGCGGGGCACGCTGCTCGCCATCTACGGCCTGGTCATCGGTCTGGGCACGGTCTCCGGTCCGATGCTCGGCGGCATCCTGCTGGGCGTGGACCTGTTCGGCTGGGGCTGGCGCACCATCTTCCTGATCAACCTGCCGGTCGGTGTGGTCGCCTTCGTCGGTGGGCTCCTCTGGCTGCCCGAGTCCCGCGACGAACGCCGGCGCGGCTTCGACTTCGGCGGGGTCTTCCTGGCCGCCGCCGCCCTGCTGCTCCTCCTGCACCCGCTGATGTACGGCCGGGAACTCGGCTGGCCCTGGTGGTCCTGGGTGTGCCTGGCCGCGGCCGGCCCGGCGTTCGTGCTGCTCGTCCGGTTCGAGCGGCGCAAGGAACGGGCCGGTGCGTCACCGCTGGTGGCCCTGCACCTGTTCGGGCAGCGGGTCTTCACCGCCGGCGTGCTCGCGAACGGCATCGCCACGGCGCTGATGTACGGCTTCTTCCTGACCTTCGTGGTGTTCCTCCAGAACGGCCTGGGTTACAGCTCCGAACGCACCGGCTGGGCGATCTCGTCCATGGCGATCGGCAGCGCGATCTCCTCGATGGTGGCGATCCCCCTGGCCCGGGTCGCCGGGCGGACCGCCCTGGTCGTCGGCGCGATCCTGATGACGCTCGGCATGGCCGCGTTGAACGTGGTCGTGGTCGTCTCCGGCGACCGGCTCACCCCGCTGCCGATCGTGGTCACCCTCGCCGTCGTCGGCATCGGGATGGGCCTGGTCACCGTCCCGATCCTCAACGTCACGCTGGCCAGCATCCCGAACGTCGACGCCGGATCCGCGTCCGGCATCTTCTCCACCGGCAAGCAGGTCGGCGGGGCGCTCGGGGTGGCGGTGACCGGCGCGGTCTTCTTCGGATTCGTGGTCGACCAGGACGAAGCCAGCCGGGACCGCTTCGTCGACGCGATGGGCTGGACCCTCGGTGTGCAGGTGGTGCTCTGCCTCCTGGTCCTGGCGCTGGTCTTCGTCCTGCCCCGCAAGGTCGACCCCGCCACCTCCTGACCGCGTCGGCCCGCCACCTCCTGACCGCGTCGGCCCGCCACCTCCTGACCGCGTCGGCCCGCCACCTCCTGACCGCGTCGGCCCGCCACCTCCTGATCGCGCCGACCTCGGCGCCTGCCGACCGTGTCGACCTCGGCGCCTGCGCCTGCTCCTGTCCAGCGAGGCGGGTCCGGATCGTCACCGCCTTCGCCTGGTCGGGGTGCCCGCGACACCGGGCACCCCGACCAGGCGCGTGACGCCCCGCCGCCCGCCCGCCCCGGTCTTCCCCGCTGCGGGGGGCTTTTCCCACCGTGTCCCTCCGCGGCCTCCGGCGCCCCGCCCTGCCGTCGCCCCGCCCACCCCGGCCCCGCCCCCGGCCCCGGCCCTGCCTCCAGCCCCCCTTTGCGGCATCCCGGCGTCTGGAGAGCGAGGGAATGCCCGGTTCTCCGCAACCTGGGTGGGGAGGGCCGGTGTGGGAGGGGCCGGCTCTGGGTGACCCGTGCGGGGGCGGACGGTGGTGGGGAGGCCAGGTTGTCCGTGCGTCAGGTCCGGGATCGGGGCCGGGGCCGTTCGGTCCGGCAGGGGAGGTCGGGCCCGGGTGGGGGAGGCGTGGGCCAGCCGAGGCAGGAGGCGGGGAAAGGAAACGGCCGGGCACCCGCAGGGGGTGCCCGGCCGACTCGGCGACAGGACGGATCAGCGCGACGAGGCGACGTCCTCGTGGCGGCTGGTGCCGGAGCGCCGGCGGAACGGCAGGCGGAGCAGGGTGGCCAGGCCGACGAGCACGCCGGTGATCATGATCAGGCCCCAGATCGCGTCGGGCACCTGCCGGACGGCGAGCGTCGGCATGAGCAACAGCAGTGCCGCCGCGGCGAGCCCCGGCCAGCGCTGGCCGACCGGCACCGCGCGGTACCGGTCCCGGCCACGGACCGTGTGGGCGGCGAACCAGACGAGCGGGACGACCAGCAGCAGCGCCCAGAAGCCGGGCAGCAGGAGCGAGTCGCCGAGCTGGTCCTTCACCGGCGCCACGCTGAGCAGCAGGGGCACCCACCAGTACGCGAGCACCACGAACACGGTCAGTGCGAGCGCGGTGGCCCACATGACGCCGCGCGTGCGCTCCCGCCGGAACGCCTGCTCGATGATGTCCACCGTGTTGAACGGACTGTAGATCCTGCTTCGGCGACGCAGCACCAGCATCGGGACAGCGGCGACCTCGAGTCCGCCGTACCGCATCGCCCCGCAGAGCAGCATGCCGAGCGAGGTGTAGACGGCCAGCGCCTGGTGCAGCGGGTCCGAGCCGATTCCCATCGGGTAGAGCAGCATCGGCAGCTGCAACAGTGCCGCCGGGATCCACGGGCTGACACCACGGAACCGGTCGATGCGCCCGAAGAACCAGACGACCGCGGTGTAGGCGGACGCCACCACGGTCAGCCAGACCACCACCATGACCAGCTCACGCCCGTCGAGGGCCGCGTCGATCCGGTACCGCAGGTTGGCGAACGAGGTCAGCCCGAGGAGGACCCGGAACCAGGAGGACCAGGTGCCGGCGTCGCGACCGATCACAGGTGTGCGCTCGTCGGGTGGGTCGTAGTGGCGCACCGCCCGGTCGGCGGTGCCGGTGTCATGGCTCATTGCGTACGTACCTCCATGGAGTGGTTCCGTCGAAAGCCCGGCGGTCATGGGGTGTCCCGGCCAGCCGGGTCGGCTAGAGCAGCGGGCCGACGGCGATCGCGCTGACCGCGAGAGCGGCGACGACGAGGGCGGTCCGCAGCGAGTTCCACCTGCCCCAGCGAACGCGGGGGTTGATCTCCTCGAAGTTCTCCGGTAGCCGGTCCGGGTCGAGGGTCTTGAGCCATCGGTTGATCGGGACGTTCTTCGTCAGCGAGATGACGATTCCGCCGAAGAGCAGGACGGCCGCCACCCCGAAGCCGATCCGGGGCACCGGCTCGTCCAGCACGATGGTCAGCAGCAGGTCGACGATCAGCGATGCGATCATGCAGATCGGCATGAACGGATCGAAGCGGGTCACCAGGAACTGGTGGATCGGCACGTACTGGTCGGTCGGCAGCCGCAGCAGCAGCGGCACACCGCCGAGCACGGTGATCATCAGCCCGCCGGCCGCCATCCCGGTACCCGTCAGGGTGATCGGCACCAGGAGCTGGGTCCAGGTCATCTCGTTCTCGCTTCCCACCTCGGGGTGACTCGACCGTCGAAGGTCGATCTGGCTTCGGGACATCCTCGGCCCGCCGTCTCGACACCAACTCCGAAATCGCTGGAGAGCCGGCCGGCGCTCGGCCCTTCCAGATGCCTTCGAACCGTTTTCGAGCCCCGTCCGCCAGCCTCGGTACGGACTTGGACGACATCGGCGCGACCCGCTCGGGCAGTCCTGGATGGGTCGCCGGCGGCGGTCGGGCTCGGAGCGGGAGAGGGGTGACCGCGATGGCAGCGACTGACGCCGCGATCGTGAGGTGGGCGGTCGGACCGGCGGAGCGGGACGGATCGGGAACCACCGGCCGGGCGGCGACCGTCGCGGCGGTGCTCGACGAACTCGGCCCGACGGTACGGCGAGGGCGCCGCACCTCGCTCGTGCTGACCGGCACGACCCGCCCGGCCGAGCACCAGGGCGGGCTGACCTCGGCCTGCGTGCCACCGGGTGCCGCCGGGACGACGGTGCACGTACCCCGGCTCTGCGCGGCGTTGCACCACGCGGCGACCCTGCTGGCCCGGGCCGAGACCGACCTCGCCCTGGTCGCCGCCGAACTGGAGGACGAGCCGGGCCGCTGGCTGGTGGTGGCGCTGCGCCGCCTCGCCGAGTCCTGGTCGCAGGAGGAGCCGCCCGTGGCCGTCGTCCGGATCGGCGACGACCACACCGAGGCGGACCGCTGCGAGTTCGACGTGCTCCGCCCCGGCGACCTGCGCCGCCTGCTCACCGACGGCTGCCACCACCCGAGGTCCGCCGCCGACCACCGGCCACCCACCCCGGTCGCGCTGCCGGACATCTCCCGGCGCGGTCAGGCGGTCGTCCTCCTGCCGCCTCCCGTACCGGCACTCCCGTCCGGCGCCCCGCTGGCGACCGGCAGGTCGGCCGCCGACGAGGTGACCGAAGGGCGGCGGGCCGGCGAGCCCAAGGGCCGGGGCGTCGCGCTGCTCTTTCCGGGCCAGGGGGCGCAGTACCCGCGGATGGGTGCCGGGCTGTACGGCCACGACCCCGTCTTCACCACCACGATGGACACCTTCTTCGCCCTGTGGGGCGACGGTGGGGACCGGCTGCGCGAGGAATGGCTCTCCGACGACCCGAGCATCCCCCTCGACGACGGTTCCCGGACGCAGGCGCTGCTGTTCGGCGTCGGCTACGCCCTCGGCACGATGGTCCGCTCCTGGGGGGTGCGTCCGGTCGCCCTGCTCGGCCACAGCGCGGGGGAGATGGTCGCCGCCACCCTGGGCGGGGTGTTCAGCCTGCCCGCCGCCGTGCGGCTGATCCGGGCCCGGGTCACCGAGGTCCTCCGCACCCCACCCGGTGGCATGCTCGCCGTCGCCGCGTCGGCCGACGAACTCCAGCCGTACCTGACCCTGGATCCGAGCGGGCAGGTCGCCATCGCCTCCGTCAACGCGCCCCGGCAGACCTTGCTCGCCGGTCCGGCCGAGGCGCTGGCCGTGGTCCAGGACAAGCTGGGCGAGCAGGGCTACGTCTGCCGACTGGCCAGGGCACGACAGGCGTTCCACAGCCCGGCGATGCGCGGGGCGGCGTTGGCCACCCGTCTCGCGGTCGAGGCGGCCCGGCCCGGTCCACCGGTCGACACGGTCTACTCCGCGTACGTCGGTCGGAAGCTCGACGCCACCACCGCCGAGGACCCCGCCTTCTGGACCACCCAGATGGCCGATCCGGTGCTGTTCTGGCCGGCGCTCGACGCGCTGCTCGCCACCGGTGACCTGTTGTTGGTGGAGGCCGGTGCCGGCCAGGGGCTGACCAACCTGGCCCGTCAGCACCAGACGGTGCAGTCGCGGGCCAGTGACGTGGTGGCGCTGCTACCGGCCTCGCCCGGCACGCCGGAGGCCGACCGCAGGAGCGTTCTCGCCGCCGCCGCGCGGATCCGGACCGAGGGTCACGCACCCCGACAAAACACAGTGGACGGTACGGTTGCCAGTCGCTGACCGATCACACCCTGCCATCGCCTGATCACGGAGGACGTCTGTGCTGTTTGAAACCTATCTCAACCTCGACATCGAGGTTGCCCTCTTCCTCACCCTCCTGTGGGGCACGACCGCGATCCTGGTGGCGCGTAGACCACGTCACCGATCCGATCGACGGGGCCGACGTCGAGCCACGTTCATGCTGGTGCTCGCCGCTCTCGGCGGACTCCTCGTGGTCGGCCGTCTGGTCACCACCGCGCTGATGGGCAGCTTCGACTACCTCTTCGTGGCCGACCGGGTCGCCGTCGCGCTGCCCCTGGTGGTCCTGCCGGCGGTGGCGGTGCTGCTGCGGGCCGTCCCCCGGTGGCGCGCGTACCGGCGGAACCCGTCGGCGGAAACCCGGTTGGCGACCTTCGCCCCGCAGGCGGTGGTGCCGTTCCAGGCCACCGCGCTCGGCGCACTGGCCGGACTCGTCACCGCGATCATGGTGACCATGGGTCCGCCGCAGCTCATCCCGATCCTCACCACCTACGTCAGCTTCTTGACCGTCCTGGTCGGACTCTGGCTATGGCAGCAGCACCGGTACCTGGTGGCCGAGAAGGGCGGTCCGGTCCAGCGCTCCCGGCCGGTCCGGGCGTTGCGTGCGGTCGCCGTCACCACGGGGTTCGTCCTGGTGCTGGTCGGCGGGCTGAGCCTGGCGGCCAACCAGACCGTCCTGCCGGGACGGATGAACATGACCGACCACGCGCACGGCGGCGTCTCCGCGGCCGGCGCGCACGGCCACTCCGCCGGCCGTACGGTCAGCGTGGCCGACCTGACCGGGCCGCGTGACGAGACGCCGGACCGGAAGTTCACCCTGGTCGCCGAGGCGAAGAAGCTGCGGCTGGCCTCCGGCAAGGAGGTCGACGCGTGGCTGTTCAACGGACAGAGCCCCGGGCCGGAGCTGCGGGTCAAGCGCGGTGAGCTGATCGAGGTGACGGTGCACAACAAGGTGCCGGACACCAACGTGTCGGTGCACTGGCACGGCGTGGACGTGCCCAACGCGGAGGACGGCGTCGCCGGGGTGACCCAGGACGCGATCCAGCCCGGCGGCACGTACGTCTACCGGTTCCGGCCGGACGAGGTCGGCACCCACTGGTACCACTCCCACCAGCAGTCCTCGGTCCAGGTCAAGAAGGGCCTGTTCGGGCCGCTGATCATCGAGCCGGAGCAGTCGGACCTCGCCCCTGGCACGCAGGACCTGATCATCTCGGCGCACACCTGGTACGAGGACGACCTGCCCCTGGAGCCGCCCGCCATCGGCACCGTCGACCAGCTCGACCGGCGGCGGATGGCCCCGGGCGTCCCGGTCCGGCTCCGTCTGATCAACACCGACGGCTCCACCCACCGGTACTCGCTGACCGGCACGCCGTTCAAGGTGGTCGCGATCGACGGCAACCCGATCAACCAACCGACCGAGGTCGCCGGCGAGCAGATCGTCATCGGCGGCGGTGGCCGGTACGACCTCGAGTTCACCATGCCCGTGCAGCCGGTCCGCCTCACCGAGCTGCGGCGCTTCGGCAAGGAACTGCGGGTCGTCGACGGCGGTCTGCTGCTCAGCGCCGACGGCACCGGTGACGTGCAGCCGGACAAGCCGCAGGAGGCCTTCGACCCGACCACGTACGGCTCCCCGCTGCCCACCCCGTTCGGCCGGGACAGCAAGTTCACCAAGACGCACTCGCTGGTCTTCGACAACGAGCTGTGGTTCTACGACGGCAAGTTCGGTGTCGTCTGGGCCAGCAACGGCATGGCCTTCCCGAAGGCCCCGTCGCTCACCGTCCGCGAGGGCGACCTGGTGAAGGTGCGCTTCGCCAACCGCAGCCACTTCGACCACCCGATGCACCTGCACGGCCACCACGTGCTGGTGCTCAGCCGCAACGGCAAGCCGGCCACCGGCAGCCCGCTCTGGCTGGACACGGTCAACGTCGAGGTGGGGGAGATTTGGGAGGTGGCCTTCAAGGCCGACAACCCGGGTCTGTGGATGGACCACTGCCACAACCTCGACCACGCCGCCGCCGGCATGATGTCCCACGTCATCTACGAGGGTGTGACAACGCCGTACGAGGTCGGCCACGACACCCCGAACGAGTTGGAGTAGCGAACCGCTGGCGTGGACGGTGGCCCCCGGCCCTATGGCCGGGGGCCACCGCGTCGGTCGCCTCGTGGGGGTGGGACGAGATTCCCGGATCCAACTTGACTCTCACGCTGCGTGAGGCTGGAGGGTGAGCGCATGAGCGACTACTACGACGCGTTCGAGATCAGCCCCGTGCCCACTCCCGGCCCGGACGCGGTTCCGCCGGAGCCGTTCCATGGCATCTATGGAATGCCCGCGTTCGCGACGATCCCCACGAGCGATCTGGCGGCGTCGGTGGACTTCTGGATTCGTGGGCTCGGGTTCTTCGAGCTGTTCACCATCCCCGGCACGCTTGTGCATCTGCGCCGGTGGGCGTTCCAGGACGTACTCCTCGTCCCGGCGGCGAGCGTTCCGGAGCAGGCACCAACGATGAGCTTGAGTTTTTCGTGCGTGCTCAGTCAGATCGATCCCCTTGTCGAGGCCTGTCGTGCATTGCGCCCGAACTCGGTCGACGGTCCACGGGACACCTTCTGGAACACCCGCGACGTGGAGGTGACCACCCCCGAGAACGCACGGATCGTCTTCACTGCGGCGAAGCCCTTCGATCCGGCCAGCCAGGAGGCGCGGAACCTTGAAGCCATCGGGATCACCCCACCGGGCGTCGTTCGCGGCGACAATGGGGAGCATGCCTGATGCCACCGACGCCGACGGCCTGACCGTCGGTCAGGTCTCGACGCGTCTGGGCGTGACAGTCCGTGCGCTGCACCACTGGGATGAGACCGGTCTGGCGCGACCGTCGCTGCGCACGGCTGCCGGCTACCGGCTCTACACCGCCGGTGATCTGGAACGCCTGCACCGCATCGTCGTCTACCGTGAGATCGGCCTCGGCCTGGACAGGATCCGGGCCATCCTGGACGACTCGACCGCGGACGTGCCCGGCGCGTTACGCGAGCAGCGCACCCAGGTTGCCCAACGGATCGACCGCCTTCAGCAGCTCAGCGCCGGACTGGATCGGATGATCGACGCCCACGAGCGCGGCCTGCTGCTGACCGTCGAGCAGCAGGCCGCGATCTTCGGCCCGCAGTGGAACCCGGACTGGCCCGCCCAGGCCCGTCAGCGCTACGGAGACACGACGCAATGGCAGCAGTACGCCGAACGCTCCGCCTCGCGCAGTCCGGAGGAGTGGCAGGCCATCGCCGACACCATTGCCGACCTCGACCGTGCTCTCGGGGACGCGATGGACGCCGGCGTCACCCCGGGCAGCCCGCAGGCGAATCAACTCGTCGAGCGGCACCGTGAGGTTTTTGCTTCGTACTTTCCCCTCACCCGGCAGATGCAGGTCTGTCTCGGCCGGATGTATGAGGCCGATCCGGCATTCGCTGCCCACCTCGACGGCATCCGGGCCGGCCTTGCCACGTGGTTCCGTCGGATCATCGACGCCAGTGCGCGCGCCCACGGCATCGACCCCGACACCGCGACCTGGCAGTAGCGCCGGTACACCTAGCCGGGCCGGACACACGGGTCGGTGACCTGGTACGTCGGACTCTGCGCCGTGCGTCCGTCCTCGGCGGTCATCCGCACCGTCCAGGTCAGGGCCGTCGTGCGTAGCCGTCCCACCGTCGCCTGCGCAGACGACCCGTCCACGGTCATGGCCTGGGTCGACGTGGCACCCCCGACGGGCGTCCAGCGCACCTCCGCCTCGTCGACCGCGGCGCTGCCGGTGGCCCGCACGACCAGGCTGTAGGTGTCCTGACCGCAGCGTACGTGTGCGTTCGCCGACACCGTGAACGCCCGGGGCGGCGGTGGCGCGGTGGTCGGTCGGGCCGCAGCCGGCGCGGTGGTGGGCGCGGCTGTCGTGCCCGGCCCGGCGGTCGGTGCGGCGACGCCCGGCCGGGTACCGGTCGCGGGGGGCGCGGCAGCGGTGCCGGTCGCGGCGGGTCTCGGTGCCGTCGGGGCGACGGAGCCGGTGGCCGTGGCGGTGACCACGGAAGCGGTCACCGCCGGGACCGCCGCAGCCGGCGTCGCCGACCCACCGACCGTCGCCCCGACCGTCGCCGCCACCGGTTCGGCCCGGCGTCCGGGCGCGAGCGCCCAGGTGCCGGCCAGGACGAGGAGCGCCACCAGTCCAGCGGTCGCCGCCAACCGCCGTCGGCGTCGCCGGTCGCGGGTCGCCGCCGATGTCACTCGGGTGGGGTGGGCCGCAGCACGCGGCGCCCTGTCCCCCACGGCCACGGTGGTCGCGCCTCCCGCGGCCACGGTGGTCGTGGACCGGGGGGCCGATCCGGCTGACGACCCTGCGGCGGCCTGACCAACCCCTTCTCCGGCGGGCCCCTCTCGCGGCTCGGAGGCGGGCGCGTCACCCCGCTCCGCAGTCGGTCCGGAAGCTGCCGTGTCGTCGGCGGATCCGCTCGGCTCGGTCGTCGCCGACGACGCGGTCGTCGCATCGGGAGCCGGCTCGACCTCGGCGCTGCCGCCGACCGCGTCGGCCACCTCGCCGGTCGTGTCGACCACCTGGCCGTCGGTCGTGTCGGCCACTTGGCCGTCGGTCGTGTCGGCCACTTGGCCGTCGGCCGGGCCGGCCCCGGCCAGTCTCGGCAACACCGTGTCGGCGACGACGAGGAACCCCGGAGCCGTGTAGGCGGACAGCAGCGCCGCCGGGTTGAGCTGCTCGCGTCGCAGCAGCCCACACATGGCGCAGTTGTCGATGTGCCGGGCGACCCGCTTGCGCAGCGTCGGGGTGAGCCTGCCCTGCCAGCCGTCGATCAGGTCGGCCAGGGCGGGGCAGTCCCGGGCGCCGCTGCGGGCGACGAGCAGCGCGCCGAGCGCCCGTTCGAGCTGGGTCCGGGCCCGGGACAGGCGGGCGTGTGCGTGGTTGGCGGGCACTCCGAGGGCCGCGCCGATGTCGGCGGAGGACAGGTCATGGCGGATCGCCAGGTGGACCACCTCGCGATCGCCCGGATTCAGGGCGGCGGCTGCGGTGTGGACGAGATCCCGTACCTGCGCGGTGTTGACGTCGGTGCCCGGGTCGGCGGTGTCGGCCACCGGCTCGGCTGCTTCCTCCAGAGGCGAGGAACGGGACCGGTCCCGGATCAGCCGGAGGCATTCGTTGCGCACGATCGCGTACAGCCAGGGGCGTAGCCGGTCGGGGTCGCGGAGCTGGTCGATGCGCTGGCTGGCGGTGAGGAACGCGTCGTGGACGGCGTCCGCAGCGGCCTCCGGCTCGCGCACCAACACCCGGGCGTACGTGTAGAGCCGGTCGGCGTACCGCCGGTACAAGCCTTCCAGACCGGCCCGCTCGCCCCGGCGTACCGCCTCGACGAGCGTCCGGTCGTCCTGCGCCGCCGTGTCCATCCGTGACCCCCACTGCTCGTCGACCATTCTCAGTGAAGCGGCCGGAAAAATTCTCCGGGGTTTTCTGTTGGCATCCCGACCCGTGCGGACTCACACCGGTGTCATCGCACTACGGACACCGAGGAGACGCTGTGACACCCACACCTTCCGCCCGCCGACTGATCACCGGTTCCCGCCGCTTCCTGGTCACCGCCGTCGTGGCGGCGCTCGTCGGCGGACTCGTCGCGCCCGGCGCGGCGGGAGCCGCCGTGTCGGCACCCACCGGCCGGACCGACGCGTCCGGCAGCACCGGCGAGGCTCCGCTGGACTTCCAGGTCGACCCGAGGTTGCCCGTGCCTCGGCTGTCGATCGATCCGGTCGGTCGGCTCGGCACCGACCGGGAACTCGGCGTGGTGGCCGGGCCGGACGGCTCGCCGGCCGGCCTGGTGCTCGACGAGGTGATGGTACGGACATCCGACCAGGCCGAGTTGGACGCCTTCCTGACCCGCTGGGACGGCCAGGTGCTGGACTCGTTCCCGCCGGACGAGCAGGGGCAGGACCATCTGGTACGGGTGGACGCCGACCGCGCCGACCCGACGAAACTGGTCGCCGACCTGCTCGCCGCCGAGCCGCGCCAGTCCGGTGTGTACCGGGTCGGCGACGAGCGGGCGCTGCGACTGCTCGCGCTGGCCGCCGCCGAGTGGCGGGCGGGAACCGAACTGGTCCTCGACTGGCTGGTGGAACCGGCCGGCATCGCCGACGGCAAGGTCTTCGAGGCCCCTAACATCAAGAAGAACGTCTTCGACTGGTCGTACATGGGGTCGGGTAACGCGATGGACACCGGCGTCGCCAAGGCCTGGCAACTCCTCCAGTCCAAGGGCAAGCTGACCAAGCAGGTGAAATACCTGGTGCTGGACGGCGGGTTCCAGACCAACCCGGACTTCCCGGCCAAGGTGACGCTGCACACGGTGGAGTGGGGCAAGCCCAACACCAACGACTGCACGAACGGCGCGCCCTGCCCGTGGCACGGCACCGACGTGGTGCTCGCCGGGATGGGCCAGGTCGACAACGGCTACGGCACCGCCGGGCCGGCCGGGCCGGTTGTCGACGAGCTGGTCGCCGTCCGCAACGGCATCGACTACTGGACGGTGCTGCGTCGGCTGGAGAAGGCCGCCGAGGCGACCCGTCCAGACGTGGTGAACCTCAGCTTCGGCCGGGACGTGACCCTCGGCAAGGCGCATGCCCGCACCTGGACCGACCGGCGGATGAAGCACGTCCGGGACACCGGCGCGCTGATCGTCTCGTCGTCCGGCAACAACGGCAAGAACATCGACGGCAACACGCTCTTCGTGCCCTGCGAGAGCGTCCACGTCATGTGCGTGGGCGGAATGAAGAGCGACGCGACGGTGTCGGACGGGTCGAACTACGGCACCAGTGACGTCGCGACCTCGGTGGAGATCTACGGCCCGATGTGCGTCCAGGTCCTCCTCGACCCGGCCAATCCGGGTGGCAACGCCACGGAGGCCCGGTGCGGCACCAGTCTGGCCGCGCCGTTCGTGGGCGGGGTCGCCGCGCTGGTGATGGCCGCCAACCCGGAGCTGACCGCCGCCCAGGTCCGCGACATCCTCAACGACACCGCCCACGTCGGCGGGCTCGGCTGGAAGGTGACCGGCAGCCAGCGTCGGATCGACGCCCTGGCCGCGGTCGCCAGGACGCTGGGCGTGAAGCCCTCGGTGAGCATCACCACGCCGAAGACCAAGCAGCAGTTCACGGTGGGTCAGTCGGTGGACCTGTGGGGCACGGCGACCGACTTCGCCGGCAAGGAGCTTCCGCTCACCTGGACCAGCGACGTCGACGGACACCTGGGGAACGAGTCGATGACGTTCGTGCCGTCACTGTCGGTCGGCACGCACGTCGTCACGGCCAAGGCCACCGACAGCCTCGGGCAGACCGCCTCGGCGACGGTCACCGTCACGGTGGTGGACAGCCCGGCGACGGCGGCCATCATCTCGCCGCCGGCGGGGCTCACGCTTCCCGCAGGGCAGGCCGTCAGTCTGGTCGGCACCTCCAGCGACCCGGACACGTTCGGGCCGGTGCCGGACACGGAGGCGTCCTGGACGGTACGGCGGGGCAACGAGGTGGTCTTCCAGAAGGGCGGTCACCAGGCCACCCTTCCGGCGGGCACGGTCACCCCGGGGACGTACACCGTGACGTTCACGGCGGGGCAGGCTGTCGTGCAGCGCGTCTTCACGGTCACCGTGGTGCCCGCCGGGCAGGCCCGGCCGACCGCCACGATCACCAAGCCCGCGTCGGCCCTGGAGCTGTCGACGATCGACGCCGGACCGGAGTCGGTCGCCTTCGCCGGAACCGGCACCGACGCCGAGGACGGGGCGGTGCCGGGTACCCGCTACCGGTGGACCGCGTACGGTGACGGCGGGGTCAAGAAGGTGCTCTGCCAGGGCAGCGCGGTGCCCACCGGTGGCCCGATCGACGACAAGGTCGTGCCGAAGAGCTGCGCGAGCTTCACCGGAGAACTGGCCCCGCTGGACAGCGGGACCGTCACCACCACGTGGTCGGTGTGGCTGGAGGTGTTCGACTCGACCGGCCTGGTCGGCGTGGACTCCGTGCTGGTCGAGATCCAGACCGTCGCGCCCTGACCGGTCATCCGTACCCGTGGTCCCACACCGTTTCGTCGGTGTGGGACCACGGGGCGTTCCGCCCCCGGTGCCGACCGGACCGGACGAGGCTTCCCGGGCTCCGTGGCGTCGTCGGTTCGCGCCACGCGAGCGCGTAGCGGCACGGTGAGAGCTCCCGGCCGGTGTAGCGTCCAAAGTGGCGGCCAGGGGAGGCCGGCGGGCCGCCGCTCAGCCCGATACCTGGGGAGCGATTGTGGAACCGACCATCGGAGACAATCTCGCCGCGATCCGCCAGCAGTCGACGCTGACGCAGGAGCAGCTCGCCGAACGTGCCGGCGTGGACGTCGGAGTCATCCGCAAACTGGAGCAGGGCGCGCGTAAGAGTGCCCGCCTGCCCACCCTCCATGCGCTCGCCCGCGCCCTGGGCGTACCCACCAGCGCGCTGATCGGCGACACCTCCCACGCTGCCGCCCGAGCCGAACCGGACCACCGGCCGCTGTCCCTCGCGGAGATCCGCCGTGCGGTCGTGCCTGTCCGGGGCCTCGCCGGGACGGTGCTCACGACGCCGGCCGGCGACCCGCCGCAGCCGGAGGTGCTGCGGGCGCGGCTGCACGCCGTCGACCGTGCCTACCACGCCAACGACTACGCCCGTGTGCTGGCCGACATGCCAGCACTGCTGCTCGACGTCCGCGCTGCTGCCGGTCTGGCTGACGAGCGCGACCAGGCGAGCGCGTACACCCTGCTCGCCCGGACCCAACACCTCACCGGGAACCTCCTGATCCAGCTACGCGCCAGCGACCTTGCGTTCACCGCGTTGTCCGGTGCGCTGGACGCCGCCCGACGAGCCGGCAACCAGGTGGTGGCGACGACCGTCATCAAGGGCATGTGCTGGGTGCTCATCCGGCAGGGCCGGTTCGTCGAGGCGGCCGAGCTGGCAGTCGCCACCGCCGACCAGGTCGAGCCCAGGTTCAGCCGCGCCGCACCCGACGAGTTGGCCGCGTGGGGGTGGCTGCTCACGGTCGCTGCTGCCGCACGGGCCCGAAACAACGAGCCCGACGTGGCAGCCGAGCTGACGACCGCTGCGGCGGCTGCGGCAGTCCGGATCGGGCGGTGGGCCCCGGAGCCGGGGCACCTGATGATGGTCGGCGGGTTCGACACCGCGCGGGTGCATATGCAGCGAGCCGAGAACGCGGCGGTGGCCGGCGACCCGGGCCGGGTGCTGGAGTTGGCGAAGCACGTCCCGCCGGGACCGACGACGGTGGCGTCCAGTTGGCAGCGGCACCGACTGGACGTGTCATGGGCCCACGCCGAGCAGCGACGGTACGCCGACGCGACCGAGGTGCTGCTCGACCTACGGGCCACCGCGCCAGCGTGGCTGCGGCAGCAGCGGTACGCCCGGGACATCGTCCAGGGCATCTCGACCCAGCGGCGGCGGGCGATGTCACAGGAGCTGGCCGACCTGGCCGCGCTCGTCGGCGCGTAGCTGGTACCTCCTGCACCACTCCCGTCATCGACCGTTGATCGTGCACCGGATCGCATCTGTCCGACCCCGGCCGATTCCGTGAACATGTGATCACAGGGCGTGATCGACGTGGATTCCGTCAGCGGGCGGTCCGTCGCCGTCGCGCCCCTCAGTTGGCGCGGCGGCGGTCGGCCCTTCCCCCCGAGTGCCAACGCCGCGCACCCAAGGCAGGAGGGCGCAGGTGGACGGTACGCAGGCAGGTCCGGAGCACAACCGAGGCGAGCAGATCGAGGCGGCGGAACGGGGGGCGGCCAGGCAACGGCTCCTCGCCCAGGCCGAGGCGGATCGGATACCGGCGGAGGAGACGACCCGGGCGGTGCCGGAGCGGCGGTGGCGCCGTGAACAGTGACCTCCTCCCGGCCGGCCACCGGACCCGGGACGACACTGCCGGATCAGCAGCGCTGCCGCTGACCCGTGTAGTGGACGCCGACCTTGCCGATCACGGTCAGGTCGGTGAGCGCGGTGTTGGCGGCGCGGGCGACGTAGCACGAGTACCGGTGCTGGTTGATCACCTCAAGGTGGATGTGCGCGCCGCTGTCGCCGTTGACCTGGTAGCAGCTGGAATACCGGAACCGACCGGTCTCGCCGAGCTTGGTCCACGGGCCGACCGAGGCGCCCACCACGATGTTGCCGGGCTTGTTGGCGACGTGCATGACGTCGGCCCGGGCGAGGATCGCTCCGGTTGTCGTGTCGCGGGCCTCCAGGCCGATCCGGTAACCGCCGTCGGCGAGGTTGCCGGTCGCGCATCCCGGCCGCACGGTCACCACCGTGACCGCCACGGGGTGCCCGGCGGCGGACGTGGTGCCGAAGGGGGAGACGACGGTGGCACCCGGGTTGCGGTAGATGTCGACCGACCAGTCGTTCATGTACCCCCAGTTCGAGAAGACGACGTGGTGCCCGCTCGGTCCGGACAGGCCGAAGCGGTCCCAGGTGGACGAGCCCTGGACCGGCGGGTAGACGTTGACGGGGTCGGCCGTGGCGTGCGCACCCGCGGGGGTGACCGGCGCGACGGCGGCGCCGACGGCGAGCACCAGGGCGGTGACCGTGCGAGCAAGGCGGAATCTCACCATTCCTCCAAGGTGTCCTGGCGGCTGCGGGGCCAGTGCCGACGTCCCGAGTCGGGAGAGCCCGAGTATCGGCGTGATCCTATATCCAGGAAGATCGTTCTGACGTCCTGCCGGTTCGCGCTGTCCTCGGCGCGAACCGCCGAACCGATTGACTTTCGATAGGTTCCGGGTGATAGTCGATGCATGCTAGCTGAGCATCGAGCGGTTGCCCCGCTCAGAGCCTTCCTCGTGGTGCTGTTCGGGATCCTGGTCATGTTGCAGACCTTCTCGCTGCCCGGACAGTTCGCGCACATGGCCGAGGAGTCCCCGGACATGGCCTACCTCCGGTGGCCGATGACCGCCGTCGCGGTCTTCTGGGTGCTGTGTGTCCAGGTGGTGATCGTGGCGACCTGGAAGCTGCTCACCCTGGTCAAGCACGACCGCATCTTCAGTGACGGCGCGCTGCGCTGGGTGGACGCGATCGTGTGGGCGATCACCGCCGCCTGGGCGGTGCTGGTGGGTGTCTTCCTCTATGTCGGCTTCAACGCGTCCGATCCCGGACTGCCGCTCCTGCTGTTCCTGATGGTGGTGGGTGTCGCTGCGCTGGGTCTGCTGATGGTGGTCATGCGGGCGCTGCTGCGGCAGGCCACCACCCTGCGGACCGACATGGAGGCGGTGATCTGATGCCCATCGTCGTCCGGATCGACGTCGAGTTGGCCAAACGCAAGATGAGCGTCGGCGAATTCGCCGAACGGGTCGGGCTCACGCCCGCGAACGTGGCCGTGCTGAAGAACGGACGGGCCAAGGCGGTCCGGTTCAGCACCCTGGAGGCCATGTGCCGGGTGCTCGGCTGCCAGCCCGGCGACCTGCTCGAGTGGGTCGAGGAATGAGCCGTCCCGGTACACCACCTGCCACGCACTGAGCACCTGGATCAGGTCGACCCGCGCACCGGCACGTCCCGTGGCGCGTCGGCCCCTCGAAGGAGACCTCATGAAGTACGTTCTCGCCGTCGTCGCCCTCCTCGCCGTAGCGCTCGGTGTCGCCGGCATCGTCTACGGGGAGGCCGACGACTCGCCCGGCCTCCAGCTCCTGGGCGCACTGCTCGTCGTCGGCGCGGTCGGGTACGCCGTGCGGCTCGCCCGACACAGCAGGTAGCGGTACAACCGTCGGCGTTCGGCCCTCACCGGGAGCCGGGGGCGGCCGGGTCGGTCTGGTCGACGTCCCGGGTCGAGAGCGCGAAGTCGTGTGCGAACTCGACGGCGTCGTCCAGGTGCAGGGCGGTCATCGGTGCCTCGGCCAGCGGCGGTGTGTCGAGGGTGACCGAGTAGCGCGTACGCACCACCGTGTCGTCCGGCCCCTCCTCCTCGATCTCGGCCAGAGCGGGCGGCTCGCCGGGCGACCAGTGCCCGGAAGCGGTCCAGGTGTATCGAATCTCGATCTCGTCGCCAGCCGGGCAGGACCAGGTCAGGTGGCCGACCGACCCGCCGCCGACGTTGGCGCAGGCGCTCCAGCCGGTGCCGTCCGGGCGGAGGCAGAGCCAGCTCGACTCCATCACCCCGTAGTCGTACGGCCCGGTGTCCCACAGCCCGACCAGGTTCTCGTCCCGCATGCCCGACATGATCGCAGGAGCAACGTGCGCCGGAGCCCGACGGGCTCCGGCGCACCGGTGGTACGGGTGGGGATCAGTCCAGGACGATCAGGTCCCGGTCCAGGGTGGTGAGCATGGTGTTGCCGTCGGCGGTCATCAGGAACGGGTCCTCGACCTGGACGGCCCCGAGGCCGAACTCGTAGTAGGGCGTCTCGATGTTGACGATGACCCCCTCCTCGAGGGTGTCCTCGTTCTCCGGCGTGATGTTCACCCGGTCGTACAGTTCGACGCCGATGCCGTGGCCGACGTGGTTGCGGCGGTAGTGCGGCACTCCCGCCTCGTGCACCGCGTCGACCACGAGCCGGAACAGCTCGCCGCCGGTCATCCCCGGCTTCGCCTCCTCGAAGGCCCGGTCGCAGCCGGCCTTCATGGCGGCGTAGTAGCGGCGCAGCCTCTCCGGCGGCTCGCCGAGGTTGACCACCCGGGCGATGTCGGCCCAGTAGCCGTCCACGACGCAGCCGACGTCGAACCAGATGGCGTCGCCCCGGTCCAACGCGACGTCGCTGGGGCGGGTCTGGCCCCACACCCCGGCCCGGCCGATCTTGATGTGGCTGAACTTGGCCCGGCCGCCCGCGCCGGCCACCGCCCGTTCGAACTCGCGGACCAGTTCCCGTTCGGTCACCCCGGGAGCGGCGAGCGCGTTGACCGCCTGGATGCCGATCTCGGCCACGTGCGCGGCGGCGGTGACGCTGCGCACCTCCCGCTCGGTCTTGACCTTGCGAGCCCAGCGCAGCGAGGTCGACGCCAGCCGCACGTCGAGCCGGGGCAGCTTCTGCCGCAGCGCGTCGACGTAGCCGTGTGCCACCCCGTCCTCGTCGAGGCCGATGCGGGCCTCGGCGAGCCCGGCCCGGCGCAGCGTCTCCACCAGGGCGTCCATCGGGGTCGGCACCACCGGGGCATCCACCGAGGTCGCGACGAGCTTCCGCTCCCGGTCGGTCAGCGCGACGCCGTCGGGCAGCTCCCGGAAGAAGACGCCGTAGCCGATCGCGCCGGCGATCTCGACGGACGCGTCCAGGGCCTGGTCGATGTCGCACCGGGAGGCGACGAAGTGCGGCCGGTCCAGCGCGTCCCGGGTGACGACCGCGTACGCCTGGCCGGTGTGCGGGAAGATCTCCAGGCCGACGGCGGCGACCCCGGTCAGGTAGTAGACGTTCTCGATCGTCGTGGCGACCAGCCCGTCCAGGCCCTGTTCGTCCATGAACCGGGCCAGCCGTTCGAGGTTGGCGAACACCCGTCCCTCCTCAGGCACTCGTGACCAGGCGGGACACCTGCTCCAGCGTCATCGACGGCCAGGCCGGCTCCTCGGCGGCGGCGACCAGCAGCTCCGCCGTGGCGAGCGCGGCCACCTGGTCGCCGAGGCCGTGGGCCCGCAGCCACTCGTCGTCGTACGACTCGCCGAGGTAGTTGCCGCCGTCGTCGGGGGCCACCGCGACGATCCGGGACCCCGGGTTGTGGTGCGCGAAGTGCAGCGCCCCGAAGACCGCCGCGCCGGCCGACTCGCCGACCAGCAGCCCCTCGCAACGGGCCAGCAGCCGGCTGGTGGCGATCCCCTCGTGGTCGGCGACCAGGTGCACCCGGTCGACCAGCTCGGTGGTGAGGTTCTCCGGCTTCCAGGCGATGCCCAGGCCGCGCATCAACCAGGTCTCGTACGGGAAACCGAACGCCCGCGACCCCTTCGCGTCGACCCCCACCGTGACCACGTCGGGAAGCTTCTTCTTCAGGGTCTCGGCGAGCCCGCTGATGTGGCCGCCGGTGCCGACCGCCGCGACCAGCGCGTCGAACTGGCCGACGTCGTCGAGGATCTCGTAGGCGGTCTGCTCGGCGTGGATCTTCGGGTTGGCCGGGTTGTCGTACTGGTTGGGCCAGAACGCGCCGGGCGTGGAGGCCAGCAGCTCCTGCACCCGGTTCAGCCGGGGCCGCTGGTATCCGGTCTCGTCCGGTTCCTTGACGATCTCCAGCTCGGCGCCGAACGCGGAGACGTACTCCACCATGGACGACGGTGCCTTCGGGTCGGTGACCAGGATGACCCGGTACCCGCGGGCCGCGCCGATCAGCGCGAGTCCCTTGCCGGTGTTGCCGGAGGAGGACTCGATGATGGTGCCGCCGGGCTTGAGCCGCCCGTCGCGCTCCGCCTCCAACACCATGGAGAGCGCCGTACGGTCCTTGACGCTGCCCGCCGGGTTGCGGGACTCGAGTTTGAGCAGGATCTCCGAGCCGTTGTCGACCCGGAGCCGGTTGAGCCGGACCACCGGGGTACGGCCGATTGTGTCCAGAACGCTGTCATTGATCATGTCGTACCCCTACGCCGTGAAGTCGCCGATGCGAGCGGATTGGTGACGGTCGTGCGGGGAGCGGTCGACGCGTGTGCCGCTCAGGAGGCGGCGTTACAGCGCCAGCCGGACCCGGTAGTGGTGTAGCCAGAGGTTGAGCTGGAGCGTCAGCTCGGCCGCCGCGCGGGCGATCCGGTCCTTGGCCAGTCGCGGCGCGTCGTCGGCGAGCGCCTTCGACGCCGCCAGGTCGATCAGCGGACGGACGGGGGCGTCCGGGTCGGCGAGGATCGCCCGGAACTCCTCCTGGAGTCGTTGCGCGTAGCTCGGGTGGTTGCTGACCGGCGTCGCGCTCTGCCGGCGCTTGAGCACCTGCTCGGGCAGCAGGTCGGCGACCGCCGCGCGGAGCAGGCTCTTCTCCTGGCCACCCTGCTGGTGGAACTCGGTCGGCACGTTGTAGGCGTACTCGACGAGCTTGTAGTAGTTGATCGGGGCGCGGGTCTGGAGCCCGGCCGCGGCGAACACCGAGCCGTCCAGCGGCGCCCGGGTCAGCACCAGGTACGCGACGCGGCGCATGATCCGCTGCCACTCGGTGTCGCTCGGCAGGTACTCCACCTCGCTGATCGCCTTGTGGTATTCGTCCGCGTAGTAGTTGCGCAGGTCCAGCGCGGCGAGGGTGTCGGAGTTGAGCAGCCCGGTGCCGAAGCCGTTCGTCGCCCCGTAGCGCTGGGCCAGCGCGATCCACGGGAACGTGTCGGACCTGACCAGCCCCTCGTCGGTGGACCAGCGGGCCCCCTGGAAGAGCTGGTCACCCGCGCCGCCGGTGAGGACGATCTTGCCGCCCTGCGCCCCCGCGTGCTGGATGAACAGGTACTGCGACGTCTCCATGTCGTAGATGCGGGTGGGGGAGTCCTTGGACCGCAGCATGCCCTGCCGGATGATCGGGTGCAGGATGTCCGTCGACTCCAGTTCGACCAGGTTGTGCACCGAGCCGATCATGTCCGCGACCGCCTGCGCGTACGGCGAGTCACGGGTGTCGCGCATGACGTCCGCCTCGAACTCGCTGGACTTGAAGTCCACCGTGTACGTGTGCAGCTTGTCGCCGTCCCGGCGGCGCAGCTCGGCCGCGGCCAGCGCCGCCACCGAGGACGAGTCGATGCCGCCGGAGAGGGTGGCCACCAGCCGGGACGTGTCGGTGGGCAGCATCTCCCGCATGCTGTCCTCGAGCATCCGGCGCACGGTGGCGGTGGTCGACGCCAGGTCCTCCTCGTGCGGGCGGCTGGTCAGCCGCCAGTACGTCCGCTTCTGCCATCCCGCCCGGCTGAACCGCGCGATCTCGGCACCCTTGACGGACTCGAGGCCCTTGAAGATCGGGCCTGAGGGCAGCGCGTGGGAGATCGCCTCGCGCAGTCCGGCCGCGTCCAGGACCGCGTCGACCTCCGGGTGGGCCAGCAGGGTCTTGCGCTCGGTGGCGAAGATCATGCCGGTGGAGGTGTGGGTGTAGTACAGCGGCTGCTGGGAGAGCTGGTCGCGGGCCAGCACCAGTTCCTCGGTGCGCGCGTCCCAGACGACGATCGCGAACGGACCGGCCAGCCAGGGGATGAACTCCACTCCCCACTGCTGGTAGGCGGCGGAGATCAGCTCGACGGCCGGGGTGTCCGGGCCGAACCCGCGCCCCGCCGAACGCAACCGCTGCCGCAGGTCGTCGAGGTGCATCGGGACACCGGTCACGGCGGTGACGACCGGGAAGCCGTCGACCTCGGCGACGAACGGCTGTCGCCCGACGGATCCGTCCGTGTCGAGGGTGCGGTAGCCCAGCGCGGCGCGCGGCGAGACCCACACCGCCTCGCCGTCCGGGCCGCGCTGGGCCAGCGTCGCCGTCAGCATCGTGACGACGGGGCGGTCCAGGACCAGGTCTCGGGTGAAGTCGATCCAGCCAAAAACGCCAGACATGAAGCTACCTTTCGCGCTGATCGAGGTGGGGGAGTGCGGTTGCCGGCGGCACACGCCACCGGCAACCAGTTCGCCGAGGCGCGGTCAGCCCTGCTGCACGCCGGCCGGCACCGGGCCGGGGTAGTTCTCCTTGTTCAGCTGCGCGATGCAGCGCATGGTGGCGTTGCGGAAGTACTCGGCGAACTTCTCCGGGGTGCTGGTGTCCCGCTGGGTCTTCAGGTACTTGGCCAGCCGGCCCTCGAGGTCGTGGACGCCGGCCTGCTGGCCCATGTGCCGGCCGATCGCGCTGAAGTCGCCCTCGTAGTGGATGACCCGGATGACGATCTCGTCCTTGATGAAGACCGCGCTGCCCAGCAGCTCGCCGACCTTCTCGCCCTTCTCGTCGGTGAGGACCGGGCTGCTGACCCGGCGGAAGTTCGCGAAGATCTCGGCGATCTCGTCCTCGTGCCCGGGAATGACGTCGTACCTGATCGCGGCGTACGGCATGCTCGCGGTCCTTTCGCGTGGTCGTCGGATGCGGCGGGTGGCCTGACGGCGCGGCCTGGTGATCGCCAACTCCGCCGAGGCGCACGTTTCCACCGGCGGCTCGAAGGCGGATTGGAAAGGGCTCAAGGCAGGTGGGCGTGGCCGCCGCCCGGGGCGGGCGACCGGCGCGCAGACGGCGACCGGCGCGCACCCTGTCGGGTACGCGCCGGTCGCTGTCGCGGTCGTGCGGGATCAGACCACTTCGAGGTTGCCCATCATCACCATGTCCTCGTGTTCGAGGTTGTGGCAGTGGAAGACGAACTTGCCCTTGTATCCGGTGAACTTGGCCAGCACCTCGACCACCTGACCGGGCAGGACGTCGACGGTGTCCTTCCAGCCGGCGTCGCGGGCCAGCGGAGCCCGCCCCTGGCGGCTGACCACCTGGAAGTGGGCCAGGTGCAGGTGGACCGGGTGGTGGACGTCGGTGACCAGCTTCCAGAGCTCCACGGAGCCGAGCCTGGGCTGGGCGTCCATCCGGTTCGGGTCGAACGGCTTGCCGTTGATCGTCCAGACCTGCCGGCCGCCGGAGTTCCCCTGACCGAACATGAACTGGCGGGTCTGCACGGACATCGAGCGGTCGAGCTGCTCGAAGTCGGCCAGCCGGCCCGGCACGGTGCTGTCGTCCGAGGCGCTGCGGGCGACGTGGAACTGCATGATCGCGCCCAGCTTGCCGCTGTCCAGCTCGTTGCGAAGGGTGACCTTGGTGCCGACCTTGAACTTCGAGAAGTCGATGACCAGGTCGTACCGCTCGGCCGGGGCGATCTCGATCTTGTCGTGCCCGATCGGCGCGCCGAGCAGGCCGGCGTCACTGCCGACCTGGACGAACGAGCTGCCGTCGCTCGGCTTCGGGTCGAGGCTCAGGCCGTACCGCCGGGCGTTGGAGCCGTTGAGGACCCGGAACCGGTACCGGGTGTTCGTGACGTCCATGATCGGCCAGGGAGCGCCGTTGACCAGGATGATGTCACCGAGCACCCCACTCATGAACGACCCGGTCACCCCCGGGTCCTTCAGGTTGTGGTCGACCGAGGGGTAGCGGAACGAGCCGTCCTCGGAGAACGCCCGGTCGCAGATGAACAGGGGCACCTCCCGCTCACCCTTGGGCAGCGGCAGGGCGTCCTCCTCGTCGTCGCGGACGATGTGGAACCCGGCGAGCCCCCGGTAGACCTGGGGACCGGTGAAGTCCATCCGGTGGTCGTGGTACCAGAGCGTGGCGGCGGACTGGTCGAGCGGGTAGATGTAGTCCTTCGTGCCCTGGCTGGTGTTGCCGGGGGCCATGTCGTGGCCGCCCATGCTCTTGCCCGGCTCCCAGCCCCCGTTGGGCAGGATGTAGTCGATCGGGTAGCCGTCGTGCTCGGGCGGGGTCTTCCCGCCGTGCAGGTGCACCACCACCGGCACGGGAAGCTCGTTGCGGTGCCGGACCACGGTCCGGCGGCCGGCGCGCGACTCGATGGTCGGCCCGGGGAACGTGCCGTTGTAACCCCAGATCTCGGTCTTGTGCCCGGGGACTATCTCCACTTTGGCTGATCGCTGGGTGAGCTCGTAGAAGTCGGTGCCGCCGTCGGAGTTGCTCGGTTTGAGCACCTGCGGTCGGGGGAGTGGGACCTGGAACTGCTCCGGGATCTTGAGTTCGCTCTTCATCCGGGAACCGGTGGAGCCGTGACTGTTGCCGAGGTTGTCGCCGAGCCGGTCGCCGATTTCCGAGCACCCGGCGAGTGGGACGGCAGCGGCTGCGCCGCCCGCCAGTTGGATCAGACGTCGACGGCTCAGGTTCATGACAGCTCCTTACGAGGGAGACCGGCGGAGGGACAACCGGCCATATGCCAGTACGCTACACGTAGCCACCCTACCTAAACCGAACGGTGGCTCGCGGGCTCGCCCACCCGGGGCGACCGGACTCGTCCGGCGCTCGAGCGGATCTCGCTACCGTCCGATCATGGCGGAGACCACGACCCATCGCGATCCCCAGTGGACCCACCGGCTCGGTTTCCTGGTGCCCAGTGTGAACACGGTCATCGAGCGGGACCTGCGACTGAGCCTGCCCGCGACGGTCAGCGCGCACGTCGCCCGGATGTCCATCATCCGGGACACCCCCGAACAGCTCGCCGCGCTTGCCGACAGCGTGCCCGGGGCGGCCACGCTGCTCTCCCACGCTGCCGTCGACTCGATCGTCTTCGCCTGCACCAGCGGCAGCCTCTACCACGGGCTCGGCTACGACGGCGAGATCACCGAGCGGATCACCGCCGCGGCCGGCGTGCCCGCCTCCACCACGTCCACCGCCGTGGTGGCGGCGCTGCGCTCGCTCGGCCTGAGCCGGGTGGTGCTGGTCACGCCGTACGAGCCCTGGCTCGACGAGTTGGTCGGGGCCTTCCTGGGCGCGCACGGCATCGAGGTGACCGCCACCGCCGGTCCGGCCCTGCCGGATCCGTTGGACACCGCCTCCGTTCCGCCGGAGGAGATCGCCGCCGCGGTCGTCGACCCCGGTGCCGCCGACGGCATCGTCATCAGCTGCACCGCGTTCCGGGGGCTGGAGGCCGCCCGGATCCTGCGCGAGCGCTTCGGCCTGCCGGTGGTCTCCAGCAACGAGGCGACCTGCTGGGAGGGGCTGCGGCTGGCCGGCCGCGCCCCGGACACGTTCCCCCTCGACGGGTACGCCGCCCTGTGTCGCTGAACCTCCCACCATGCGGGTCGAGTCCCGCGACCGGGCTGTTCCGCTCCACCTAAACTGGACGCTTCCGCGGGCGTCCGGATCGGGTCCGTCCCACCGCCGTCCGTCCACTCTGGTCCGGGAGAAGCATGCCCACGATTCAGAACCCGCGCCTGGCGGGGCTCGCCTGTATCCGCTGCGAACGCCGGTACGAGGTGGCCGACCACTCCACCGGTTGCCCGGCCTGCCTGGCCGAGGGCAGACCGATGAACCTGGAGTGCGTGTACACCCCGGGGGACTCCACCGGGGTCGACCAGCCCTACCTGCGGCCGATCACCCTCGGCGAGGGGCGCACCCCGCTGCTGACCGACGCCGCCGGAGCCGTGAAGGGACTGGACGTCGCCCTCAAGTGGGAGGGTGCCAACCCCACCGGCTCGCACAAGGACCGGTTCAGCGCGGTGGTGGTCAGCCGGGCGGTGTACGCCGGTTACGAGGGGATCGTCGCCGCCTCCTCCGGCAACGCCGGGGTGTCGCTGGCGACCTACTGCGGTCGGGCCGGGCTGCGCTGCGAGATCGCGGTCACCGACGACACTCCCGCCCGGGTGGTGGAGCTGATGCGCGACCTCGGCGCGGAGGTGGTCTCCTTCCCCCACAGCGAACAGCGCTGGAAGCACGTCGCCGCCTACCGCGACTCCCGGACCATGCTGCCGGTCACCAATTTCGTCGTCCCTCCGGTGGGCAGCAGCCCGTTCGGCATCGAGGGGTACAAGCTGGTCGCGGAGGAGATCCTCGCCGACCGGGCCGGCAGGGCACCGGGGTGGGTGGTGGTGCCGGCGTCCCGGGGCGACCTCGCGTGGGGCGTTTACCTCGGCTTCCGGGAACTGCTCGGCTCCGACGCGGTGCCCCGGATCTGCCTGGTGGAGCCTTTCCCCCGGGTCGCGGCGGTGCTCGCCGGTGCCGACGAGTACGCGACGTTCCCCGGCAATACCCACGCGATGCCGTCGCTCGGCGGCAACCAGCTCGCCGTCCAGGCCGTCGAGGCGGTCCGGCGGTCCCGGGGGCACGCCGTGGCGGTGGACGACGAGAGCGTCCTCGCCGAGACCCGCCGCCTCTGGCGGGCCGGGTTCCCCCTGGAACCGAGCAGCGCGGCCGGTCTGCTCGCCGTCTCCCGGGCCCTGGCCGACGGGACGATGACCCCGGAGTCCGACGTCGTCGTCGTGGCCACCGCGCACGGTCTCAAGGGCATGTGAGCCGACCGCGCCGATCCTCGATGTGGTGCCCGTGGTCCGGGATGGTCGATGCCGGCCGACCCGGACCACGGAACGAAGGTGCCGACCGGTGCCCCGGATCAGCGCAGCTGCGACCAGAGCCGACGTTCCGTCGGGGTCGGGGGAACGTGGGGGATCAACCGCTCGGGGTGTCCGGCCGGCATCCCGCCCGGTCCCGCCCCGGCCCGCAGGGCGCCCGGCCCGACCCGCGAGGGCGGTCGCGCAGGCCCGTCGGTCGTCGGTAGGTCGGTCCCGCCGGTCGTCGGTCGCCCGGTGGCGGTGGGATCGGCGACCGTTCCGCCGGGCGACCCGGCCCCGCCCACCGGTGGCGTGGCGGGGGGAAAGGCCTCGGGCGGCAGCGGCGTGCCGATGAGCGCCGCGCCGAACGTCGCCAGCTGGGTGAACAGCTCCCGGGCGGCCTCGGTGGCCAGTCGGCGGCACCTGCTCAGAAACCGGTACGCGTCCATCCCGCCGTCCTCGTCCGCACGTCGTGTCGCGGTGACGGGGGCGGGCCTCGGATGTCGGCGCGGTCCCGCCGTCTCCCGGCGTGGCACCAGGATGGCCGGCACGACTCGACGCGTGGTCGAGGGCCGGTGGCGGTGGCGGCGCCCGGACGGGACCGGCGAGCGCGAGCGCCCAGATCGTCCCAAATAGGGGATCTACCTGTAGCTAGGCTACTGTAATGGCTTCGTGTAGATTGGCTACATGAGGCCAAACGCGTTGCGGGGGCACCTCGACGCCCTGATTCTCTCCGTGCTGGAGCGCGAGTCGCTGCACGGTTACGCGATCATGGAAGCTCTCCAGGCCCGCAGCGGCGGCGCGCTCGACCTGCCGACCGGCACCCTGTACCCGGCCCTGCGCCGGTTGGAGCGGGCGGGCTACGTGCAGAGCGAGTGGAGCACGGTCAGCGGCCGTAAGCGTCGGACGTACCAGCTCACCGCCTCCGGGCGGGGGGCCCTGGCCGACGAGCGCTCCGAGTGGCGGGACTTCGCCGCGGTGGTCGAGGGCGTGCTGCGTCCCGGCACGGCGGTGGGCTTCGCCTGAGTCCACCCGGTGCCGCCCGGTCCCCGGGTGACCGCCGCCGCAGGTGCGCAGGGTTCTTGCGGGTCCGCCCGGCCGGGCCGTCCGTCCGAGGGTCAGGCGGCGCTCAGGCAGTTCCGACCCGCGACGCCGATCCCCGCCAGCGGAATACCGAGGAGAACCAGCGCGCTCGGCAACCCGGCGACGCTCATCAGCGCGTTCGGGGTGAGCACGGTCAGCAGCACCCCGAGCACGGAGAAGACCACGCAGACCGCGAAGGCGAAGACCCCGGTGGCCCGGACGAGCCGGCGACGAGCGCCGAGGTAGCGGACGCCGTACCCGGCGGCGGTGGCGACCAGGATCGCGGTGAGCAGGGTCGCCGTGCCCATCCAGCTGACCGTCTCGTCGACCAGCTGGTAGCCGGGGCTGCCGTCCCCCACGCTGCCGGCCAGGTGCCGGGTCAACCGCCACAGCACCGGCTGGGCGGCCAGCACGAAAAAGATCAACAGGGCGGTACGGCGGCCCTGGGCCAGCCCCAGTTCGGTCTGGTAGTCGGGAGCGATCTCGGGCACCGCCCCGAACTCGGCGAGCGCCCGCCGCTCGGCGTCGCGTCGGTCGAGGCCGGCGTCCTCGTAGGCGTCGGCCGCGTCCAGGAGACCGTCCCGCGCCTCCGCGAGGAGATCGGCCTTGGTCGTCCGGGGGCCGCGGAGGGTCTTGTCCAACTCGGCGACGTATGCCTCGATCATGTCCATCCGGAGCAGCTCCCTCGCCGGGACCATCGCATGGACGAGTATAGGCAAATTGCGCCTCGCGTTCTCCTCAGGGAACGCCCCGAGATGACCCTTAGCTTCCCCCTCGGGGACGCCTCCGGCGATTCCGGGTGCCACGTTCGCCCCGTTCAGCGCCATCAATGGGCCAGCTTTGATCGGAACGGTGGCGACAGAAATTCCGCGCGTGGGACCGGCGTGGCGTGCCAGACTCCCGGCCCGTGGAACATGTTGAACTGCGTGCTGCTGAGCTGCTGTTACGCCCCTGGCGCGAGGAGGACGCCGCAGGCGTCCTCGCCGCGCTGCGCGACCCGGAGACGGCACAGTGGAACCCCTCCGCCCCCGGGCTGGACCTGGCCGGGGCGCAAGCCTGGACCCGGGCCCGCGCCGACTGGTCGGCCGGCACCCAGGCCTCGTTCGCCGTCACCGACGTGGCGAGCGGGGCCCTGACCGGTTCGGTCTCGCTGCACCGCATCCACGGGGACGAGGCCTCGATCGGATACTGGACGGTGCCCGCGGCCCGGGGGCGGGGCGTCGCCACCGCCGCCGTCCGGCTGGTCACCGGTTGGGCATTCGGGTCGCTCGGCCTGCACCGGATCGAGCTCTGCCACGCCGTGGCGAACCCCGCCTCGTGCCGGGTCGCCGCCCGTGCCGGCTATCCGTTGGAAGGGACGTTGCGCGAGTCCTACCGCTACGGCGACGGCCGCCGCCACGACGAGCACCTGCACGCCCGGCTCGCCACCGACGAGTGAACGGAGGGAGCCGGCGGGGACTGCGCCCCCACCGGCTCCGTCGGGTGGCCAGCCCGGCAGCCGATTCCTGGTCCGGTCACCCACCCGTACGCCGGGTCGGCGTCAGGTGCATCCGGCCGAGCAGTTCCTGCGCCTGGTCGGCGAACTGGGCGTCGACGGTGACCGCGTACTGACCGGCCCGCAGCGAACTGGCCGAGGTGAAGTCGCGGCGGCCACCGGTCATGGCGTGGGCGATCGCCCCGAAGACGGCACCCCAGATCGCGCCGACCACCAGGCCGACCAGGATGACCGCAACCCAGTTGCCGACGGTGAAGATGCCGAACAGCAAGCCGATGAAGAGCCCGAACCACGCCCCCGTGCCGGCGCCGACCAACGCCGAGCGGCCGGTGGTCATCCGGCCGAGCACGGTCTCCACCAGGGTCAGGTTGGTGCCCACGATGGCGGTGTGTTCCACCGGGAACCGGTTGTCCGCCAGTTGGTCCACCATCCGCTGGGCGGACGGGTAGTCCGGATACGACCCGATGGTCACGGTGGGGCGGCCGCCCTGCGGGCCCCGGCCGTCGTCGGACGGAATCGGCTGGCCGGCGGGACCGGACGGCATCGTGCCAGCGCCTGCCGTCCAGGGCTGCCCGGCGGCGGCCGGAGTCGAGGATCTGGTCATGAGCTGCCTCCTTCGGTCGACCTTCCGGGTTCCCGCCCGCCGCGCGCGGTAACCCGGCCGCGTCACGCCCGCCAGGGGTGGTGGCCGGGCCGGGTCGTGGCCGGCCCCGGGGAACGGGTCGCGCCGGGGATGGCGGAACCACCCGGCGGAACGTGAATGCCCGATGGGCCCGCCGGGTAGGCCGTCGCGTGGAGAACGCACGGATCAGCGAGCACGGGTTCCTCGCCGACGGGTGCACCGCCGCGCTGGTGGACCGGTGGGGCAGCGTGGACTGGTGGTGCCCGGCCCGCTTCGACGCGCCCTCGGTGTTCGGGCGGATCCTCGACGACGACGCCGGGCACTGGTCGGTCCGCCCGGACGGCCGGTACGAGTGCGAGCGCGCGTACCTGGACGACACGCTCGTGCTGCGGACGGTCTTCACCACCCCGCACGGGGCGGTGGCCGTCACCGACGCCCTCGCGATCGAGCCCGGCGCGCGGGGCCACGAGATCGGCCGCCGTCCGCCCCGCATGTTGGCCCGCGTCGTGCACGGCCTCTCCGGCACCGTCGGGATGCGACTGCACTACCGGCCCCGCTTCGAGTACGGCCGGGTGACCGCGTACCTGACCGACCACGACGGCCTGGTCGAGGCCACCGCAGGTACGGCCACCCTGCGGCTGCGCAGCGACGTTCCGCTGACCTTCGGGATGGGGGAGGCGGCGGCCCGGTTCGACGTCCGGGCCGGTGAGACGTACCGGTTCACGCTCGCCTGGACGCCCGCCGACGAGGGAGCCGGCGCGCCGGTGCCGGCGGCCGACGAGGTGGTGGCGGAGGCGACGGCCGGCTGGCGTTCCTGGGCCGCGCTGCACGACTACCAGGGCAGCCATCGCCCGGAGGTACGCCGCAGCGCGATGGTCGTGCAGGGGATGACCTACCAGCCCAGCGGGGCGGTGGTGGCCGCGGCGACCACCTCCCTGCCCGAGGAACCGGGCGGGGACCGCAACTACGACTACCGCTTCGTCTGGGTCCGCGACTTCAGCCTCACCCTGCACGCCCTGTGGCGGGCGGCCTGCCCGGACGAGGCGAACCGGCAGTTCGCCTGGGTCGCCCGGGCGATGGGACGGATCGACGGCCAGCCGGCCCCGATCATGTACGGCGTCGAGGGCGAGCGGGACCTCACCGAGCACCGCCTCGACCACCTGCGCGGATACGCCGACAGCCAGCCGGTCCTCGTCGGCAACGACGCATGGCGGCAGCGGCAGTCCGACGTGCTCGGCGAGGTGCTCGACGCGGCCTGGCTGATGCGGCACTACCTGGACCCGATGACGCCCGAGGTGCGTACCCTGCTGCGGGCCCTGGCCGACCAGGCGGCCACCGACTGGCGGCGACCGGACTCCGGCATGTGGGAGGCCCGGGACGTCGAGCGGCACTACGTCTCGTCCAAGGTGCAGTGCTGGACCGCGCTGGACCGGGCGGTGCGCTTCGGTCCCCGGTTGGGCGACGATGCGGACCTGGCCCGCTGGGCGGCGGCCCGGGACGAGGTCCGACGGGCGGTGCTCACCCGGGGATGGAACGAGCGGGTCGGCGCGTACACCGGGGCCTTCGGCTCCGACGAACTGGACGCCTCGGTGCTCATCATGCCGTTGGTCGGGTTCCTGCCGGCCGACGACCCCGGGATGCGCGCCACGATGGCGCTCGTCGAGCGACGGCTGGGCCACGACGGACTGCTGCGGCGCTGGGACGGCGACCCGGCGGGGTTCCTCATCTGCTCGTTCTGGTTGGTGGGCGCGCTGGCCCTGGCCGGCGAGCGGGACCGGGCCGAGCGGCTGTTCGACCGGCTCGTCGGGCGGGTCAACGACCTGGGGTTGTTCGCCGAACAGATCGACCCGGTCACCGGGGAACAACTCGGCAACTTCCCGCAGGCGTTCTCCCACATCGGACTGATCAACGCGGCCGGTCGGCTGACCGAGGCCGCCGAGCGGGCCCGACCACGGGCGCGCCAGCCCGTGCCCACCGGCACGGGCACGAGGGAGGGAGCAGGATCGTGACCGGACGACTGGCGGGGAAGACGGCCCTGATTACCGGATCGGACTCGGGGATCGGGCAGGCGACGGCGATCGAGTTCGGCCGGGAGGGCGCCGACGTGGTGGTGCACTACCTGCACGACCGGGACGGGGCGGAGCACACCCGGGGCGAGGTCGAGGCGTCCGGCCGGCGGGCGATCGTGGTGCAGGGCGACATCAGCGACGAGCAGCGCGTCGAGTCGATGTTCGACGAGGCGCTGGCCGAGTTCGGCACACTGGACGTGCTGATGAACAACGCCGGGGTGGATGCCTCCGGCACCCCGGTGGCCGACCTGGACACCGGGACCTGGGACCGGGCGATCCGCACCAACGTGTACGGGGCGTTCTTCTGCTCCCGCCGGTTCGTCCGGCACCGCCGGGAGTCCGGCGGCGGCGGGCGGATCATCAACACCACGTCGATCCACCAGGAGGTGGCCCGGGCCGGCGGCGCGGACTACGACACCAGCAAGGGGGCGTTGCTGGAGTTCGCCAAGACCCTGGCCCTGGAGGGCGCGCCGATGAAGATGAACGTCAACAACATCGCGCCGGGCATGGTGCTCACCCCGTTCAACCAGCGGGCGATCGACGATCCGGGGTACCTCGAGGAGCAGGTGCAGAGCATCCCGTGGAAGCGGGCCGCGCAGCCGCACGAGATCGGCCGGTTGGCGGTCTTCCTGGCCAGCGACGAGGCCGACTACGTGACCGGCTCCACCTACGTGATGGACGGTGGGCTGATGCAGAACCAGGGCCAGGGAGCCTGACCGGCGTGGGCCTCCGGTGGCCCCCGGCCGACATCGGCCGGGGGCCCGGGCGGATCAGGTGGTGCAGGCGGTGCCGTTCAGGGTGACGGCCCCGAAGGCGGGAAGGGCGGTGCCGGTGAAGGTGCCCTGGAAACCGACGGTGAGCGTCCCGCCGGTGGGCACGCTGCCGTTCCAGGAGACGTTGCGGACGGTGAGCCGGTTGCCGGACTGGCTCCACTCACCGTTCCAGCCGTTGGTCAGCCGGACGCCGTCGGCGACGGTGAGTGCGAGCGTCCACCCGCTCAACGCGGCACCGCTGTTGGTCACGCGGATCTCGGCGGTGAAACCACCCGCCCAGCTGTTCGAGACGACCGTGGCGGCGCAGCCATCCCCGCCCGGCGGGGTCGTGGGCGGCGGCGTGGTGGGCGGGGGAGTGGTCGGCGGTGGCGTGGTGGCCGGGGGCGTGGTCGGTGGCGCGGTGGTCGCCGGGGGTGTGGTCGGTCCGGCCGCCATGGCCAGCTCGTACGCCCGCTGCGGGACGAACTGACCGGCTCCGGCGATGCAGCCGTCCGCCTCGCCCGGCAGCTTCACCCAGAGGAACGCGGCGATCGCCGGGTCACCGGTGTCCGTGGTGCTCGGCGTTCCGATGGCCCGTCCGGGCGGATCGCACCACTGCGAACCGGAGGGCCCGTTGCCGTTGCGGCTGGTGTCCACGACGGCCCGGAGCCCGGCGACGCCGGTGGCGGCGATCACCTGCTTGGCGTACGGGACGGCCTCGGCGGTGGTGCGGTAGTTCGACACGTTGACCGAGATGCCGTCCGCGCTGGTCGCGATCTCCGCGCCGACCAGCCGGGCGGCGATGTCGGCGGGCGGGAGCCAGGCCGAGTGCCCGGCGTCGAAGTAGACCCGGGCCTGCGCCGAGGCCGCCTTGAGCCGCTTGCCGGCGTACGCCATCGACGCCTTCGTCTCGGCCTGCTGGCCGGCGTTCTGGCAGTTCGTCATCAGCGGCAGGACGTCCGGTTCCAGGACGATGGTGGCCGGTCGGCCGGCCAGCCCGGCGGCGACCTGGTCGACCCACTGCCGGTAGGCGGTGTGGTTGGGTGCTCCGCCGCCGCTGGCCCCGCTGCAGTCGCGGTTGGGGATGTTGTAGACCACCAGGATCGGGATCTTCCCGGCTGCGGCGGCGGCCCCGACCAGGGCGTCCACCTCGGCGCGTACGGTGGCGGTGTTGGTGGTGGTGAACCAGCGGGCCTGCGGGACGCTGGCGATCCGGTCCCGGATCACCGGGGCGCGCGAGTCGCCCGGGTTGGCGGCGACCCAGGAGGCCGCGGACGTGTGCGGGTCGACGTAGAAGGCGGATTCGGCCGCCGTGGCGGCCGGTGGGCGGAGCGCGCCCACCGCGATCGTCGTCGCGGCGGCGAAGGCGGCCGTCGCGGCGGTCACCGCGACGAGCCGGGGTTTCGTCCTCAATTACCTCTCCTATCGGACATGCCCTATGGAAGCGCTCCCACGCCACCTCCACCGTACGTCCCACCCCTGCCGAAGTGAAGCCCCCACCCACATTCCGCACCCGATCGCGCCGGCGCTCCCCGCACCGGCGACGATGACGTGGGGACCGCTGACCGGCCCGGCGGCTTTCCTGACTGCCGCGACGGACCGGGGTGGACGGAGCATGTTGACGGGAAGGGGGAAGCGTGGTGCGGGTGGTGATCACGGCGGACACGCACGTGCCCAAACGGGCCCGGGACCTGCCCGAGCCGCTCTGGGCGGCCATCGCCGCCGCAGACGTGGTGCTGCACGCCGGTGACTGGGTGGACGTGGCGCTGCTCGACGCCGTCGAGTCCCGGTCCCGTCGGCTGGTCGCCGTGTACGGCAACAACGACGGGCCGGCGCTGCGCGCGCGGCTGCCCGAGGTGGCCCGGGTCGAACTGGCCGGGCTCCGGGTGGCCGTCGTACACGAGACCGGCCCGCGCGCCGGTCGGGAGACCCGGTGCGCCGCCCGGTTCCCCGACTGCGACCTCCTCGTCTTCGGGCACTCGCACATCCCGTGGGACACCGTCGCGCCGACGGGGCTGCGGTTGCTCAACCCCGGGTCGCCGACCGACCGGCGGGCCCAGCCGCACGCCACGTACCTGACCGCCCGGGTGGCGGCGGGGCGGCTCGACCGGGTCGAACTGCACCGCCTGCCCCGGCGGTCGGATCACTGACCCCGACCGGTCTCCTCCTGGAGCTCGTCGATCCGCCGGGCCGCCCCCGCCTTGGTCAGTCCGTCCGGGACCTCCGCGCCGGCCTCCCGGGAGAGCGTGGCCAGATACGACTCCTGGGCCGCCGTCGGTGGCTCGTCGCCGGTGACCCACTCGTCCGGGTCCTTGATCGCCCCACGGGGGTCGGCGTGGATGCTGTCGCGGTCCGTCATGGTCTCCACCTTTCCTCGAACAGGTGTGCCAGTACCCGCCCGTCGGGTGCTTCATACGCCCCCGGCGCGCCGGGCCGGCCGCCCGCCGCCGGCACATACGATCACGCGATGACTGGGGAACGGGCGCGGGTGATCGTGGTCGGGGCCGGCATCGCCGGTGTGGCGTGCGCGCGGGAGCTGGTGGCCGCCGGCGTTCCGGTGCAGATCCGGGAACGGGCCCGGGTGGTCGGCGGCCGGATGGCCAGCAAGCGCTTCGACGGCCGCCCCGCCGACATCGGCGCCGCCTACTTCACCGTCAGCGATCCGGACTTCGCCCGCCTCGTCGAGGGCTGGCGCGCCGCCGGACTGGCCCGGCAATGGACCGACACCTTCGTCGCGTACGGGACGGACGGTCGGCGGGCGGCGCCCGGACCGATGCGCTGGGCGGCCCCGGGCGGCCTGCGTTCCCTGGTGACCGAGCTGGCCGCCGGACTGCCGGCGGTGGTCGACCGGCTGGTGCTCGGTGTGGAGCCGGGACCGAGCGTCGACGGCACCCCGTGCGAGGCGGTGGTGCTCGCCATGCCGGGTCCGCAGGCAGCGCTCCTGCTCGACCCGACCCTGGCCGACGCCACCCGGGCGGTGCAGGCGCAACAGTGGACGTCCACGCTCGCCGCGGTGCTGCGCTTCCCGCACCGTCGGTGGTCCGACTTCGCCGGGGCGTTCGTCAACGACCACCCCGTGCTGACGGTGCTCTGCGACGACGGCGACCGGCGCGGGGACGACGCACCCGTGCTGGTCGCCCACACCACCGCCGAGTTCGCCGGGCGACACCTGCTCCAGCCGACCGCCGCCGCCCCCGCCGTCGAGGAGGCCGTGCGGGACCTGCTCGCCCTCCCCGAACCGGCCGACCACGTGCACGTGCACCGCTGGACGTACGCGAAGCCGGCGGCCGGGCTGCCCGGGACGTACCACCTGGACGACGACGGCGTGGGGCTGGCCGGGGACGCCTTCGGCGAGCCCCGCGTGCAGACCGCCTGGCTCTCCGGACGGAATCTGGGCCGCGCGCTGGTCCACAGGCTGACCTCCTGACCGGAGGACCGCTGCTCGGTCCGCTGGCCGGCGGGGTGGTGGTTGGTGGTTTGGGTGGCGGGCTTGAGTGGTTGCAGGGGGCCCTTCCTCATCAAGAAGCGGTAACAGGGGACCCCTGGTACCAGCCCACCACCTCAGGGGAGGGCCGGCTCGGGTCGTACCGGGGTGGGGGTGCGTTCGCCGGTCCGGTCGAGCACCTGCATGACCGGGGTGGCCGCCACCCCGTGCACCACCACGGAGACGATCACCACCAGACCGGCGGTGGCCCAGACCAGGTCGGCCTGCGGGAAGTCCGCCTTCGTGCTGACGTACGCCAGGTAGTAGAACGAGCCCACGCCCCGGATGCCGAAGGAGGCGATCACCCAGTGCTCGGCGGGGCGGCCGGGCGCGCCGCGCAGTGACAGCCAGCCGGCGAGCGGTCGGACCACGAAGACCAGCGCCAGCCCGACCAGGGCGGCCTGCCAGGTCAGCGGGGCCAGCAGACCGCCCACCACGGCGCCACCGAAGAGCAGGAGCAGCAGGACGGTCAGCAGCCGCTCGACCTGTTCGGCGAAGTCGTGCAGGACGGCGTGGAACTCGTGGGTCCGTTCCGCCGAGCGGATCGCCCGCGCGGCCATGAAGACGGCGAGGAAGCCGTATCCGCCGATCACCTCGACCAGCCCGTACGCCAGGAAGGTCGCGGCCAGCGCGAGGAAGCCCTCGGCGTGCCGGGCCAGGCGCAGCTCGCTCGGCGCGTGGAAGAACAGCTTGCCGAGCAGCCAGCCGACCAGCAGCCCGCCGGCCACCCCGGCGGTGACCTTCCAGAGCAGGTCGACGGTGAGCCACCCGGCCAGCCAGTCCGCCGGGGCGAGGCTGGTCGAGGCGATGGCTATGGCCGCGTAGACGAAGGGGAAAGCCAGGCCGTCGTTCAGGCCCGCCTCGGAGGTGAGAGCGAAGCGGACCTCGTCCTCGGAGTCCTCCACGTCGGTCGGCTCGCCCACCTGCACGTCGGCAGCGAGGACCGGGTCGGTCGGGGCGAGCGCCGCCCCGAGCAGCAGCGCGGTCGCCGGCACGAGCCCGGCCCACCACCAGCCGAGCAGTGCCACGGCCGCGATGCACAGCGGCATCGCGATGGCGAGTAGCCGCCAGGTGGACGACCAGCGTCGCCAGCTGAACGGGCGGTCGATCTTGAGACCGGCGCCCATCAGGGCGACGATCACGCCGATCTCGGTGAGGTGCGTGGCGACGGCCGGGTGGGCCAGCGGGTCCGGGACCGGTAGCCCGGTGGGCAGCAGGAAGATCAGCATGCCGAGGCCGAGGAAGGCGATCGGCATGGAGAGGGGCCGCCGCTCCAGCATCCGGGGCAGGATCCCGGCCAGCAACGCGCCGACCCCGAGTACTGCGAAAGCGACGTCCACCGGCTCCACGACTCCACCCCTCGCCTCGCCCGTGGCACCCGGGCAGGTGGAGACCAACTGTGCCCCGTTGAACGGTCGTCTATGCCTTCACATTCATGTTGATGGCAGCGACGTCGCGCCGTCGACTCAGGACCGGGGACTCCGCCAGGTTGGCCAGGAGCGCACCGGGGTCGTCGTAGACCTCGACCGCCCCGGCCCCGGCCAACTCGGCCCGACCGGTCCCGCCGCAGGTCAGGCCGATGCAGGGGATGCCCAGGCGGCCGGCGGCGGCGACGTCCCAGACCGAGTCGCCGACGAAGACCACCCGTTCGGCGGCCAGGCCGGACTGCTCCAGCGCGGCGACCAGGATGTCCGGTGCGGGTTTGCTCCGTTGCGCGTCCGCCGACGAGGTGACGGTGTCGATGACGTCGTCGGCGTCGAGCGCGGCCCGCAACGCGCGTACCTCGTGCTCGGCCGCCGAGGTCGCGAGCACCACCCGCAGCCCCCGTTCGGCGCAGGCCCGCAGCAGGTCGGCGGCGTGTGGTAGCGGCGTCAGCCGCTCCGCGTACTCGAGGAAGAGACCGTCGTGGGCGTCGCGGAGCCGGCCGTCCTCGGCCCGGTCGCGTTCCGGCCCGAGCAGGTGGTCGAGGAGGCGGTCCGATCCCATGCCGATGGACCGGTGGATCAGCGCCATCGGCACCGCGTGGTCGAACTGGCGTAACGCCTCCCACCACGCCACCGTGTGCAGGTATGTGGTGTCGACCAGGGTGCCGTCGACGTCGAACAGGACACCGTCGGAGCGCGTGGCCATCGTCTTCCCTCCTGTCGGGCGGACGCACCGCCCGGCGACCTCAATCCGACGGAATGAGGATCTCGAACCAGACCGTGGAGCCGCGCACCGTCGGATCCGTCCCCCACGCGTCGCTGAGCTGTTCGATGAGCCCCAGTCCACGGCCTCGGCTGCTCAACGTGTCGGTCTGCGCCTTCGTCACGGTGCCCCGGGTGCCGGAGTCGGCGACCGACACCAGCAGCCGCTCGGGGCTGAGGTCGATCTCGACCCGGGCGGCGGTGCCGGCGTGCAGCAGGGCGTTGGTGGTCAACTCGCTGGTGCACAGGACGGCGGCCCCGATGATCGACTCGGGCACCCGCCACTCGGAGAGCTGCGCGGTCATCCAGTGCCGCACCCGGCTCGGCGCGGTCGGTTCGGCGGGCATCTCCATGCCGGCCGACCGGCTCGGCATCAGCGCGTGCTCCACGGCGAGGACCGCCACGTCGTCCTCGGTCGCGCCGGGCACCGCCGCGGTCGCCACCGCGCAGAGCGCCCGGGGGTCGCCGCTGGCCGCCCCGGCCACCGCCTCGGCCAACCCGGTGAGGCCCACCGAGAGGCTCTGCCGGCGTCGCTCGACCACGCCGTCGCTGAACAGCAGCAGGGTGTCGCCGGGGGTGAATTGGACGGTGGTGGTGCCGGGCCGGCAGCCCAGACCCAGTGGGGCGCCGGTCGGCACGTCCAGGTACTCGGCGGTGGGCTCGGCGTCGGGGGTGGGGCACCGGCGCAGCAGCGGGGCGGGATGCCCAGCGCTGGCCAGGGTGAGCCGTTCCCGCCCGGCGTCGATCACCCCGAAGACGACGGTCACGAAGAGTTCGTGCGTGCCGGCCTCGGCCCCCAGGCTGGCGACCAGCCGGTCCAGCCCGGCCAGGACGGCGTCCGGGCGCGGATCGGTCAGCGCCAGGGCGCGCAGCGCCGCGCGTACCTGCCCCATCCGGGCCGCGGCCTGCACGTCGTGGCCGGCGACGTCACCGAGGACGACGCCCAGCCCGCCGTCGGGCAGGACGAAGGCGTCGTAGAAGTCGCCCCCGGCCGCGTTGCCGTCCACGCCCGGGTCGTAGCGGGCCGCGATGCGCAGCCGGGGCAGGTCCGGCAGGTGCTCCGGGAGCATGCTGCGTTGCAGCAACTGGGCGGTGCCGTGCTGGGTCTCGAAGCGGCGGGCCCGCTCGCCGGCCTGCGCGATCAGCTCGGCCGAGGCCGCCAGCAACGCCCGTTCGGCGGCCGACCAGGCGTGCGCGCGTTGATACCCGACGCTGAGCCCGCCGCGCAGCACCGGCGTCCGGAGCGGCAGTGCGGCCAGGGCCCGGATCTTCTGGTCGTGCCGGTCGCTCGCGGCCGCCGCGATCGGCTGACCGTCGGCGGTGAACAGCGGCATCCCGGTGCGCGCGGTCACCACCAGCGGCAGCGGCGAGTCGTCCGGGTAGCGCCGCCAGAGCGGGGGCAACCGCTCGTCGGCCTCGTCGAGCAGTTCGCCCCGGACCCGACGGACGACGCGCCAGCCGCTGCCGTCGTCCACCCCGAAGGCCACCCAGTCGGCGTCGAACGAGTCGAGTGCGTACCGCAGCGCGACCCGGGCCACGTCGTCCAGGGTGAGCGTGCCGGAGAGGGCGGCGGCCAGCTCGCTCAGGCTTTGCAACTGCTCGGTCACCTGGGTGGTCTCGGCCGCCACGGTGAGCACGCCGACCACCCGCCCGCCGCTGTCCCGTACCGGGGAGCAGCCCCGGGTGAAGACGGCCTGCTCCACCCGGCCGGTGCCGTGCCGCACGATCGGCAGGATCGACTCCTTCTCCAGGGTGGGGGTGCCCTCGTGGAAGGTGCGTTCGATCAGGTCGCCGATTCCGGCGAGGGACCAGATCCCGGCGAAGACCTCGGCCGCCGGACGGCCGACCGCCGGGTGGGCAGGACCGACCAGTTCGGCGTACCCGTCGTTGTAGAGCAGCCGGAACTCCGCGCCGAGGGTCAGCGCCATCGGCACCGGCGAGGCGAGGACCAGGTCGACGACGGCCCGGACCGCCGGGTCCCACCCCTCGATCGGCCCGAGTGGCGTGCCGGACCACGGATGGCCGAGGACGAGCGCCGCCGTACCGACGCTGGCGGCCCGCGGGATCGGGGCGGGTGAAGCGGGGACGTGCCCGACCGTGCCTGGCATGTGACGCAGCCTATCCGGCGTGGTCCCGTGGTGTTCCGGTCGTGCCCCCGGCCGGGGCCCGGGGCGTTCGTACCCGCCGTCCCGACCGGGGCGACATGTCCGAAAACTGGCTGGTGCCGCTCCGGTTGGTGCTTCTTCGGCCGGGTATGCGGGCGGCGCAGACCAGGCGACAGGAGGGACATGATGCGGAAAACCCTCGCGGTCAGGCAGGTCGACATCGGCGACGCCCTGACCGACATGTGGAGGTCGGTGCTGCTCTTCGTACCGAGGGCCATCGCCTTCATCGCGATCCTCGTGGTGGGCTGGATCATCGCCCGCGCGGTGCTCAAGATCGTGGACACGGTGCTCGAACGGGTGGGGTTCGACCGGGCGGTCGAGCGGGGCGGGATCAAACGGGCGCTGGAACGCACCCGGTACGACGCCAGTGACATCCTGGCCAGACTGGCGTACTACGCCGTGCTGCTGTTCACCCTGCAGTTCGCGTTCGGGGTGTGGGGGCCGAACGCGATCAGCGACCTGATCTCGGGTGTGGTGGCGTGGCTGCCCCGGGCCTTCGTCGCGATCATCATCGTGGTGGTGGCCGCAGCGATCGCCAAGGCCGTCAAGGACCTCGTCACCGGGGCGCTCGGCGGACTCTCGTACGGCAAGATCCTTGCCGACCTGACGGCGATCTTCATCCTCGCGCTCGGTGTCATCGCCGCGCTCAACCAGGTCGGTATCGCCACCACCGTGACCACGCCCGTGTTGATCGCGGTGCTCGCCACCGTGGCCGGCATCCTGATCATCGGTGTCGGCGGTGGGCTGGTGAAGCCGATGCAGGCCCGCTGGGACCGCTGGCTGGACCGGGCCGCGGAGGAGTCGCGGGCGATTCAGATGCAGCGACAGGCCCAGGCGGCCGGACGCAGCGACACCGAGCGGCAGATGGCCGACCGCGGGGGTGCGCCGCGGATGCCGGCAGGGGCGAGCGGGGCGGCTCCCTACGGCTCCGGGGCCATGGGCGAGGAGACCCAGCAGATCCGCCGCGCCGAGTGAGCAGACGGTGCGGCACGACCAGGGGAGGACGTCCGGCGCGGGCGTCCTCCCCGCACATGTGCCCCGGGGCGGCCCGACGTGCGGGGTGGGTCTGCCCGGTCGGTCAGGCGGGCCTGGAGATCGGCCGGGCCAGCGCGCAGACCGCCAGCAGCCGGGTCAGCACCCAGTCCGGGGACGTCCAGTCGACCGGCCCGCCGGGTGGGGTCCAACCGTGATCCGCAGCCGCCGCGCGGACGCCTTCGGCGTACCCGGCCAGGGCGGCCAGGGTGAGCGGCCGGCGGTCGCCCTCCAGGCTGTCCCGGACGGCGGCGGCGTGCTGGTCGACCTGGGCGAGGAGGTCGGGCCGTCGGACGGCGGCGGCCAGCCCGGCGGTGCCGATCGACACGGTCAGGGCGGCGATGGAGGCCCGCGCCACGCCCACCGCCGTGTCGGCGGCCAAACCCCCACTGAACTGCGCGTACATGGGAAACGAGAGTAATCCGGCCGGGACCGCGCCGACCTCGTCCGGACGGTGGGAGCCGGCTCGGCCACCGGGTGGAATCCGCCCGCACATGCGTGACCTGCCCCACGTCCGGGCACTACCCGGACATACCGGAACGGCGAGCGGAGGCACCGATGGCATCACACCCGGACGGACCGGACGAGCGGCACCGTCGCCCCACCGGGGTGGACGACGGGACGGTCGCCGCGCTCGGCAAGCTCAGCGAGGCGTTGGAGACCGTCGAGCGGGCGCGGGGACACCTCTACTCCCTGCACCAGCTGATCGGCCACGCCGACCTGATGCTCGACGACGCCGTCGAGCGGTTCCGGGCCGCCGGACACGACGGGATCGCCGACCGGATCACCGAGGAACTGCTGGGCCGCAACGTCATCGCCGGCCGGTGGACGTTCCAGATCGTCGAGGACTTCGACGACGGGTACTACGCCCTCTTCCGGGATCTGGACCGGCAGGCCCGCGACGAACTGGCGCAGGGCCGGCGGCACCTGTACGAGGCGGAGATGAAGGAGCGCCGGCGGACCCGGGGTCGCCCGGGACACGAGGCCCGCCCGGACGAGACGGGCTGAGTCAGCCCCGCTCGGCGCCGTGTGCGTCGGCCGGCCGGCGTCGTCCGGCGTCGTCCGCGATGATCACGGTCGCGACCATCATCGCGACGCAGAGGCTGAACAGCCACGAGCCGTCGGTGACGAGCCAGGCGGAGACCGGCGCCTGCAGCGCGGCGAGTAGGAAGCCGAGCCATGCCAGGCGGCGCTGACGATCGGTGAGGAAGCTACTGCCCTGTTGCATCCCGACAGTCTTGCGCGTGATGCCCGGATTGCCCTTCCTCCGTTCGGCCGATTCTGGATGACCTGTCCGGATCTCCGGCCACGTCGCTGCTGCTTCCCGGAATCGGCGTGGTATTTGCCACTGCCAACGTCGATCGGATGGGGCAGGATGGCCGGTCGTGCCGACCTCCCCCCGGGCCTCGCTGCTGCTGCTCGCCTACCTCGCCTTCGTCAGCCTCGGCCTGCCGGACGGACTGCTCGGGGTCGGCTGGCCCGCGATGCGGTCGGACTTCGGGGTGCCGACCGAGGCGGTCGGCGTGGCGCTCACCGCCGGCACCGCCGGTTACCTGACCTCCAGCCTCCTCGCCGGGTTCGGCATCGCCCGGCTCGGCGTCGGCCGGCTGCTGGCCGGGAGCACCCTGCTGGCCAGCCTGGCGCTCACCGGATACGCCCTCGCGCCCGGCCTGGCCGTGGTGGTGTGCTGCGCGCTGGTGCTCGGCCTCGGCTCCGGGGCGGTCGACTCCGGACTCAACGCGTACGCCGCCGGGGCGTTCGGCCCCCGGCACATGAACTGGCTGCACGCCTTTTTCGGTCTCGGGGTGGCCCTCGGCCCGCTGATCATGACCGGAGCGATCGGCGCCGGTCTCTCCTGGCGCTGGGGATACGGTCTCGTCGCCGCTGGTCAGCTCGCCCTGGCCGTGGCGTTCGCGCTGACCGTCCGGGCCTGGCGGGACCGGGGCGCGGTGGCCGGACGGCCCACGCCACCGGCGAGGGTGCCGGTCGGGCAGACCCTGCGACTGCCGGCGGTGTGGCTGGGCGCGCTCGGCTTCGGCGTCTACGCCGCCATCGAGATCGGCGCCGGGCTCTGGGCCTTCCTGCTGCTCACCGAGGGGCGGGGACTCGGCGCGGCAGCGGCCGGGATCTGCGTCTCGGGGTACTGGATCAGCCTCTTCGTCGGCCGGGTCGTCCAGGGTGTGATCGCCGAACGGTTCGGCAGCGGCCGGGTGCTGTGGGGGAGCCTGGTCGGCCTCGCCGTCGGAGCCGTCCTGGTGGCGCTCCCCGGCCCGGCCTGGCTGGCGGTGACCGGTCTCGCGGTGATCGGCTTCGCCGCCGCCCCGGTGTTCCCGCTGCTCACCCTGACCACCGCCGACCGGGTCGGCGGGGCGCACGCCGACCGGGCGATCGGGGTGCAGATCGCCGTCGCGGGCCTCTGCGGTGCGCTCGGGCCCACCGCCATCGGGGTGCTGCTCGGCCGGACCTCGGTCGAGGCGCTCGGACCGGCGCTCGTGGTGCTCGCCGTCGCCCTGATCGCCCTGCAACTCGCCGCCACCCGCCGCCGACCCGCCTGAACGCCCGCAGCCCGCAGCCTGTCACCTGTCGCCCCGCCGTCGCCCGTAGGCCGCGCGCCCGTAGGCCGCGCGCCCGTAGGCCGCGCGCCCGGGGTGGTTGCAGGGGACCCCTCCTCCTCGAAATGCGGTAGCAGGGGACCCCTGCAACCACCTCAGCACACGCCCTCGGCAGGGGAGGGGATCAGACGTCGGGGCCGGTCCGGCCGGTTGTCGAGGGCCGGTACGCCCGCTGCCCGTCGGTCGCCTCCCGCCCGTGGTCGCCCTCGGCGGCGGTGTGCCCGTCCGCCGGGATCGGCCCGTGGCCGAACGCGGACTCGTAGCCCGCGTCGTTGCCGGTCACGTCGTCGGCCTGTCCGTCGACGGGGGAGGTCGCCACCGCCTTGTCCAGCTCGCTGAGCGGGAGCCGCTGCTCGTCACGCCACACGGCGCCGTCGTTGTCGGTCATGACATCGCCGTACCCCCGGCCCATCGCGGCAAACCGCCCCCTCCACCCGCCGGTCCCGCCGTCGATCATGACGTCGACGGTGGCTCGGGCAGGAAGCGGTGTCGGCCGACGGGGGGAGGCGGAGGAGGGGGCGGGCACGCGGACGGCCGCCGGGTGGTCCGGCGGCCGTCGGAACGCGTACGGGTCTCGGAACGCGTACGGGTCAGGGCTGGGGACGGTCGACCTTGCCCCGCCACGCACCGGTCTCCTGACCGCGTCGCTCGATGAACGTCTTGAACCGCTCCAGGTCGCCCTTGGCCCGGCGGTCGACGATGCCGAGCTTGTCGCCGGCCTTCTCGATCATTCCGTGCGGCTCGAACTCCAACTGGAGGGTGACCCGGGTGTGCCCCTCGTCGAGGCGGTGGAAGGTCACCACCCCGGCGTGGTCCGTCCCGCCGGTGGAGTTCCAGGCGACCCGCTCGTCGGGGAGCTGCTCGGTGATCTGCGCGTCGAACTCCCGCTTGACCCCGGCGATCTCCACGGTCCAGTGGGTCATCGTGTCGGAGAGCTGCCGGACCTCCTGCACACCCTCCATGAACTGGGGGAAGTCCTCGAACTGGGTCCACTGGTCGTACGCGGTCCGGATCGGGACGTCCACGTCCACGTGCTCCATAACGCCACTCATCAGGGCATCCTCCTCATCTACCAGTCGGTACGGGTCGGGGGTGACCCACCTTTCACCAGCGCTGTGTCTCGTTCTTGTGGCCCAGTGCCGCCCACACCTCGGAGACCGTCCGGTACCGGGTGCCGGCGGGAAGCCGTTCCAGGGCGGCGATCACGTCGTCCGGCGCTTCGTTCTCCCGCGCGCTGCCGAGCAACGTCTCGCGGTCGCCGGGCAGCGCCGACAGGCCGATGAACCGGCCGAGCCGGCTGCGCTGCTCCACGTCCGTGGAACTCATCCCCTGTGGGGCGCCGGTGCGCAACTCGCCCGCTGGTGCCGTGGTGGTGCCCGGCTGGTCCTCGCCGGCCGGCTCCGGCTCGCGGAACTCGTCGACCCGGGAGCCGGCGGCCCCCGGCCCCTGCACCAGGCCACTGACCTCCTGGCTCATCTGCTCGTCGAGCCGGGGTCCGTGCTTGCTGCTGCCTCGTTCCATGCTTACTGCGCTACCCGGGCGGGACCGGGATAAACCGCTCCGCCCCGCACCCGCGGCGACACACGGGTGGCCGCCGACTCGTGGCCCGTCACGACTCGGCGGCGCGTTTCGGGGTGAGGACCGGCTCCTCGGGTGCGGGGACGCCGGCCTGCATCATCCGACCCCGTTGGAGTTCGGCGTTGATCTGCACTCCGAACATCAACGCGCAGTTCGACAGGTACAGCCACACCAGGAACGCGATGACCGCGCCGAGGCTGCCGTACGTGACGTCGTACGAGCCGAAGTTGGCCACGTACAGGCCGAAGCCGAAGGAGACGAGCGTCCAGGCCAGCAGGGCGACCGCGCCACCCACGGTGAGCCAGCGGAACCGGGGCTGCCGCACGTTCGGGGCGATCCAGAACAGCAGCGACAGCAGCACCATCAGGACCATGGCGAGCACCGGCCACTTCGCCACGCTCCACGCGGTGCGCGGCGCGTCGCCCAGATCGAGCAGGTTGCCGACCGCCTCGGCCACTGGACCGCTGACGATCAGTCCGGTCGCCACCACCGCCATCAGCACCAGGGAGAGCGCGGCCAGGCCGATCTGCATCGGACGCAGCCGGTAGAACGGCCGGCCCTCCTCGACGCCGTAGATCGCGTTGGAGGCACGGGTGAACGCGCCGATGAAGCCCGAGGCCGACCAGAGCGCGCCGAGCAGACCGAAGCTGAGCAGCGCCTTCACCCCGGCCCGCTGGTCGACCACCCCCTCGACCACCCCGACCACGCCCTCGTTGGCCACCACCGACCCGGCGCCCACGTCGCGGGCCAGGCCGATCAGGGTGTCCACGGTCCGGTCGCCCTCGGAGACCAGCCCGACCAGGGCCACCACCACCACGATCGAGGGGAAGAGGGCGAGCACGCCGTAGTAGGTCAGCGCCGCCGCCCAGTCCGCGCAGTTGTCCTTGACGAAGTTCCGCCCGCTGCGGACCAGGACGCCGCGCCAGGTGGGCCAGCTCAACTGCCGTAATCCGGGGGGAACCCGCAGGTCTGGCCCTCCACCGGCCGGTGCGGTCGGCTCCGTCGTCGTCGCTGCCATGACCGCTCCCTGCCGTCGCCGCCGCACCCCGGCCGTCCGGCGCGCCACCCCGCCACGCGGTCGGCGCGCTCCGGTCACGCCGGGTCGGAACCCGGCGGTACCCGGGCGGGAAGTTCGACAAACCCGGACGTGCCGTTTGCCGCTGCCGGGACAGGGAACGGTCAACCCGGGAAGCAACCGACGCGGAGGAGGACGACATGCCAGGGCGTGAGGTACTGCCCAGCACCGTCCGGCGCTCTCCTGAGAAGGCGCAACGGACCTGGGCGAAGACGCACGATTCAGCCGTGGAGACGTACGGCGAGGGGGAGCGGGCCCACCGCACCGCCTTCGCCGCGCTCAAGCACGAGTTCGAGAAGGTCGGCGACCACTGGGAGTCGAAGGGTCGCAAGGGGCCCAGCGACCGGCAGGCCGCGGGAGGCGGACCGGCCCGGCGGGCACCGACCGCCGGCGGGGTGGACGCGAACGCCACCAAGGACCATCTGATGCAGGTCGCCCGCAAGCTGGACGTCCGGGGCCGGTCCCGGATGACCAAGCCGGAACTGGTCGACGCCATTCAGAAGGCCAACGACCGGCGGACCCGTAAGGCGCGCGGGGACTGAGCCCCGCCCCCCCGGAGGGTGGGCACCGCTCACCAGTGCCCGCCACCCGGGGCGCTCAGGTGCACCACCTTCGTGGTGGTGAACTCGTCGAGCAGTTCCGGGCCGTACCCGAAGCCGTGGCCGCTGCCGCGACGCGGTTGGGCGGCGCCGCCCGGCGCGCCGCCGAACACCGCGTTGACCTTGACCGTGCCAACCGGCAGCTCGCGCCACGCCCGCTGCGCGTGGCCCATCGACCGGGTGAGCACGGTGGCGGCCAGCCCGTACGGCGAGCACGCCGCGCGGCCCAGGGCCTCGGCGAACGAGTCCACCACCAGCACCGGCGCGACCGGGCCGAAGGTCTCCTCGCGCACCAGCGCCATCCGGTCGGTGCAGTCGGTGACCACGGTCGGCGGGTAGAAGGCCCCCGGACCGGCCGGCACCGCCCCACCGGTCCGGACCACCGCGCCCTCGGCCACCGCCGCCAGCACCTGTCCGTGCACGTGGTCCCGGTGCCGCCGGTCCACCAGCGGACCGATCTCGGTCTCCCCGTCCTGCCCCGGTCCGATCCGCATCGCCCGAGCCAGGTCGACCAGTGCCGGAACGAAGTCGCCGGCCACCTCCCGGTGCACGTAGATCCGTTCCACCGCCACGCAGATCTGCCCGGCGTTGGCGAACGCGCCCATCGCCGCCTGCCCGGCGGCCCAGGCCGGGTCGACGCCCGCGTCGACGATCAGCGGGTCGCTGCCCCCGTTCTCCAGCAGCGCCTTGGCACCGGTGCGGGCGCAGGCGGCGGCGATCGCCCGGCCGGCCGTGGAGGAGCCCACGTGCGCCACCACGTCGACCTCCTGCCCGGCCAGCGCCGCGCCGACCCGCGCGTCCCCGGTCAGCAGGGACAGCACCCCGGGGGGCAGCTCACCGTCGAGTGCCCGGGCCAGCAGCCAGCCGGTGGCCGGGGTGCGCTCGCTCGGCTTGAACACCACCACGTTGCCGGTGACCAGGGCCGCGCCGAGTAGTCCGCAGGCCACCGCCACCGGGTCGTTCCACGGGGTGATCACCGCGACCACGCCCCGCGGTTCGGGGGCCATGAAGTCGACCGCGTCCCGTCCGCCGTGCAGGGTCCGGCCGCCGCGGACCGGTGCCAGTTCGGCGTACTGGCGCAGGGTGCCGATCCCCGCCGCCACGCCGCCCCGGGCGTCGAGCAGCGGTTTGCCCATCTCCGCCGTGGTCGCCTGCGCCAGGTCCTCGGCGACCGCCTCGACGGCGTCGGCCGCCCGGCGCAGGGCCGCCGCCCGCTCCGCCGGGTCGGTCGCCGCCCACGTCGCCGCCACGCCCCGGGCCGCGCCGACCGCCTTGGCCGCCTCGTCTTCGGTGGCCATCGGCACGGTGCTGACGTCGGTGCCGTCCGCCGGGTCGGTCACGACGAACTCACCCCCCGCGCCGCCCGCGCCCCACACCCCGCCGATGAGTTGTTCCACCCGCCACATGGCGCGCTGCATGCCCGGGGCCGGGCCGGGCAAACGCGTTTCGCTCGACCATCGGGGGGTAGCGGAACCGGATGATGTTCCCCATGCGGTCCATCAACCACGCCCAGACCGAGCCCGGTGCGGAGAACGCGGACGCCGTCGTCGTCGGTGCCGGCCACAACGGACTGGTCGCCGCGAATCTGCTCGCCGACGCCGGATGGGACGTCCTGGTGCTGGAGGCGACCGGTGCGCCCGGCGGCGCGGTCCGCTCCGCCGAGGTCACCGCCCCCGGCTACCTCAGCGACCTCTACAGCTCGTTCTACCCCCTCGGGTACGCCTCCCCGGTGCTGCGCCGGCTCGCCCTGGACGAGCACGGCCTGGCCTGGCGGCACGCGCCGGACGTGCTGGCGCACCTGCTGCCCGACGGGCGGGCGGCGGTGCTCAACCGCGACCCGGAGCGCACCGCGACGTCGATGGAGGCGTTCGCCCCCGGCGACGGGGAACGCTGGCGGGAGTCGTACGAGGACTGGCGGAGGATCTCCCAGCCGTTGCTGGCCGCCCTGTTCACCCCGTTCCCGCCGGTGCGCAACGGGCTGGAGCTGCTCGCCCGGCTGCGCACGGCCGGCGTCCTGCGCCTGGCCCGGCGGCTGGTCCTGCCGGTCCGCCAGCTCGGCGCGGAACTCTTCGACGGCGAGGGCGCCCCGGCCTTGCTCGCCAGCTGTGCCCTGCACACCGATCTGTCCCCCGAGGACGCCGGGTCCGGCATCTACGGCTGGCTGCTGGCCATGCTCGGCCAGGAGGTCGGCTGGCCGGTGCCGGTCGGCGGAGCGCAACGGATCACCGACGCGCTGGTGTCCCGACTGCGCGCCCGGGGCGGCCGGATCAGCTACGACGCGCAGGTCGACCGGGTGCTGGTCGCCCGGGGCCGGGCGATGGGTGTCCGGACGGTCGGTGGCCGGACCTGGCGGGCCCGGCGGGCGGTGCTCGCCGACGTGCCCGCGCCCGCGCTCTACCTCGACCTCGTCGGCGCGGCCCGGCTACCGCCCCGGCTCGTCGAGGACCTGGCCCACTTCCGCTGGGACGGCTCCACCGTCAAGGTGGACTGGGCGCTGGACGGCCCGGTGCCGTGGACCAACCCGGAGGTGGCCGGGGCCGGGACGGTGCATCTCGCCACCGACCTCAACGGCCTGACCCGGTACGCGGCGACGTTGGCCTGCGGCGAGGTCCCGGAGGACCCGTTCCTGTTGGCGGGGCAGATGACCACCGCCGACCCGAGCCGTTCCCCGGCCGGCACGGAGTCGGTGTGGGCGTACACCCACCTGCCGTTCCGGCGCGACTGGCGGGCCGAGGACGTGGCCGGGCACGTGGAGCGGATGGAGGCGGTGCTGGAACGGCACGCGCCCGGCTTCCGCGCCCGGGTCCGGGGCCGGTACGTGGCCGGCCCGGCGGACCTGGAGGAACGCAACCCGAGTCTGGTCGGCGGTGCGGTGGGCGGCGGAACGGCCGCCGCCTACCAGCAGCTCTTCCTCCGCCCGGTGCCCGGGCTCGGCCGCCCGGACACCCCGATCGACCGGCTCTACCTGGCGAGCGCGTCGGCGAACCCGGGGGGTGGCGTGCACGGCGCTCCCGGCGCGAACGCGGCGCGGGCCGCGCTGGTCCGTGACCGGGCGGTGACCGGTGGCCTATACGCGCGGGTCGTCGGCGCGGCGCACCGCGCCGTGTACCGCTGAGGTCCCCTACCGGGGGGTCGCCTGGGGTTCGCCGTCGGCGTCGGCCGTCTCGGGGGCTGTCCTCGGTTCGCCGTCGGTGTCGGCCGTCTCGACCGCCGTTGGGGCCACCCGGTCGGCGCTGGCCGGTTCCGGTGTACGCGGTGCCACCACCTCGACCGGCGCCGCCTCCAGCTGCCGGGGGGTCGCGCCGCCGATGTCGCGGTGCCGGCTGCGCAGCTTGAACGGCATCAGCGCGCTTTCGATCTTGGTGGCGGTGGTCATCTTCGACACGCCGTCCCGCCGCTCCTCGAAGCGGATCGGCACCTCCAGGATGGTGTGCCCGAGCTTCGTCGCCAGGTAGTGCATCTCGACCTGGAAGCTGTAGCCGTTGGACTGCACCCGGTCCAGGCCGATGTCGCGCAGCGCGTCCGCCCGCCAGATCTTGAAACCGGCGGTCAGGTCACGGATCCGGACCCGCAGCAGGGTGTGCACGTAGAGATTGGCCCACCCGCTCAGCGCGCGACGGTAGAGCGGCCACGCCTCGTCCAGCTCGCCGCCGGGAACGTAACGGGATCCGATCACCACGCCGGCCCCGGTGGAGAGCAGTGAGCCGAGCATGCCCGGCAGCGCCTCCGGCGGGTGCGACAGGTCGGCGTCCATCTGGGCCACGTACTCGGCGCCGCCGTCCAGCGCCCGGGACATGCCGTCCACGTACGCCCGGCCGAGCCCCTCCTTGCCCGCGCGGTGCACGACCTCGATCCGGCCGGGGTGTTCGATGGCGAGCTTGTCGGCGACCTCGCCGGTGCCGTCGGGGGAGTTGTCGTCGGCGACGAGCACCCGCAGCCCGGGCAGCGGAAGGGCGAGAAGCCTCTCCACCAGCGCCGGGAGGTTCCCCGCCTCGTTGTAGGTCGGCACCACGACCGTCAGGCGCGCGTCCCGCCACGGCGAGGGTAACTGTACGGGTTCGATCATGACGAGCATCCTCAGTTTGCCGGCAGTTGTCCCTGAAAGGGTAGCCATCCGGCCGCGCCCCGCTGTCGGGGCTCCCCGATGGGCCTTCGGGCACTTTCTCCGGGCGGCCGGGAGCGTCACGGCTCCAGCCGTCACCAGCGGTTCAGCGCTGCCGGCGGGCCAGCCCACCCAGGGCGAGCGCGACCGCGCCGAGCACGGCGGCGGTGACCGCCGGCTTGTGCGTGCCGACCCAGAGCGCCGCCGAGCTGTCCCGCGCCCGGTCGGTGAAGACCCCCTCGGCGCCCCGGTCGCGGTCCGCGTCCCCCGGCCGGTCGAGGTTGTCCCGCCACGTCGCCGGGTCGACCGGTGCGTCGGTCTGCTGGCTGTCGTAACCGTCCCGGGCGAGCTTGCGGTCGAGTAGGCCCGGGAAGAGGGTGTTGCCCAGCCGCGCCCGCCAGGTCGGGCCGCCCACGTTCAGTTCGCGCGGCCCCCGGTCGGCGGCCCAGACGATCGCCCGCGCGGCCACCTCCGGCGTGAAGATCGGCGGCACCGGCTGCGGGTGCCGGGGCAGTCGGGTCCGCACCCAGGAGAACTGCGGGGTGTTCACCGCCGGGAGCTGCACCATCGACAGCTTCACCCCCGGGCAGTCGTGCAGCAGCTCGGCCCGGAGCGAGTCGTTGAAGCCCTGGACCGCGTGCTTGCTGGCGCAGTACGCCGACTGCAACGGGATGCCCCGGTAGGCCAGCGCCGAGCCGACCTGGACGACGGCACCCCGGCGGTACGCGCGCATGTGCCGCAGCGCGGCCAGGGTGCCGTGCACCGTACCGAGATAGTTGACCTCGGTGACCCGGCGGTACTCGTCCGCCGGGATCTCCCAGGCCGGTGCGAAGACCGACACCATGGCGTTGTTGATCCACACGTCCAACGCACCCCACCGGTGCGTCACCTCGTCGGCGGCCCGCTGCACCGCCCCGGCGTCGGCGACGTCGAGCTGGTGGGTGACCACCTCCGCCGCGCCCCGCTCCCGGCAGTCCCGGGCGGCGGCGGCCAGGCCGGCCGCGCCCCGGGCGATCAGCGCGAGTCGGGCGCCCCGCGTCGCGTACCGGTGGGCCACCGCCCGCCCGACCCCGGCGCTGGCCCCGGTGATCACCACGGTCTGGGTCACTGGTCACCCTTCTGCCGGGTGGCGATGTCCGCCAGCCGGTTGAGCGTCTCCTTGTTGCGCTGCTTGAGCACGAGGTCGTTCAGCTTGTTGCGGACCCAGCGCAACGGGCCGGCGGCGAAGTCCTCGCCGAGCCGGACGCGGGTGGAGTCCGACCCGACCGGTTGGAGGGTGAAGACCACGATCGCCTCGCCGGCGGGCCAGAGCCCGGCGCGGATGACGAGCCGGTGCGGCGGTTCACACGCGAGCACCGTGGAGGCGTCGGTGAGCGAGACCGGCCAGGGCCCGGCCCGGTGGTGCAGCCGGGTGCCGACCGCCGGCCAGCCGTCCTCGACGTCCCGTACGTGGGCCGTGCCGACCACCCAGTCGCTGTACGTCCATCCGTCGGCGAGCACGTCGAAGACCTGCTGCGGGGGTGCCCCGATCACTTTCTCCACAATCGCCACTGGGTTCCCATACCCCGACCCGGACGGGCGTTAACCGGCTGGCTGCTCCGGGCCGCCGGTTAGCTTCTCCGGGCCGCCGGGTAAGGCCCGGACGGCGACCGGAGATCGGGCGGTGCGCAGCCGCGCCGGGAGCACCGACGCGGCACGACGGGACGGCCGCGCCGCGGACGACGCGTACGCCCCCGTGCGAGGTTTACGCCCCCGGCGGTCGGGAACCCGCCCGCCGTGCGAGGCGGCCACGAGCGGTATCAGCGCAGGTCAACCGGGGGATGCCCGGTTGCTGGGCCGGTGCTCGACGGGCCTGCCCCGGCGCTGTACGACGCCGTCCTGTTCGACCGGGACGGCACCCTGGTCGAGGACGTGCCGTACAACGGCGACCCGGACAAGGTCCGCCCGGTGCCGGGCGCGCGGACCGCACTGGACCGGCTGCGCTCCGCCGGCCTGCGGCTGGGCGTGGTGACCAACCAGTCGGGGCTGGCCCGTGGCCTGTTCACCGAGGCGGACATGCGCCGGGTGCACGCCCGGGTGGAGGAGCTGCTCGGTCCGTTCGACACCTGGCAGGTGTGCCCGCACGACGACGGCGACGGCTGCGGCTGCCGGAAGCCCGCGCCGGGTCTCGTCCGGGCGGCGGCCCGGCGGCTGGGCACGTCCCCGGGGCGGTGCGTGGTGGTGGGGGACATCGGCCGCGACATGACCGCCGCCCTGGCCGCCGGGGCGACCGGGGTGCTGGTGCCGACCCCGGTCACCCGGGCGGAGGAGGTGGCCGCCGCGCCGACGGTGGCCCGCGACCTGCCGGCCGCGGTGACGGAGATCCTGCGCCGGCGGGCCGCGGTGGTGCCCGCCGCGCCCCGGCGTGCCGGCACGGTGCTGGTGGCCCGGACCGACTCGGTCGGTGACGTGCTGGTCACCGGTCCGGCGATCCGGGCGGTCGCGGCGGGCGCGCGTCGGGTGGTGCTGCTCTGCGGGCCCCGGGGGCGGGCCGCCGCCGACCTGCTGCCCGGCGTGGACGACGTCGTCGAGTGGCCCCTGCCCTGGATCGACCCGGCGCCCGATCCGGTCGACCGGGCGGGGATGGACACGCTGCTGGCCCGGCTCGCCGGGGTGGGCGTGGACGAGGCGGTGGTCTTCACCTCGTTCCACCAGTCGCCGCTGCCGCTGGCGCTGCTGCTGCGGATGGCCGGGGTGCGGCGGATCAGCGCGGTCAGCGACGACTATCCGGGTTCGCTGCTGGACGTCCGCCACCGGGTGCCGGCGGGGGTCCCGGAGCCGGAACGGGCCCTGTCCCTGGCCGCCGCGGCCGGCTTCGCCCTGCCGCCGGGGGACGAACCGGTCCTGCGGCTGCGTCCGGAGGCGCTGCCACCACCGCCCGGACCGCCCGGCTACGTGGTGGTGCACCCCGGTGCCTCGGTGCCGGCCCGGGCCTGTCCGGCCCGGGTGCACGCCGACGTGGTCGCCGCGCTGACCGCCGCCGGCCACCGCGTGGTGGTCACCGGCGGGCCGGACCAGACCGGGCTGACCGCCCGGGTGGCCGACGCCGGCGGGGTGGATCTCGGCGGGCGGACCAGCCTGGTCGGCCTCGCCGCCGTCATCGCCGCCGCCGGTGCCGTGGTGGTCGGCAACACCGGCCCCGCGCACCTCGCCGCCGCGCTCGGCGTACCGGTGGTGAGCCTGTTCGCGCCGACCGTGCCGTTCGGGCAGTGGGGGCCGTACCGGGTGCCCACCGTCCGGCTCGGGGACGCCGCCGCACCCTGCCGGGACAGTCGTGCCGCGCAGTGCCCGGTGCCCGGCCACCCCTGCCTTTCCGGGGTCGACCCGGCCGAGGTGGTCGACGCGGTACGCCTGCTCGGCGTCGGCTCCGGGGGAGGTGGCCGGTGAACGTCCTGCTCTGGCACGTGCACGGCTCCTGGACCACCTCCTTCGTGCACGGCAAGCACCGCTACCTGGTGCCGGTCACCCCGGACCGGGGCCCGTACGGGTTGGGTCGGGCCCGCACCTACCCCTGGCCGGACAGCGCGGTCGAGGTGGAGCCGGCCGCGCTGCGCCGGGCCGAGGTGGACGTGGTCGTGCTCCAGCGGCCCGAGGAGTACGACCTGGCCTGCGAGTGGCTGGGCCGTCGGGTCGGCCGGGACGTCCCCGCCGTCTACGTCGAGCACAACACCCCCAAGGGCGACGTGCCGCACACCCGCCACCCGATGGCCGACCGCGACGACCTGCTGATCGCCCACGTCACCGGGTTCAACGAGCTGTTCTGGGACACCGGCGGCACCCGTACCGCCGTCGTCGAGCACGGTGTCGTGCCGCCGCGCGCGGCGTACACCGGCGAGCTGGACCGGCTCGCCGTGGTGATCAACGAGCCGGTCCGGCGCTGGCGGGTCACCGGCACCGACCTGCTGCCCCGGTTCGCCGAGGTCGCCCCGCTGGACGTCTTCGGCATGGGGGTGGCCGGGCTGGCCGACCGGCTGGGCCTGCCGCCGGAGCGGGTGACCGCCCACGACGACGTGCCGCAGGACCGGATGCACGTCGAGCTGGCGCGGCGGCGGGCGTACCTGCACCTGTGCCGGTGGACCTCGCTCGGACTGAGTCTGATCGAGGCGATGGCGATCGGCATGCCGGTGGTCGCCCTGGCCACCACCGAGGCGGTGGTGGCCGTACCGCCCGACGCGGGCGTGCTCTCCACCCGGATCGACACCCTGCTGGAGGCCGCCCACCGGTTCGTGGCCGACCCCGCGACCGCCCGCCGGGTGGGCGCCGAGGCCCGCGCGGCGGCCGGGGCCCGGTACGGCCTGGAGCGATTCCTCGCCGACTGGGACCGGTTGCTGGAGGAGGAAGCATGCGCATCGCGATGATCTCGGAGCACGCCAGTCCGCTCGCCGTGCTCGGCGGCGAGGACGCCGGTGGGCAGAACACCCACGTCGCGGAGTTGGCCGCCGCGCTCGCCGCCGCCGGTCACGACGTGCGCGTCTACACCCGCCGGGACTCCGTCGCGCTGCCGGTGTCCGTACGGACCGAGGACGGCTACGACGTGGTGCACGTGCCCGCCGGCCCGCCCGAGCCGGTCGGCAAGGACACCCTGCTGCCCTACATGGAGCCGTTCGCCGACTGGCTGGCGCAGCGGTGGAGTGCCGGGGAGTGGACACCCGAGGTGGCGCACGCGCACTTCTGGATGAGCGGCCTGGCCGCGCTGAGCGCCGGCCGGCGGACCGGGGTGCCGGTGGTGCAGACCTACCACGCGCTCGGCACGGTGAAACGACGCCACCAGGGGGCGCAGGACACCAGCCCGGCCGGGCGGGTGGACTACGAGCGGGTCCTGGGCGTGGCCGTGGACCGGGTCGTCGCGCAGAGCCGCGACGAGGTCCGCGAGCTGGTCGCGATGGGGGTGCCCCGGTCCCGGATGACGGTCGTCCCCTCCGGGGTCAACCTGCGCACCTTCAGCCCGGTCGGGCCGGTCGCCGAGCGGGCCGACGGTCTGGCCCGGGTGCTGACCGTGGGCCGGTTGGTGGAGCGGAAGGGCTTCCACGAGGTGATCCGGGCGATGCGGGACGTACCGGACGCCGAGTGCGTGGTGGTGGGCGGCCCGCCGGCCGGGGCGATCGACGACGACCCGCACGCCCGCCGGCTGGGGGCGCTCGCCGCGGCGTACGGGTTGGGCGACCGGGTCCGTCTCGTCGGCGCGGTTCCCCGCGAGGAGATGAGCCACTGGTACCGCTCCGCCGACGTCCTCGTCGCCGCCCCCTGGTACGAACCGTTCGGCCTCACGCCCTTGGAGGGCATGGCCTGCGGGGTGCCCGTGGTCGGTACCGCCGTCGGCGGGATCGTCGACACCGTGGTCGACGGGGTCACCGGAGACCTGGTGCCGCCCCGGGATCCGGAAGCGCTCGGCACGGCGGTCCGCCGGCTCCTGGCCGACCGGGAACGGCGCTTCGCGTACGCCACCGCCGCCCTGGACCGGGCCCGGCACCGGTACTCCTGGTCCCGCACCGCCGCGCACCTCGCCGAGGTCTACGCGGCGGTGACGGCGGCCCGCCGGCCGACCCGGGTGGTCGCCTGATGCGGGCCCCCACGGTGCTGGAGGCGCATCTGGCCGACCTGGCCGTGGCGCTGCGGGAGTACCGCAGCTCGGCGGCCCGGCTCGCCGACTGGGGAGACGCCCTGGCCCGGACCCTGACCACCGGCGGGCGGCTGCTGGTCGCCGGCAACGGGGGCAGCGCCGCCGAGGCCCAGCACCTTACCGCCGAACTCGTCGGCAAGCTGCGCCACGACCGGCAGCCGCTCTCCGCCATCGCCCTGCACGCCGAGACCAGCGCGCTCACCGCGATCGGCAACGACTACGGCTTCGATGAGGTCTTCGCCCGCCAGGTCCGTGCCCACGGCCGACCCGACGACATTCTCCTGCTGCTCTCCACCAGCGGCACCAGCGGCAACCTGCTGGCCGCCGCCCGCGCCGGACGCCAGGCCGGGCTGCGCTGCTGGGCGATGACCGGACCGGCGCCCAACCCCCTCGTCGACGCCTGCCACGACGCGCTGGCCGTCGCCGCCCCGGACAGCCAGATCGTGCAGGAACTGCACCTGGTCTCGGTGCACGTGCTCTGCGAGCACGTCGACCGGGCGCTGCCCCTGCCGCTGGGGGCGGTCACCGGCGGGGAGCCGCAACCGGTTGCGGCCAGCCGCGCCGCTCCGCGCACCGGGGTGGAGGTCGTGCTCGACGACGGCACCGCACCGGGGGTCGGGTCGCGAGGGGGGACGGCGTGACGGGTCCGGTGGTGGTGGTCGGTGACGTCCTGCTCGACCGGGACGTGGAGGGGGTGGTGAACCGGCTCTGCCCGGACTCCCCGGGGCCCGTCCTGGACGAGACCGCGCACGTCGAACGACCCGGCGGCGCGGGGCTCGCGGCGCTCTTCGCCGCCGCGCAGGGCGCCGAGGTCGCCCTCGTCACGGCCCTGGCCGACGACGTCGCCGGGGCCCGGCTCAGCTGCCTGCTGACCGCCGCCGGAGTGCAGGTGTACGCGCTGCCGCTGGTCGGTGCGACCCCGGAGAAGATCCGGCTGCGGGCGCGCGGACGGGTGCTGCTCCGGCACGACCGGGGCGGCCCGCCGGGCACCCCCGGGGAGCCCGACGAGGCGGTGCTGCGTCTGATCGCCGGGGCGTCCGCCGTGCTGGTCAGCGACTACGGTCGGGGCGTGGCCCGACAACCGGCGCTGCGCGCCGCGCTGGCCGCCACCGCCGCGCCGGTGGTCTGGGACCCGCACCCGCGCGGCCCGGCGGCCGTGCCCGGGGTGCACCTGGCCACGCCGAACGAGGCGGAGGTCCGCGAGTTGGCCGAGTCCCCGCCGGGGCCGTCCCGCCTGGCCACCGCCGCCCGGGGCGCGCAGGGACTGCGGCAGCGGTGGCGGGCCGGGGCGGTCGCGGTGACCCTCGGCGCCGACGGGGCACTGCTCTGTCACGCCGACGCGACCCCGCTGGTGGTGGCCGCCCCCGGCAGCGCGGACGGGGACCCCTGCGGGGCCGGGGACCGGTTCGCGGCGACCGCCAGCGTCGCCCTCGCCCGGGGCGCGCTGGTCTCCGAGGCGGTGCAGCTGGCGGTCGCCGAGGCGTCGGCGTACGTCGCCGCCGGGGGAGTGGCCGGGATGCCGCCCGTACCGGCCGGCGACCCCGCTCCGACGGCGTTCCGCACCGGCGGGGAACGGATCGGCGTGGCGGCGGCCGGCGCGGTGGTCGCCGCGACCCGGGCGGCCGGCGGCACGGTGGTCGCCACCGGCGGTTGCTTCGACCTGCTGCACGCCGGGCACGTCGCCACCCTCGAGGCCGCCCGGCGGCTCGGCGACTGCCTGGTGGTCTGCCTGAACTCCGACACCAGCGTCACCGACCTGAAGGGACCGGACCGACCGGTGGTGTCGCAGGGCGACCGAGGCCGGCTGCTGGCCGCGCTGAACTGCGTCGACGCAGTGATGATCTTCGACGAGCCGACGCCGCACTCGGTGCTGTCCTGGCTCCGTCCGGACGTCTGGGTCAAGGGCGGCGATTACGCCACCGGTGCCGGGGACGAACCGGTGCTGCCCGAGGCGGAGCTGCTGCGCCGCTGGGGCGGGCACACGGTGGTCGTGCCGTACCTGCCGGGACGCTCGACCACCGACCTGATCGCCACGGCCCGCGCGGCCGGCATCGACCGGCTCCGGCCCGCCGCGTCGGTCGGCCCCGACGGCCCCGGCCGGCGCGACGGATCGGAGCCGTCGCGGCACCCGGGCACCGCCGAGCGTCAGCCCACGAAAGGAGCGCGATGAGCAGCGGTTCCCTCACCCACGGGTCGACCGTCCTGATCACCGGCGGGGCGAGCGGCCTCGGTGCCGCCGTCGTCACCGCCGTCGCCCGGGCCGGCGCCCGGCCCGTGGTGCTGGACCGGAAACCGCCCGGCGACGGCGTGCCCTGGATCGAGTGCGACCTGGCCGACACCCGGGCCGCCGAGGCCGCCACCCGGGAACTCGCCGAACGCTCCGGCGGCCTGGACGCGGTGGTCACCGCCGCCGGGATCGACGTACCCGGCAGGCTGGCGGACGTACCCGGGGAGACCTGGGACCGGATCGTCGCCGTCGACCTGCTCGCCACCGCCGCGGTGGTCCGCGCCGCCCTGCCCTACCTGCTCAGTTCGCGGGGCACCGTGGTCACCGTCGCCTCGACCCTCGGCGTCAAGGCGGTCAGCGACGCCACCGCGTACTGCGCGGCGAAGTTCGGCGTGGTCGGCTTCACCCGCGCACTCGCCGCGGAACTCGCCGGGCAGGTCGGGGTCACCCTGTTGATTCCCGGTGGCATGCGCACCCCGTTCTTCGACGACCGGGACGACCAGTACCGGCCGGGGCCGGACGCCGCGCTCAACGAGCCGGCCGACACCGCCGCCGCCGTGCTGTTCGCGCTCTCCCAGCCGGCCGGCTGCGCGGTGCGGGAACTGGTCGTCTGCGCGCAGGAGGAGTCCTCGTACCCGTGATCCTGGTGCTGCGCGCACTCGGCGTCGGCGACCTCGCCACCGCCGTGCCCGCGCTGCGCGCCCTGCGCGCCGGACATCCGGACCGGGAACTGGTGCTGGCCGCCCCGCCCTGGCTGGCCCCCCTGGTCGACCTGGTCGGCGGCGTCGACCGGGTGCTGCCGGTGACCGGGCTGGACCCGTTGGACTGGTCGGGGCCGTCCCCCGAGATCGCGGTCAACCTGCACGGGCGGGGGCCACGGTCGCACGAGCTGCTGCGCGCCACCGGCTGTGGTCGGCTGCTCGGGTTCCGCTGCCCGCCGGCCGGTCATCCCGACGGCCCGGGGTGGGACGACGCGGAGCACGAGGTAGGCCGTTGGTGCCGGCTGCTCGACTGGTACGGCCTGTCGACCGACCCGGGCGACCTGGCTCTGGCCCGACCCGCACCGGACCGGGTGCCGGTCGGCGTGACCGTGCTGCACCCGGGCACGAAGGTCCCGGCGAAACGCTGGTCGCCCGCGCGGTTCGCCGCCCTCGCCCGGCACCTGACCCGGCACGGGCACCGGGTGGTGGTGACCGGCTCGGCCACCGAACTCGGGGTCGCCGAGCAGGTGGCGCGCCGGGCCGGGTTGCCGTCCACGGCGGTGCTGGCCGGCCGGACCGACCTGACCGACCTGGCCGCCCTGGTCGCCCACGCCCGGCTGGTGGTCAGCGGCGACACCGGCGTCGCCCACCTGGCCACCGGTTACGGCATCCCCTCGGTGGTGTTGTTCGGCCCGGTCCCGCCGTCCCGCTGGGGGCCGCCCCCGGACCGTCCCCGGCACCGCGTGCTCTGGGCCGGGCCGGGGGATTGCGCGGAGTGGAACGGGGTAGGTGTCCACCCGACGATGGCGGCGCTCCCCGTCGACCAGGTGCTGGCCGAGGTGGACGAGGCGGAACGGGCAGTGCGGGACGACGGTGCGGTTGCGGCGCAGTGATCCGGGTCGACCGGGGTACGGACGCCGACGGGCGGGCCGGGGTTGGCGCTTCGTCGACCCGGCCGGCGCGACCGTGCGCGACCCCGAGCAGTTGACCCGGCTGCGGGAGTTGGTCATCCCTCCGGCCTGGCGGGACGTGTGGATCTCCCCGCACCCGACCGGGCACATCCAGGCCACCGGGATCGACGCGGCCGGCCGCAAGCAGTACCTCTACCACCCCGAATGGCGGCGCAGGCGCGACGAGGCGAAGTTCGACCACGTGCTGGAGGTGGCCCGCCGGCTGCCGACGCTGCGCGAGCGGGTCGGGCGGGACCTGGCCGGCCGGGGACTGCGCCGCGACCGCGTCCTGGCGACGGTGACCCGGTTGCTGGACATGGGCATGTTCCGGGTGGGCAGCGACCAGTACGCGGCCGGCGACGACCCGACCTTCGGCGTGGCCACCCTGCGCCCCGAGCACACCCGGTCCCGGGGCGACTGCGTGGTCCTCTCCTTCCCCGCCAAGGGCGGCATCGACCAGGTGCGCCGGATCGACGACCCGGAACTGTGCCAGGTGTTGCGCAACCTGCGTCGGCGTCGGCGCGCGGCGGACCGCCTCTTCGGCTACTGGGACGGCGCCACCTGGCGGGACGTGCGCAGCGACGAGGTCAACGACTACCTGCGCGAAGCCAGTGGCGGGGAGATGACCGCCAAGGACTTCCGGACCTGGCACGCCACCGTGCTGGCCGCGGTCGACCTGGCCGCGACGGGTGTCCAGCGCTCGACCACGGCCCGGCGGCGGGCCGTCGTCGCGGTCATGCGCGACGTCGCCGACCTGCTCGGCAACACCGCCACGGTGGCCCGGGCCTCCTACGTGGACCCCCGCGTGGTGGACCTCTACCACGACGGTGTGGTCGCCCCGGTGGGCCCGGACACCGCCCGACCGGAGGCCGAGCGGGCGGTGCTGGCCCTGCTCGAGGAAGCCTGACCGGCCCCACCCCGCCCGGAAGCGGCGGCGGAGCCGGAGGTAGGCCCGGCGTCGGGTGCCGGATGACGGGGGACCGGATGCCGGAGAGAGCCGCCGCGGTTCGAGCCCACGTCGCGCACTGTCGAGTGGCCGGCACGACGCTGCCGCAACCCCCGTTGCCCGCGCGACACTTCCCGAGCAGCCGGTCACCGGACCGGCGGTCAGCCGGTCAGTGGCCAGTATGCCGGTGGGTTGTTGTCTCCCGGTGACACCGGGTTGACCGTCCGTGCCAACGCCTCGGCCTCCCGGTACGACTGGGGACTCATCCCGTACGCCGTCCGGAACGCTCGGCTGAAGTGGGCCTTGTCGGTGAAGCCCCACCGCCAGCCGACCGCCTGGACGGCCCGGCCGCGCAGGCGCGGGTCGGCCAGGTCCCGCCGGCAGCGCTCCAGCCGGCGGCGACGGATCAGCTGCGCGACGGTCTCCGGCTCGTCGGCGAAGAGCCGGTGCAGGGTCCGGACGGAGATGTGGTGGGCGTCGGCGACGGCCTGCGGGGTGAGTGTGGCGTCGCCGAGGTGACGGTCGATGAAGGCGAGCACCCGGGTGAGCATCGCCTGCTGCCGCACGTCGACCGGCAGCGTGTCCTCGGCGTCGAGATGCCCGGCCAGCATCGCCGCGACCAGGTCGACGGTGATGCCGGCCAGTCGGGGAGCCTCGGCGGCGGTGAACTGCTCCGGGTGCCGGACGAGCCGGTCGAGGTGCTGGGCGACGAGCGCCCCCATCCCCTCCGATCCGCTGAGCCGGCTGGCGGTGATGCGGTCCAGCTTCGCCGCGGGAATCGGCAGCATCGCCTTGGGGATCACCACGGTCAGCGCGCCCGCCTCCGGGCAGGCACCGTCCGCGGTGTGGACGATCTCGTACGGTCGGCCGTAGTCGAGGAGGGTGAACGCGTCGCGTCCCACGGCGGTGTGTCGGCGGCGGGCGCTGATCCCGCTGGATCCGGCGACGGTCAGGGCGAGCTGGTAGATGCCGGGGTCGGCCTGTCGGATGAGCTTCGGGGTGCGCCGCCCGGCCAGGGATTGGTACCGGAACCGGGTCAGCGAGACGCCGCCGAGGTCGACCAGGCGGGCGCTGCCCCGGAAGTCGGCGGCGTGCTCGCTGCTCATCATGATCGGCGCGGCAGCCCGGCCGGTGACCTCCAACCAGTACGGCCACCGGTCGGCGGGCGGCAGGCACGCGGTGTCCACGGTTTCCGTCGGCAGCATCGTCCCCCTTCCGGACCACCGGTGTCCCCATTGTCGACGAGGACACCGACAGCCGGGACGTGCGGTGTGCGCAGGGTCACCGGGCTGTCGCGTGGAGGTGCGGCCGCCCGGTGTCGGGTCGACGGAATCGGTGCCGGTGAGCTGCCGGTACACCGGCCAGCCCGCGCGGCGACGGCGTCCCGGTGGTGGTCGGCCGACGAACCCGGGTGGCCGTCCCGACGGCGGGTCGGGACGGCCGGGCCACGGGTCAGTCGTTGAGCACCTGCGCCAGACGGTCCCGGAACCGGCGCTCGGAGTCGCTGACCACGTCCCCGCCGAGGCCGAGGATCCCGCCCGTCGAGGCCGCTGTCACGACCTGGTCGGCGATCTCCACCAGCCAGTGCCGGTACGCCCCCGCCTGCCCCTCGTCCACCCGGGCGGCGAGCAGCACGGCGGCCTGCCCGGCCCGGGCGAGCACGTCGTCGATCATGGCCTGCGGGTCGGACGGCGCGAGCACCGGCAGTTCCTCACCGGCCTCCGGGTCGCCGACCCGGGAGACGATCTCCCCGGCCACGGCGGCGACCAGCGGACTCGCCGACTCCCGGCCGGACGCGATGGTCTCCAGCCCGGCGGCGCTCTCCGCCCGGGTGCGCCGGGTGCCGTCGGACTCCGCCGCGCTCGCCGCGGTCAGGACCGACTGGGGCAGGCCGACCAGTAGCCCCCATTCCTCGTCGGAGAACCCGAACCCGGTGTACGCCGGCTGTTCGATCACGGCAACGCCCCTCTCGCTGTGCACTCACCTCGACGACCCTGCGCCGCGCGGGCGGCGGGGCCGGGAACAGGCTAGACGAGGGTCAGCAACGCCTGCCCGCTCACCACGGGTACGGACAGCGTCTTGTACCCGACGTCGTCGAAGAGAACCGTCATCCGGTCCTCTTCGTACCCGAGCACCATGCCGGCTCCCCACTCCGGGTGGCGGACCTGGCTGTGCACCGGGAACGGGGGTTCCCCGGCCTGCTCGACGGTGGCGACGCTGGTGCCGGCGTGGCAGTTGTCGCAGTGTCCGCAGAGCTCGGTCATCTGCTCCCCGAAGTACGCCAGCAGCGCCTGCCCCCGGCAGCCGGTGGTCTCGGCGAAGGCCCGCATCATGTCGGTCCGGGACCGGGTGACGGTCTGCTGTTGTTCCGCCTCGACCAGCGCGGCCCGCGCGGCGTCCAGGGGCGCCGGGGCGTAACGGGGGGCACCGACGCGCTGCCGGCCCCGGGGTGCGACGGCGCCGACCTGCTCCAGCAGGGAGAGGTACTGGCCGAGCTTGCGGGGGCCGAGCCCGGTCAGCTCCCGCAGTTGCCGGCGGTTGACCGGCTTGGCGCGCAGCAGCGCGGCCAGTTCGTGCAGTTGCCGCTCGTCCGGCAGGCGGCCGGTGAAGTAGCGTTGCAGGCCGACGTCCTCGGCCTGCCAGAGCAGCAGCACGCGGGCCGGCTGGCCGTCCCGCCCGGCCCGGCCGATCTCCTGGAAGTAGCTGTCCGGCGAGTCGGGCAGGGCCATGTGCACCACCCAGGCGATGTTCGGTTTGTCGATGCCCATGCCGAACGCCGAGGTCGCCACCATGATCGGCACCTGGTCGGCGAGGAAGGCCCGGTGCAGCTCGTCCCGGGCCCCGGCCGGCATGCCGCCGTGGTAGTACTGCGCCGGGAAGCCGGCGTCGGTGAGCCGTCCGGCCAGTTCCTCCGCCGACCGTCGCGTCGGGGTGTAGAGGATCCCCGGCCGCCCGTCCTCGCGTAGCAGCGTGACCAGCCGCCGCCAGCGGTAGTCCTCGGTGGGGCAGTGCGCGACCTCCAGGAAGAGGTTCGGCCGGTCCAGCCCGGACAGCACCAGTTCCGGGTCGCGCAGGTGCAGCCGGGCGACGATGTCGTCGCGGACCGGCGGCGACGCGGTCGCGGTCAGCGCCACCACCGGCGGCCGACCGAGGCCGTCGATCAGGTGCCCGAGGGCAAGGTAGTCCGGTCGGAAGTCGTGTCCCCAGGCGGAGATGCAGTGCGCCTCGTCGATCGCCACCAGCGCCGGCTCCAGCGCGCGGACCTCGGCCAGCCGGGTCGGGTCGGCGAGCTGCTCGGGGGTGATGAAGAGGAACTCCGCCCGCCCGGCACGGACCTCGGCGAGCGCCTCGGCCTGCTGGGCGGGGGTCTCGGCGGAGCTGACCCGCACCGCCCGCAGCTCCGGCCGGCGTCGCTCGTGCAGGGCGGCGATCTGGTCCTGCTGGAGGGCGAGCAGTGGGGAGATCACCACCGTGCAGCCGGGGATCAGGCTCGCGGGGATCTGGTAGACGGCGGACTTGCCGGCGCCGGTGGGCAGGACCACCAGCGCGTCGCGCCGCTGCATCACCGCCCGCATCGCGGCGAGCTGGTTGGGCCGCAGCTCGTCCCAGCCGAACAGGTCACGCGCGGCGCGGCGCAGGGCGGTGGTGTCGCGGGATCGTGTCATCGGTGGCCGGTGGTACCCGGACCGGCCGGGGGCGAAACCGTACCTTCCCGGTTGGCCGGTGCGGGCGTTTCCGCCGGTGGCGGCGGGCGCCGTGGGGTCGGTCCGGGTCACCTGAGCCGGGGCAGGACCTCGCGCTGGTACAGGTCGAACAGCCCCTGCCAGTGCGGGCCGGTGTTGGCCACGTAGATCTCGTCGAAGCCGGCCTCGGCGTACTGGTCGATCCTGGCCAGGTGCGCGTCGGCGTCCCGACCGCAGACGAACGCCTCCCGCACCGTGTCCGGGCCCACCATCTGGGCGGCCTGCTCGAAGTGGCGCGGCGAGGGGAGCACCTGGGACAGCTCGCCCGGCACCCCGGCGTTCGGCCAGCGCTCGTACGCGATCCGCGCGCCCTCGTCGACGCTGTCGGCGTACGCGGCCTTGAAGCCGGCCTGGCACGGCTTGTCGCCGCCCCCGCCGTCGCGGAACCGGCGGACCAGGTCGGCGTCGGGAGAGGTGTTGACATAGCCGTCGCCGATCCGGGCGGCCAGGTCGACGGCCTTCGGGCCGAAGCCGGACACGTAGATCTTCGGCGGCTCCTCCGGCAGCGTGTAGATCCGGGCGTGCTCGACGGTGTAATGCCGGCCCCGGTGGTTGACGAAGCCGCCGGCCCAGAGTTCGCGCATCACCCCGACAGCCTCCTCGAGCATCTCCAACCGGACGTCCGCGCCCGGCCACGGGTCGCCGAGGATGTGCTCGTTGAGGGCCTCGCCGGAGCCGACGCCGAGCACGAACCGCCCGGAGTGCAGGACCGCGCTGGTCGCTGCGGCCTGAGCCAGCACCGCCGGGTGGATCCGGACGGTCGGACAGGTCACCGCGGTGGTCACCGGGAGCCGGCAGACCTGGCTGAGCGCGCCGATCATCGACCAGACGAACGGGCTCTGGCCCTGGGCGTCCACCCAGGGGTGGTAGTGGTCGGAGATCCACAGTGCCTCGAAGCCGGCCCGCTCGGCGCCGCGCGCCTGCTCCACGAGTTCGGCCGGGGTGAACTCCTCGCTGGACAGGAAGTAGCCGATCCGCATGTCTCCCCCTCGCCGCGTCCGGGGCGCCGGACCCTCCGGCCGGACAACCTCTGCGGTACCCCGGCGGTGACGCGTCACACCGGGCCCGGCGGGCACCGTCGGTGTCCCGCCCGCCCGGCCCGTGTCACGCCGGCCCGGAACGGGCGCGAACCGGCGCGGTCGGGTCAGCGGAACATGGCGCGGATCGCGGCGATCAGGAGCAGGCCGCCGACGACCAGTCCGAGCAGGCGGACTCCGGGGATGTCGTACCAGTCGACCTCGTCGGCGGCGATGATCAGCGAGGGATGCACCCCCGCACTGTCGCACGACCGCGCACGTCGGTGCCACGGCGCGGGTCGACCGGTCCGCCACTCTCAGTAATAGAAAGGTTTATTGACTATTAGTCGGGCCGGTGTGACCATGGCAGCACCGCAGGCGGCGGGGGAGACCGCCGCCGGGACACCGAGGGGGTACGGGGACCGCATGAGCGCACCGATGGGGAACCTGGCGAGCCTGGCCGCTGCCGTCCTGCAACCCGGCTTCGTCGGCACCACCCCGCCCCCGTGGATCTGTCGGTGGCTCGGCGAGGGGCTCGGCTCGGTGGTCCTGTTCGCCCGCAACGTCGTCGACCCGGCCCAGGTCGCCGCGCTCACCGCCGCGTTGCGCGCGGAACGGCCGGACGTGATCGTCGCCATCGACGAGGAGGGCGGCGACGTGACCCGGATCGAGTCCGGGCCGGGCAGCTCCCGCCCGGGCAACCTCGCCCTCGGCGCGGTCGACGATCCGGCGCTCACCGAGGAGGTGGCCCGGGACCTCGGCGCGGAACTGGCCGCCGCCGGCATCACCCTGAACTACGCGCCGGACGCCGACGTCAACTCCAACCCGGACAACCCGGTGATCGGGGTGCGCGCGTTCGGCGCCGATCCCGCGCTGGTCGCCCGGCACACCGCCGCCTGGGTGCGTGGCCTCCAGGCCGGCGGGGTCGCGGCCTGCGCCAAGCACTTCCCGGGACACGGCGACACCCGGGTCGACTCGCACCACGACCTGCCCCGGATCACCGCCGACCGGGCCCGCCTCGACACCGGCGAGCTGGTGCCGTTCCGGGCGGCGATCGCCGCCGGGGTGCAGGCGGTGATGACCGGGCACCTGCTGGTCCCGGCCCTCGACCCCGCCCTGCCGGCCACCCTGAGCCGACGCGTCCTGACCGACCTGCTCCGCGACGAGCTGGGCTTCCACGGTGTCGTGGTGACCGACGCGATCGAGATGCGCGCGGTCGCCGACACCTACGGCTTCACCGGTGCGGCGGTCCGGGCCCTCGCCGCCGGGGCGGACGCGATCTGCGTCGGCGGCGAAAGCGCCGACGAGGAGACCGTCCGCCGGCTGCGCGACGGCATCGTGGCCGCCGTGGTGGACGGGGAACTCCCCGAGGAACGGCTCGCCGAGGCGGCCAAGCGGGTCGGCCAACTCGCCGCCTGGACCACCACCGCCCGCGCCGACCGCCTCCGGTACGCCGGGCCGGACGGCGTCGGGTTGGCCGCCGCGCGCCGGGCGGTCCGGGTCACCACCGCCGACGGCGGGTCGCTGGTGCCGCTGACCACCCCGGCGCACGTGGTGGAGTTCGCGCCGCCCCGCAACATCGCCATCGGCGCGGAGACCCCGTGGGGGATCGGCGCGCCCCTGGCCGAGCTGCTTCCCGGCACCACCACCGTCCGGTACGCCGAGGCGGACGTCCCCGCCGCCCCGGCCGCCGGCCCGCCCGACCGTCCCCTCGTGCTGGTCGTCCGGGACCTGCACCGGCACGGGTGGATGCGGACCGCGGTGGAACGGGCCCTGGCCGTCCGCCCGGACGCGGTGGTCGTCGAACTGGGCCTGCCCGTGCTGGTCACCGGGCGGGTGCACGTCGCCACGCACGGCGCGAGCATGGCCGGGGCGCGGGCCGCCGCCGAGCTGCTCGCCCGCGTACGGCCCTGAGGTGATCGTGCCGAAGCCGGTGGGTCAGGCGTCGGCCAGTTCAGTGGGACCGGTCGCGCAACCGGCCGGCCCTTGACGGTTCCGATGCTGGCTCCGTGGCGCTCGGACCGCTGAAGCGTCTCGTCGCGCCCCGGCCTCCTACGGCTCGTCGGCCGAGGTGACGAGGTCGGTGTACTCCTGATGGTGGTCGATGAAGGCGGCCATGAACGGGCAGCGGGGGACCACCCGCGCACCGCGTCGGCGTACCTCGTCCAGCGTGCCCCGGATCAGCGCCCCACCGACGCCCTTTCCCTGGAACGCCGGGTCCACCTCGGTGTGCGTGAAGACCAGCACGTCCGCGCCGCGCGGCCGGTACGCGGTGAACCCGGCCAGCGCGTCGTCGACCAGGATCTCGAAGCGGCGGCGGGCCGGGTCGTCCTCGACGAGGTAGCTCACCCGGCCATTCTCCCTCCGCCGGAGGCCAGCCGGTCCAGTTCGGCCAGCAACCGGTCCACCTCCTCGACCGTGTTGTAGTGGTAGACGCTGGCCCGGACCGCTCCGCCGCGCTCCCGCAGCCCGAGCGCCTGGAAGTACTCGTAGGCGTAGTAGTCGCCGTGGGAGAGGCAGATCCCGGCCGCCCCGAGCGCCGTGGCGGTCGCCGCCGGGGTCAGCCCGGCCAGCCGGAACGAGACCGTCGGGCAACGCCCGGCCGGGGCCGGCAGCACGGTCACCCCGGGCAGCGTCGCCAGCCCGGCCAGCAGCCGGTCGAAGACCACCTGCTCGTGTGCCCGCGCGGCGGCCAGTCCGGCCCGGACCCGGGTCCGCCGGTCGCCCCGGACGATCGGGTCCAGCCCGGCCAGGTGCTCCACCGCGGCGGTCAGTCCGGCCAGCAGGGGGAAACTCGGTGTGCCGTACTCGAAGCGGTCCGGCACCGCGTCGGACGAGGGCCGCAGCTTCTCCGGCCGCAGCCGCTCCCAGCGGTCCGGATCGGCGACCAGCGCGGCCAGGTGCGGACCGGACCACTTGTAGGCGCTGGTGACGAAGAAGTCCGCGCCGAGGGCGGGCACGTCGGCCGGCCCGTGCGGCACGGCGTGCACCCCGTCCACGCAGACCAGCGCCCCGACCGTGTGCGCCAGCCGGGCGATCGCGGCGACGTCCGGCATGGTGCCGACGGCGTTGCTGGCGGCGGTCACCGCGACCAGACGGGTCCGCTCACGGACCAGGTCGGCGTACTGGCCGGTGGGCAGTTCCCCGGTGGCCGGGTCGAACTCCGCCCACCGCACGGTCGCCCCGGCCCGTTCGGCCGCCTGCACCCAGGGCCGGACGTTCGCGTCGTGGTCCAGCCGGGACACCACCACCTCGTCGCCGGGCCGCCAGGTGTCGCCGAGCGTCCGGGCCAGCGTGTACGTCAGGGCGGTCGCGCTCGGCCCGAGCAGCACACCCTCGGTCGCGACACCGAGCAGGTCGGCCACGGCCGCGCGGGCTTCCGCCACGATCTCCAGCGACCGGCGGCCGGGGGCGAACGCGGTGCTGCGGTTGCCCACCGCGTGGCGCATCGCCCCGGCGACCGCCTCGACGACCCCGGCCGCCGGCTGGGTGCCCGCGGCACCGTCGAAGTGCAGGTGACCCTCGGTCAGCGCCGGGTAGGCGGCCCGGACCCGGGTGACGTCGAATGACATGCGGGGCACCCTAGCGCGACCTCTGGCACCCCTGTTTCCGCCCGCCCCGGCAAGATCGTCGTGATGCTGGGGTGGATCGCGTTGCGTACTCTTGCACCCGTGACGAACCGACGCGCCACCACCGCCCTCACTCCCGCCCGCCGTGCCGCCGGTCTGGTCGCCGGCCTCGTGCTGGGTGTCGCCGTGCTCGCCGGGTGCAGCTCGGAGAACGCCTCCACCGACTGTGGACTGGACGCCTGCACCGTCACCTTCGACCGGGGCGTCGACGCCAGCGCCAACATCCTCGGCATCGAGGCCAAGCTGATCGGCGCCCAGGACGACCAGGTCACCGTCGAGGTCGCCGGCGAGCAGCTCACCCTGACCACCGGGCAGCAGGCCACCGAGGTCGGGGGCTTCACGGTGTCGGTGGACAGTGTCACCGACGCCAACGTCACGATCCGCGTGGCGCGCAACCCGGGCAACTGACCGGGTTCGGTCCCGACGACCGACCGGGGCGGGCGGCGGTGGCCGACGTTTGAGGACCATGGGGATCGGTGAATCTGCCGCCATGTCTCTCACCCACAGCGCCCAGACCACCGCCTCCCGCACCGCGAACAGCCGCTGGCTGGAGACCCTCGCCCGGGTCGGCTTCATCGGCTACGGGATCGTCCACCTCCTCTTCGCCTGGTTGGCGTTGCAGATCGCCTTCGGTCAGTCGTCCGACGACGGTGACCAGTCCGGGGCCCTGCGTACCCTCGCCGCCCAGCCGATGGGCAAGTTCCTCGTCGTCGCGATCGCGGTCGGCCTGCTCGCCATGGCGATCTGGCAGGGGCTCGAAGCCGCCGCCGGGCACCGCGCCGAGCGCGGCGGGGAGCGGGTCGCCGAGCGGATCGCCTCCGCCGGCCGCACCGTCGTCTACCTCTACTTCGCCTGGACCGCCTGGAAGGTCTTCTCCGACGCCGGCTCCAACAGCGCCGACAAGCAGGAGGCGCTCACCGGCGAGCTGATGACCTCCTCCGGCGGTCGCTGGCTGGTCGGTCTGGCCGGGCTCGGGCTCGCCGCGATCGGCGTCGGCCTGGTCGTCTACGGCGCCACCAAGCGCTTCGAGAAGCACCTGAAGACCGGCGAGATGGACGCCCGCACCCGGAAGCTGGCGCGTCGCCTCGGCATGGCCGGTTACGCCGCCAAGGGCGTCGCGTACGCTATCGCCGGCATCCTGGTCGTCGTCGCTGCGGTCAACTACGACCCGGAGAAGGCCCGCGGCCTGGACGCGGCCCTGCGGACCCTGCGCGAGCAGTCCTACGGCACGATCCTGCTCACCCTCGTCGCGCTCGGCATCGCCGCCTTCGGCGCGTACTGCTTCCTCCAGTCCCGCTACCGCAAGGTCTGAACCTGGTCGATTCGTCGTTCGGCGGGCAGCATGGTGCCTTTGCCAGCTGACCACCCCCCGCTCGGCATGAGGGAGAGAAGCAGTGCAGAGCTACCTCGGGACGGTCGTCGCCGTGCTCGCCGCGGCGGCGATCGCCCTTCTGGCGGTCGAGGTGACCCATCGGCTGGTCCGCCGGCTCGGTCGGAACTCGCTGCTGATGGGGGAGCTGGCCGACCACGCGCACCGGCCGTTGAAGGTCGCCACCACGGTGCTGGCCGTCCAGTTCGGCATCCGGTTCAGCACCGGCTACGCGGTCGGCGACCAGTGGCGGCAGGTGGTGCTGCACCTGCTGGTGCTCTGCGTGATCGCCAGCACCGCCTGGCTGGTGGCCGCGCTGCTCGTGGTCACCGAGGACGTCGCGCTGGCCCGGTTCCGGATCGACGTGCCGGACAACCGGCACGCCCGCCGGGTGCGTACCCAGGTGGTGATGCTGCGCCGGCTCACCATCGCGGTGATCGTGGTGCTCACCGTCGGCGTGATGCTGATGACCTTCCCCAGCGTCCGGGGCATCGGCGCCGGCGTACTGACCAGCGCCGGTGTGGTCGGCGTGGTCGCCGCCCTGGCCGCGCAGAGCCTGCTCGGCAACGTCTTCGCCGGCCTGCAACTGGCCTTCAGCGACGCGGTGCGCCTCGACGACGTGGTCGTCGTCGAGGGGGAGTGGGGCCGGATCGAGGAGCTGACCCTCAGCTACGTGGTGGTCCAGATCTGGGACGACCGGCGGCTGATCCTGCCCACCTCGTACTTCACCAGCAAGCCGTTCCAGAACTGGACCCGGACCCAGGCCGCCGTGCTCGGCACCGCCGAGTTCGACCTCGACTGGGCGGTGCCGGTGCAGGCCATGCGCGAGGAGTTGCGCCGCCTGGTCGAGAGCACCGAACTCTGGGACGGCCGGGTCTGCGTGCTCCAGGTCACCGACGCCACCGGCGGGAACGTCCGTATCCGGGCCCTGGTCAGCGCCGCCAACGCCGGCAACCTGTTCGATCTGCGGTGCCTGGTCCGCGAGCACCTGGTCGGCTGGGTACGCGAGCAGCGCCCCACCGCCATGCCCCGGACGCGCACCGAGCTGGGCGACGCCACCAGCGACCTGCCCTGGCAGTGGGTGCAGCCGCGCCGTCCGGTCCGTCGCCGCCCGGACGGCAACCCCCCGGACGGCAACCCCCCGGACGACGCCCGCCTCTTCGGCGGCAGCGACGACGGTGACGCCCGCAGCGAGGCCTTCGTCGGCCCGGACGAGCCGGACGACGGCCACCGCCGCAACGGGGACGAGCCGGACCCCTCCCGTCGCCGGCCGGCCGACGGTCACGGGCGGGTCGACGGTCACGGGCAGGTCGACGGTCACGGGCAGGTGGACGCCGGGCGGGCCGCCGAGCCGGCCGACAACCACCGCTGATCCCGGGGCGACTCCCCGTCCCATCCCACCGGTGCGCCGGACCGGACGTCACCTCGCCGCCCGCGCGGCGTTGCACCTGTCGGGCACTCCTGCGTCCGACCCCGCCGTCCGCCGGTCTGCTCCGCTTTTGGGTTTGAGCGGGTGGTTTGTGGGGACGTGCCGCTCGGCGCGGTCCGGTTCGACTGGTCGCCCCGCGCAGGATTGATCCCTGGCGACTCAGGGCATACAGCGCGGTGATGAAGAAAGGAGGACAGCATGGCTGAAGTCGCGAACCCCGGTACGTCCCGGGCCCGCAACGAGCCGTCCACCGCCGAGCTGGTGCAGCGCGCCACGGAGCAGGTGTCCCGACTCGTCCGGGACGAGCTGGCGCTGGCCCGCGCGGAGTTGACCGAGAAGGGCAAGCACGCCGGCATCGGGGTCGGCCTCTTCGGCGGCGGCGGGGTGCTCGCCATGTACGGGCTCGGCGCACTGCTCACCGCCGTCGTCCTGCTGCTGGCGCAGGCGCTGCCGGCGTGGGTGGCCGCCCTGATCGTGGCCGTGGTGCTCTTCGCGGTCGCGGGGATCCTCGCCCTGGTCGGCAAGAAGCAGGTCAGCCAGGCGGTCCCGCCGGTGCCGGCGGCGGCGGTCCGCAGCGTCCGCGCGGACGTCGACACGGTCACCGCCGCGGTCCGGGACAGGGGGCGGTCATGACGGGCAACGGAAGCGGGGACCCGGAGGCCCTCCGCGAGGAGATCCGACGGACCCGGATCGAACTGGGTGAGACGGTGGAGGCGCTCGCCGCCAAGGTCGACGTCAAGGCGCGGTTGCGCGAGTCGGCCGAACAGGCCCGGGAGCGGGTGCGCGAGCAGGCCGGGCAGGCGAAGGAACGGGTGCGCGAGCAGGCCGGGCAGGCGAAGGAACGGGTGCGGGACCAGGCGGGTCAGGTCCGCAGCCAGGCGGCCCTGACCATGGCCAAGGTACGCGGACAGGCCGCGCAGACGGCCGGGACGGCGCGTGTCCAGGCGCAGGGGACGGGCACGATGGTGCGCCGCGACCCGGTGCCGTGGGCGGTGGTCGCGGCCGGCGCGCTGGCGACCGTGGTGGTGTTGTTGATCGTCCGGGGGAGGCGCAGGTGAGCAGGGGTATCAACAGGGCCGCGTACAAGCCGGTGGGTGTGCTCCTCGGTCTGGCCGCCGGTGCGGTCGCCGGTGTGCTGTTCCGGCAGGTGTGGAAGATGACCGCGGGGGACGGCGAGGCGCCCAGTGCCACCGACGAGGATCGTGGCTGGGGCGAGATCCTGGCCGCCGCCGCCCTCCAGGGTGCGATCTTCTCGGCGGTGCGGGCGGCGGTCGACCGCGGTGGCGCGGTCGGCGTCCGTCGGCTGACCGGCCAATGGCCGGACTGAGCGGCGCTCCCCGGCCCCCGTCCGACGTCCGGACGGGGGCCGTGGCATGTCCACCCGGCCCGGTTCCCGGCACCCTTCGGGTCACATGTAGGAGAATTTCGTCAGGTAGGCTGTGGCAGAGTTTTTGCGTACGTGGTTTGCTGTTCCCCGCTGTTGAGAGATGGCGTGGGTTGAGCGAAGTCTCCTGCCAGGGGGCCGTCTCAGGCGCCGCTGCTCGAAAACGGCCAACCGGCCGCACGGCGTGCTCGGCCGCCAGTTTTAGAAGGAGATTCACATGGCGCAGGGAACCGTGAAGTGGTTCAACGCAGACAAGGGCTTCGGCTTCATCACCGTCGACGGCGGGGGTGCTGACGTGTTCGTCCACTTCTCGGCCATCCAGTCCAGCGGCTACCGTTCGCTGGAGGAGAACCAGCGGGTGGAGTTCGAGATCGCCCAGGGCCAGAAGGGCCCGCAGGCGGAGCAGGTCCGTCCCCTCTGAGCAGCACCGGCCGGCCCCCGCCGGCCAGCCGGCTGACCCGCGCCGTTGGGTCCGCCCCCGTGAAGCCCCGTGTCCGGCCCGGACGCGGGGCTTTCCGCATCTGCCGCCGACGGGCGGGAGGAGCGCCGGGGCCATCCGGCCGGTCGGGCTCCGACCGTTCCTGCGGAACCAGCGCCACCCGTCGCGCCACAGCACGCACTCCGTCCTGGTCGGACACGCACCCGACTCGCCGCCCCACCGATTCGGACGGTGCCTCCGGCCGTCGGTCAGCCGGTGCTCAGGGACGCGGGCGTCGGGCGCGCATCCCGAGCCAGAGCCCCGCGGCCCCGCCCAGCACGAGCAGCGGGCCGAGCACCGCCCAGATCCGCTGGTCGGTCATCACGCTGCCGCTGACGTAGCCCAGCCCCTGCACCGTCCAGACCGTACCGACCACGACGGCCAACAGGCCGAGCGTGAGTGGAAGCCACCCCTTCACCGTCTCCCCTCCCTGCCGTGGCACGGCTGTCGTGCCACCTCCTGCGTGCCCGTCGGCGGGGGCCGGGCTCACCACCGCCCGCCCGGCGGCCCGGCCGGTCGAAGGTACGCTGCCTCATCCGGCTGAGCCTAGTGATCCGGTCGCCGGAAGGCGCGCGGGGTCGCACGATCCAGCAGGACACACGTACGGTTTGGAGGTTTGCCGTGTGGGATCCGACCAGCTACCTGCGTTACACCGACGAGCGGTCCCGCCCCTTCCATGACCTGATGGCCCGCGTCCCGGTGCGGCGTCCCCGGGCCGTGGTCGATCTGGGGTGCGGCCCCGGGCACCTCACCGCGACCCTGGCGGACCGGTGGCCGGAGAGCCGGATCCTCGGCATCGACTCGTCCCCGACGATGATCGACCAGGCCGGGCGGCAGGACACGCCGGTCACCTTCACCGTCGGCGACCTGCACGACTGGCGCCCCGGCCCGGACGTCGACGTGCTGCTCGCCAGCGCGGTGCTCCAGTGGGTGCCCGGCCACCAGCGGCTGCTCACCCGGTGGGCGCGGGAGCTGCCGCCCGGTGCCTCGCTGGCGGTGCAGGTGCCCGCCAACTACGATGCCCCCTCGCACCGCACCCTGTGGGCGGTGGCCGACCAGGGGCCGTGGCGGGCCGAACTCCTTCCGCTGCTGCGCGAGGCCCCGGTGCGGGACGCCGTGGCGTACGCCGAGCTGATGACCGACGCCGGGTGCGCGGTGGACGCCTGGGAGACCACCTACGTGCACCTCCTGCCGGCCTCGGCGGACGCCGACCATCCCGTGTTCACCTGGCTGGAGGGGACGGCCCTGCGCCCGATCCGGGCAGCTCTCAACGACGCCACCTGGGACCGGTTCCGCGTGGCGCTGGGCAACCGGCTTGCCGAGCAGTACCCGGTCCGGCACGGTCAGGTGTACTTCCCGTTCCGCCGCGTCTTCTTCGTGGCCCGTACCCCCGCCCGCGCAGAGGAGAAACTGTGACCGACCTGTCCTCGTTCATCGCCGGACTGCCCAAGGTGGAGCTGCACGTGCACCACGTCGGCTCCGCCTCGCCCCGGATCGTCGCCGAGCTGGCCGCCCGGCACGAGGGGCGCAGCCCGGTGCCGGCCGACCCGGAGGCGCTGGCCGCCTACTTCGAGTTCCGCGACTTCGCCCACTTCATCGAGGTCTACCTCAGCGTGGTCGACCTGGTCCGGGACGACACCGACGTCTGGATCCTCACCCACGAGGTGGCCCGGGAACTGGCCCGCCAGCAGGTCCGCTACGCGGAGCTGACCATCACGCCGTACTCGCACGTGCGCCGGGGCATCCCGGCGCCGGCCTTCTGCGAGGCGATCGAGGACGCCCGCAAACGGGCCGAGGCGGACTTCGGCATCGAGCTGCGCTGGTGCTTTGACATCCCGGGCGAGGCCGGGCTGCCGGCGGCCGAGGAGACCCTGCGCATCGCCCTCGACCAGCGTCCGGACGGGCTGATCTCGTTCGGTCTGGGCGGTCCGGAGATCGGCGTGCCCCGTCCGCAGTTCAAGCCGTACTTCGACCAGGCGCGGGCCGCCGGGCTGCGCTCCGCCCCGCACGCGGGGGAGACCACCGGCCCGCAGACCGTCTGGGACGCGCTCCGGGACCTGGGCGCGGAGCGGATCGGGCACGGCATCTCCGCCGCGCAGGACCCGGAACTCCTCGCCCACCTCGCGCAGCGGCGCATCGCGTTGGAGGTCTGCCCCACCTCCAACCTGCGGACCCGGGCCGTGGCGAGCCTCGACGCGCACCCGCTCGGGCGCCTCGTCGAGGCCGGGGTGCTGGTCACCATCAACTCCGACGACCCGCCGATGTTCGGCACCACCCTCAACGACGAGTACGCCGTGGCGGCCCGGCTGCTCGGGCTGGACGCGGCGGGGGTGGCCGGGCTGGCCCGCGACGCGGTGACTGCGGCCTTCCTGCCCGATCCGGAGAAGCGGCGGCTCACCGCCGAGATCGACGCCTACCTCGCGGCGGCGGCCGGCTGAGCCGGCGGTCCGGGAGGGTACGCGCGACGGGGGTTGGTGTGGGGGACCGCGCCCCCGCCGCGCGTGGGCTCCACCGGCCGGTGGGAATGATTCCCGGGGCGTAGACCGGTGGAACGATGGAACTGATGGGTTCGCGTCCCCGAGCCTGCCAGCCGGTGCGCCGGGGTGGTCGATCATTAAGCCGGATCTAAGGAAGACCTGAGCCGGCCGAAAGCGAATCCTCCCCGGAACCGCCGGACCGCCGGGATCTCAGTCGTCCGAAGGGCGGGGGCGGGGCCAGCGACGACGCCCACCGGGCTCCCGTTCGCGGGCCATCCGGCCGACCAGTCCGAACCGGTTGACCGGCCGGGGCGTCGCCTCCGGGTCGGCCAGCAGCATCACCACGCTGGCCCCACCCAACCGGGCACGGTCGATGCTCACCGACCCGCTGGCCTGCAAGGCGACCCGCCGGGCGATGTCCAGCCCGAGACCGGTGGAGCCCTGGTCGCTGGCCCCTCGGCGCAGCGCCCGGTCGGGATCGGCGATCCCCGGGCCGGCGTCGTCGATGCGCAGTGCCACGTAGCCGTCCCGGCGGGAGAGCGCCACCTCGAACGCGGTGCCCTGCGGGGTGTAGCGGAAGACGTTGCCGATCACCGCGTCGAGCGCGGCGGCCAGTTCCGCCCGGGGCACCGGCGCCGGGATGCGTACCTGTGCCCCGGTCACCCGGTGCGGCCGGTTCTGGTCCCCGGCCAGCGCCGACCAGAACACCATCCGGTCCCGGACCACCTCGCTGACATCGCACATCGCCGGGCCGGGTTCCTGGGCTACCGCCTTGCGGGTGGTCTTGATCAGGACGTCCACCTCACCCTCGAGGGTGACGATCGCCTGCCGGATCCGCCGGATGCTCCGCCGCCGGTCCAGCTCGTCCTCGCTGAACGTGCCGACGCTGGTGTCGTCGGAGTCCAGCGCCTCGGCGTCCAGCCGCAGCACGGTCAGCGGGGTGCGCAGGCGGTGCGACAGGTCGGCGACCAGTTCCCGCTCGTCGGTACGGGTGGAGACCAGCCGGTCGGCCATCCGGTTGAAGGCGTACCCGGCCTCGGCCAGCTCGCGCGGACCGCTCGGCTCGATCCGGACCGCCAGCTCGCCCTCGCCGATCGCGCCGGCGGCCCGGACCAGGCTGCGGGCCGCGTCGGTGGCGCGGGCGGCGAACCGGTCGACCACGACGACCATGGCGCCCACCAGGGCCACGGCCACCCCGCCGAGCAGCAGCCAGGTGCGGGTGCCGCCGCCCTCGGTCGCCGACGCCGGCACGAAGACCTCCACCACCGCGACCTGGTCGCCGAGGACCACCGGGTCCAGCCGGACCAGCCCGCCGGGCACGTCGACGACGAGCGAGTGCCGGTCCAGACCGGCCCGGGCCACGTCCGCCTGGTCGGCCCGGCCGCCGGGGTCGCCGCCGAGCCCGTGGACGACGGGCCGGGTGGCCGGGTCGCCCCCGGTCGCCTCCACGGCGCGGGCGACGTCCTCGGCTCTGGTGCTGACCGCGAGGGTGCCGGTGACCAGGGCGGCGCGGCGCGCGGCGTCGGCCAGCGCCTCCTCCCGGGCCCGGTCCTGCATCGTCGTGCCGAGCGGGATCAGGAACGCCAGCGCCACCAGGGTGCCCATCCCGGCCACCAGGGACGCCAGCGCCACCCTCAGTCCGGTGCCACCAGCCGGAAGCCCACCCCCCGCACGGTGCGCAGGTAGCGCGGCTTCGCCGCGGACTCGCCCATCTTTCGGCGCAGCCAGTACAGATGAACGTCGATGGTCTGGTCCTCGCCGACCGACGGCTGACGCCATACTTCCTCCAGGAGTTCCCGGCGGGACACTACCCGCCCGGGACGCGCCGCCAGATACGCCAGCAGGTCGAACTCCTTGCGGGTGAGCGCCAGCGGCTCCCCGTCGAGGTGCGCGCTGCGCTCACCCACGTCCACCCGGAGCCCGCCGACGGTGTGCACGACCGGCTGGATGCTGCGGCTGGCCCGCCCGGCCCGGCGCAGGACCGTGGTGATCCGGGCGTCCAGGTGCGCGCCGGTGAATGGCTTGACCATGTAGTCGTCCGCGCCGGCGCGCAGCAGCCGGACCACCGACTGCTCGTCGTCGCGGGCGGTGGCGATGATGATCGGGACGTCGGTGATCCCGCGCAGCATCCGCAGCGCGTCGGAGCCGTCGAGGTCGGGCAGACCCAGGTCGAGTACGACCAGGTCCGGGGTCTCGGCGGCGACCCGGCGCAGCGCCTCCAACGCCGTGCCGACCGCGTGCACGGCGTGCCCCCGGTCGGACAGGGAACGCAGCATCGCGCCGCGAACGACATGGTCATCTTCGACCAGGAGCACGGTGGCCACGCCAAGACGGTACTTCCCCTGGCAAGCGGGTCGCGTTGCGGCATACCGGCAGGCCGGGCAAGCTGGTTCAGCGATGTCCTTCACGATCTTCACCGATACCCGACTCGCGCTCGCCCGGGACAGCCTCGCGGGGCTCTCGGTCGGCGACGCGCTCGGCTCCCAGTACTTCGTACCCGGCAACACCCCGACGGATCTGGCCGCAGGTCGGCTCCCCGCCGCACCCTGGTCGTGGACCGACGACACCGAGATGGCCTGCTCCGTGCTGCGTGCCCTGGCCACCGCCGGGCAGATCGACCGGGACGCCCTGGCTCTGGCCTTCGCCGAGCGCGCCGAGCCGTACCGGGGGTACGGGCCCGGCGCGGTGAGCATCCTGCGGCTGATCCGTACCGGCACTCCGTGGCCGATGGCCGCCGCCGCCGCGTTCGACGGGCAGGGCTCCTGCGGCAACGGGGCGGCGATGCGGGTCGCCCCGCTGGGCGCGTACTTCGCCGACTCCACCGCCCGGGCCGCCGCACAGGCCCGGGCGTCCGCCGAGGTAACCCACGCCCACCCCGAGGGGGTCGCCGGCGCGGTGGCGGTCGCCGTCGCCGCCGCGCTGGCCGCCCGGGGCCGCCTCGACGGGCAGCGGCCGGACCCCGCCCGGCTGCTCGCCGGCGTCGCCGGGGCCCTCGACCCGGCCGGCGAGGTGCACCGGGGCGTCCGCCGGGCGGCCGACCTGCGGAACCGGTCGCTGGCCGAGGCGGTCGACACGCTCGGCAACGGCTCCCGGGTCACCGCCCAGGACACCGTGCCGTTCACCCTCTGGGTGGCCGCCCGGCACCTGGCCGACTATCCGGCGGCGATCCGCGCGTGCGTCGAGGCCGGCGGCGACGTGGACACCACGGCGGCGATCGTCGGGGGCGTCGTCGCCGCGTACACCGGGGCCGGTGTGCCCGGTGGGGTGCCCACCGACTGGTTGGCCGCCCGCGAGCCGCTGCCGGCCTGGCTCACCTGACGCCACCGCCCGGTCGCCGCCCCACCTGCGGTCGTCACCCGCTGCGCCGGGGTGGTTGCAGGGGACCCTTCCTCGGCAAGAAGCGGTAACAGGGGTCCCCTCCTTTCCCGGCGGCGGTGCGAGGCGGGGGGACCGATAGCATCGGCGCAGGGCCGTACCTCGGCCTTTTCCGTGACGTTCTGGAGGAGCCATCGTGTCCGCACCCCGTACCCCCGCAGTGGCCGACCCCGTCGTCGTCGCCGCCGGGACGACGGCGGCCGACGCGGTGGCGGCGGCCGGGCTGCCCGCGACCGGCCCCAAGGCGATCGTGGTGGTCCGTGACCCGCAGGGCCAGCTGCGCGACCTGGACTGGAAGCCGGCCGAGGACACCGAGGTCGAGCCGGTGAGCCTGGACTCCCCGGACGGGCTGGACGTGCTGCGCCACTCGACCGCGCACGTGCTCGCCCAGGCCGTGCAGGACGTTTTCCCGGAGGCGAAGCTCGGCATCGGCCCGCCGATCGAGAACGGCTTCTACTACGACTTCGACGTCGACAAGCCGTTCCAGCCCGACGACCTGGCGAAGCTCGAGAAGCGGATGCAGGAGATCGTCAAGTCCGGGCAGCGGTTCCGGCGGCGGCGCTTCAACAGCCTCGACGAGGCGAAGGCGGAGCTGGCCGACGAGCCGTACAAGCTCGAGTTGATCGACGTCAAGGGCGAGGGGCTGGACTCCTCCGAGGTGATGGAGGTCGGCGGCGGCGAGCTGACCATCTACGACAACCTCGCCGCCAACGAGGAGAAGGTCTGCTGGTCGGACCTGTGCCGGGGCCCGCACCTGCCGAACACCCGGTTGATCGGGGCGTTCAAGCTGATGCGTTCGGCCGCCGCGTACTGGCGGGGCAGCGAGAAGAACCCGCAGCTCCAGCGGGTGTACGGCACCGCCTGGCCGACCCGGGACGAGCTGAAGGCGTACCTGAAGCTGCTTGAGGAGGCCGCCCGGCGCGACCACCGCAAGCTCGGGGTGGACCTGGACCTGTTCAGCTTTCCCGACGAGCTGGGGTCGGGGCTGGCGGTCTTCCACCCCAAGGGCGGGATCATCCGTCGGGAGATGGAGAACTACTCGCGGATCAAGCACGAGCAGGCCGGCTACGCGTTCGTCAACACCCCGCACATCACCAAGGGCAACCTGTACGAGGTCTCCGGGCACCTGGACTGGTACGCCGACGGAATGTTCCCGCCCATGGAGGTGGAGGGCGCGAACTACTACCTCAAGCCGATGAACTGCCCGATGCACGACCTGATCTTCCGGTCCCGGGGGCGGTCCTACCGTGAGCTGCCGCTGCGGATGTTCGAGTTCGGCACGGTCTACCGGTACGAGAAGTCCGGTGTGGTGCACGGCCTGACCCGGGTGCGCGGGATGACCCAGGACGACGCGCACATCTTCTGCACCGAGGAGCAGATGGCCGGCGAGCTGAAGTCGCTGCTGGCCTTCGTGCTCGAACTGCTGCGCGACTACGGTCTGGACGACTTCTACCTGGAACTCTCCACCCGTAACCCGGAGAAGTCGGTCGGCACCGACGAGAACTGGGAGCGGGCCACCGAGGCGCTGCGCTCGGCGGCCGAGGAGTCCGGCCTCAACCTGGTCCCCGACCCGGGCGGCGCGGCCTTCTACGGCCCGAAGATCTCGGTGCAGGCCAAGGACGCCATCGGCCGGACCTGGCAGATGTCCACCATCCAGGTCGACTTCAACCTGCCCGAGCGGTTCGGGCTGGAGTACCAGGCCGCGGACGGCACGCGGCAGCGGCCGGTCATGATCCACCGGGCACTGTTCGGGTCGATCGAGCGGTTCTTCGGGGTGCTCACCGAGCACTACGCGGGCGCGTTCCCGGCCTGGCTGGCCCCGGTACAGGTGGTCGGCATCCCGATCCGGGAGGAGCACACCGACTACCTGCGCCAGTTCGTCGACACGCTGCGCGGGCAGGGGATCCGCGCCCAGGTCGACGCGGGCGACGACCGGATGCAGAAGAAGATCCGGACCGCCCAGCAGCAGAAGGTCCCGTTCATGGTGATCGCCGGGGACGACGACGTGGCCGCCGGCACCGTCTCGTTCCGCTACCGGGACGGGTCGCAGCGCAACGGGGTGCCGGTCGACGAGGCGGTGGCGCACGTGGCCGAGGTGGTCCGCTCCCGCGTCAACGCCGGCCCGTCGGCCGCCTGACCTCCGAACGCACACGAGGCCCCCGCCAGCGGCGGGGGCCTCGGCGTACGGGTGGGGGGATCAGATTCCGCAGCTCGGGGCCGACCAGGAGCGGCTCGGGGTGTTGCCCAGGTGGACGTGGTCGTTGTGGCCGGGGTAGCCCGGGCCGAGGATGTTGGTGAAGCCGTGGTTGCGGGCCTGCTGGGAGAAGGCGCAGAACGAGTGGACGCCGACCAGGTCCACGCCGTCGCCGTAGAGGTGCCGGCTGTTGGACGCCCCGCCGACCGCGCTGTTGCAGGAGTAGCTACGGAAGCCGCTGCTGATGTTGATCGGCGCGCTGCCCATCGCCCGCCGCATGGCCTGGAGCTTCCACATCGAGACCAGCGCGTTGAATTTGGCGCTGCTGGCCGAGACGGCCCCGCCGGACCAGTTGCTGTTGCACCGGTTCCACTCGGCGTAGGTGAAGTTGACCGGAGTGCAGTCGTCGTCCTGGAGCTCGTAGAGCTTGGCCTGCGTGGCCGGGCCGGCGTAGCCGTCGGCGGCCAGGCCGTACGCCTGCTGGAAGCGGATGAGCGCGGACCGGGTGGCCGGGCCGAAGGCACCGTCGAGGGCGAGCACCGCGCCGTAGCCCGGGTAGCCGGAGAGCCGGATCTGGAGCTGGCGGACGTCCTCACCGGACATGCCGGAGGAGAGCGTGCGACCCCAGGTGTAGCAGCCGTCGGCCTGCGCCGCGCTGCTCGTCACGGTCACGCCGACCAGGCTGGCGACGGCGGCGAGCGCGCAGGCCGTCAGGGCGCGCCCCAGGCGGCGGAGAACGGTGGTACGTCGGTTCACGACACACTCCCATCGACGATCATCACAATAGACCGGGATGGAAGTTTCATTGACTGCGGCCGAGGCGTCAATATTCTTCACACATTCTTAATCTGGCTCTGGGGGATGATGGGGGCATAGATGGTCATATGTCGTTGGTGCGCCCCGCTCCCGGCGGGCGCCACCGGGCCACCCGGGAGCGCCCGGCCGGGAACGTAGGATCGGAGGCGTGACAGGGGCGGAACGGCACACGGACAGCGGCATGGCCGACGGCCTGGAGCGGCTCTGGACCCCGCACCGGATGACCTACATCACCGGCGGGGACCGGCCCGACGGCGGATACGAGAAGCCCGCCGGCTGCCCGTTCTGCCGGGCCCCCGGGCTGGGTCCGGAGGGGAGCCTGGTGGTGGCCCGGGGCGAGCACGTCTTCGCGGTGCTCAACCTCTACCCGTACAACCCGGGGCACCTGCTGGTCTGCCCGTACCGGCACGTCGCCGACTACACCGACCTCGACCTGGCCGAGACCGCCGAACTGGCCGCCTTCACGCAGACCGCGATGCGGGTGGTACGCCAGGTCAGCAACGCCCACGGCTTCAACCTCGGCATGAACCAGGGCGGGGTGGCCGGGGCCGGCATCGCCGCGCACCTGCACCAGCACGTGGTGCCCCGCTGGGGTGGGGACGCCAACTTCATGCCGGTGATCGGGCAGACGAAGGTCCTGCCGCAGTTGCTCACCGACACCCGTGACCTGCTCGCCAAGGCCTGGCCGTCGGCCTGAACCTGCTCGCCAGGACCCGGCCGTCGGCCTGACCAACCGTCCGTTCTATCGCATGTGTCCTGTCTGCGGGGTGTGACGGCCTACCGCGCGCCCTCGCGTCCGGGTGACAGGATCGACCGGTGGCAGTGACGACGCGGCGACTGGGCCGCAGTGGCATCGAGGTCAGCGCTCTCGGCATGGGGTGCTGGGCGATCGGCGGTCCCTGGGCCGACGGGAGCCGGCCACTGGGGTGGGGGCCGGTCGACGACACCGAGTCCGTCCGGGCGGTCCGCCGCGCCCTCGACCTCGGGATCACCCTCTTCGACACCGCCGACACGTACGGCGCCGGACACGGCGAGCGGATCCTCGGCCGGGCACTGGCCGGGCGGCGGGACGAGGCGCTCGTCGCCACCAAGTGGGGCTGGACCTTCGACGAGGCCACCCGGCAGGCCACCGGGCGGGACGCCTCACCGGCATACCTGCGCCGGGCGGTGGTCGACTCGCTGCGCCGGCTCGGCACCGACCGGATCGACCTCTACCAGCTGCACCTGGCCGACCTGCCGGTCCCGCGCGCCGAGGCGCTGGTCGGCACGCTGGAGGACCTGGTCGCCGAGGGGCTCGTCCGGGCGTACGGGTGGAGCACCGACCACCCCGACCGGGCCGCCGCCTACGCCCGGACGGGCGCGCACCACACCGCCGTCCAGCACAACCTGTCGGTGCTGCGCGACGCCCCGGCCATGCTCGCCGTCTGCGACAAGTACGACCTGGCCGCGATCTGCCGGGGACCGCTCGGCATGGGCCTGCTCACCGGCAAGTACACCACCGGCTCGACGCTGCCGCCCGACGACGTCCGGGGCGTCACCTCCGGCTGGCTCGACTGGTTCCGGGGCGGACGTCCCGCCCCGGAGTGGCTGCGCCGGGTGGCCACGGTCCGGGCCGCCCTCACCGCCGACGGGCGGACCCTCGCCCAGGGCGCGCTGGGCTGGATCTGGGCCCGCAGCGACCGGACCGTCCCCATTCCCGGCTGCCGGACCGTGGCCCAGGTGGAGGAGAACGCCGGCGCGCTGCACCGGGGGCCGCTGCCACTGGACCAGTTCGCCGAGGTGGAACGGCAGCTCGCCGCCCTGCGCACCGCCGCCCTCCGGGACGCCGACCGCCCCTACTGGCCGGCTCCCACGCTCCCCGGGGTGCGCCCCTGACCCCTTCCGCCGCCGCACGCCGCCGGCGTCGGGGTCAGGGGGCGTGCGTCGAGCGGACCTCGTCGGCCAGGTGGGCGGGGAGCTGCTCGTAGCGGGCGAAGGACCGGCGGAACGTACCGGTGCCGGAGGTCGTCGCGCGCAGCTCCACCGCGTACCGCAGCAACTCGGTGGCGGGCACCTCGGCGCGGACCAGCGTGCGTTCCACGCCGGAGTCGTCCGGCTCGGTGCCGAGCACCCGGCCGCGCCGGCCGGAGAGGTCGCCCAGCACCGCGCCGACGTACCGGTCCGGGATGCGGATCACGACCTCGTCCACCGGCTCCAGCAGCACCGTCCCACCCCGGCCGGCGGCGTCGCGCAGGGCGAGCGCCCCGGCGGTCTGGAACGCCGCGTCGGAGGAGTCGACGCTGTGGGCCTTGCCGTCCACCAGCGTCACCCGCAGGTCGACCACCGGGTTCCCGGCGACCAGACCCCGCTCCATCTGGGCCCGGACGCCCTTCTCCACGGAGGGGACGTAGGTGTGCGGCACCGCGCCGCCGACCACCCGGTCGACGAACTCGAACCCCGTGCCCCGGGGCAGCGGCTCCACCTCGATGTCGCAGACGGCGTACTGGCCGTGCCCGCCGGACTGCTTGACGTGCCGGCCGTGGCCGGTGGCGGCGGCGCCGAACGTCTCCCGCAGCGGCACCCGCACCGGCTCGGTCGAGATGTCCACGCCGCCGGCGCGCAGCCGGTCCAGCACGACGTCGGCGTGCGCCTCACCCATGCACCAGAGCACCAGTTGGTGGGTCTCCGGATTGCGCTCCAGCCGCAGGGTGGGATCCCCGGCGACCAGTCGGGCCAGGTTCCGGGCCAGCGCGTCCTCGTCGGCCCGGCTGCGCGCCACGACCGCCACCGGCAGCAGCGGCTCGGGCATCTCCCACGGGGCGACCAGCAGCGGGTCGTCCTTGGCGGAGACGGTGTCACCGGTCTCCGCGCTGCCCGACTTGGTGATCGCGCAGAGGTCACCGGCAACGCAGTACGGCACCTCGCGCAGCGTCGCGCCGAGCGGGCTGTAGACGTGCCCGACCCGTTCGTCGGCGTCGTGGTCCGGGTGCCCCCGGTCGGCCAGGCCGTGCCCGGACACGTGGATGGTCTGCTCCGGCCGCAGGGTGCCGGAGAAGACCCGGACCAGGCTGATCCGTCCGACGTGCCGGTCGACGGTGGTCCGGACCACCTCGGCGACCAGCGGTCCGTCCGGGTCGCAGGTCAGTGGCGGGCGCGGCGAGCCGTCCACCCCGGTCACCGCCGGCAGGGTGTGCTCCGGGGGCGACGGGAACGCCGCGGTCAGCACCTCCAGCAGTACGTCCAGCCCTACCCCGGTCTGCGCGCAGACCGGCACCACCGGGTGGAAATGGCCCCGGGCGACGGCCTTCTCCAGGTCCTCGACGAGGATGTCGGTGCCGATCTCCTCGCCGTCGAGGTAACGGTCCATCAGGGTTTCGTCCTCGCTCTCGGCGATGACCCCCTCGATCAGCTCGTCGCGGGCCTCGACGATGGCCGGCAGGTGCTCCGGGTCGGGCTGCCGGATGGCGGCCGGCAGTCCGGCGGTGTAGTCGAAGACCCGACGGGTGATCAACCCCATCAGGCCGACCACCGAGATCCCGTCGTCGCCCAGCATCGGCAGGTACAGCGGGAGCACGTTGTCGCCGAAGACCCGCTGGCACAGCGCCACCGCCTCGTCGAAGTCGGCGCGCGGGTGGTCCAGCCGGGAGACGGCCACCGCCCGGGGCATGTCGACGGCGGCGCACTCCTCCCAGAGCGCGGCGGTGGCCGCGTCCATGCCGTCGACGGCGGAGACCACGAACAGGGCCGCGTCGGCGGCGCGCAACCCGGCACGCAGCTCACCGACGAAGTCGGCGTATCCGGGGGTGTCCAGGAGGTTGACCTTGACGTCGTTGTGCCACAACGGCGCGCAGGCCAGGCTCACCGAGCGCTGCTGGCGTACCGCGGCGGGGTCGTGGTCGCAGACCGTGGTGCCGTCGCCGACCGTGCCGGGCCGCGTGATCGCGCCGGCGGCTGCGAGCAGCCCCTCGACCAGGGTCGTCTTGCCGGACCCGGAGTGGCCCACCAGCACCACGTTGCGGACCCGGCGCGGCTCGTCCGCCACCGGTACGCCGCCGGTGGAACCCTTGTCGTGACTCCTCTGCGCCATGGGGCGCACCTCCCTCAGCCGGTGGTGTGGTGGCGACCGCCGCGTGACGGGGGAAGCGGCCCGGGCGTGCGCGGCGATATCCTCCGGTGGACTGCTGCGTACCGGGAACGTGACGGGCGGGTGGGTGAGCTGGCTCACGTCCCCTGCCCCGATCTCACACCCGTTACCGATCCGACACAACCCCGTCGGCGGGTCGGCACGACCGGCCGTACCGCCCGTACCGGCGGACCGTTATCGTGGGACCGCCATGGCGAAGATCTTCCAAGTGTCGGCCCGAGCGGGGATGACCCGTGTCGTGGAGCCCGTCGCACGTGCCCTGCTCCGCGCGGGCGTCACCCCCAACACGGTCACCGTCGCGGGCACCGTCGGGGTGCTCGTCGGCGCGCTCGGCTTCGGTGCGCGCGGGCACCTGGTCGCCGGTGCCCTCATCGTCACCGTCTTCGCGCTGACCGACCTGCTCGACGGCACGATGGCCCGGATGAGCGGCGGCTCGACGAAGTTCGGAGCGTTCCTCGACTCCAGCATGGACCGGGTCGCCGACAGCGCGGTCTTCGGCGCGGTGGCCTACTACCTGGCCACCCAGGGTGACCGGGGCGGGGTGGCCGCGGCGCTGGTCTGCCTGGCCGCCGGGGGCCTGGTCTCCTACGTCAAGGCCCGGGCCGAGGGGCTCGGCATGACCTGCAACGTGGGCATCGCCGAGCGGACCGAGCGGCTGCTCATCGTCGGCATCGGCGGACTGCTCACCGGGCTCGGGATCGACCGGGCCCTGGTCGTGGCACTCTGGCTGCTCGCCGCCGTGTCGATCTTCACCGTCGGCCAGCGGATGATCCACGTGTACCGGCAGGCCCAGCGGGCCCAGGCGGGCGTGCCGGGGTGACCGGCCCGACCGGCGACGGGGGAGGACCGGCGTGAACCTCGCCGAACTGGGCTACGTCGCCGGCTGGCGGCTGGTGCGTGCGCTGCCCGGGCCGGTCGCCGCCACGATCTTCCGCGCCGGTGCGGACCGGGCCCACCGGGCCGGCGGCGCGGGTACGGCCCGACTCGCCGCGAACCTGCGCCGGGTGGTCGGTCCCGACCTGCCCGAGGCGGAGCTGGACGAACTGGTCCGCCGGGGGCTGCGCTCCTACGCCCGGTACTGGCTGGAGGCGTTCCGGCTGCCCTCGCGCAGTCACGAGCAGCTCCTCGCCGGGTTCCGGCTGACCCACGGTCACGACCTGCTCGCCGCCGACGTGGCGGCCGGTCGTGGCGCGGTGGTGGCGCTGCCGCACGCCGGCAACTGGGACGCCGCCGGGGCCTGGGTCGCCGCCCAGGGCTGGCCGATCACCACGGTCGCCGAGCGGCTCCGCCCCGAGGCGGTCTACGAGCGTTTCCTCGCCTTCCGGCGGGGCCTCGGCATGGAGATCCTGCCCACCCACGGTGGCGAGCGTCCCCCCTTCGAGATCCTGGTCGAGCGGCTGGGCGCCGGGCACGTGGTGCCGCTGCTGGCCGACCGGGACCTCTCCGCCCGGGGCGTGGAGGTCACCTTCTTCGGCGGGCGGACCCGGATGCCGGCCGGCCCGGCCCTGCTCGCCCTGCGCACCGGCGCACCCCTCTACGTCGCCACGATGTGGTACGAACCGGACGCGCCGTGCGCGTCCATCGAGGGGCCGCTGGAGCTGCCCGACCCGGACGCCGGCCCGCTCGACCAGCGGGCCCGGCTGCTGACCCAGCGGATTGCCGACGGTCTGGCGGCGGGCATCGCCCGGCATCCGGAAGACTGGCACATGTTGCAGCGGATGTGGCTGGACCAGGACGGCCCGGGGAACCCGTCGCCCAGGCCCCGGCGGGAGAGCCGGCCCCCGGCGGCCTCCGGGCCGGTCTGACGGTACGCCGCGAGGACGTGAGGAGCGAGGCGGCAGGTGAGCGAGCCGGAGTGCGAGGAGCAGCGGAGCGGAGCCCCGCGGCAGTGAACGAAAGGCTTCAGCTGTGCGTATCGGCATCGTCTGCCCGTACTCCTTCGACGTACCCGGGGGCGTGCAGAACCACGTCGTCGACCTCGCGGAGGCGCTGATCGGCCTCGGGCACGAGGTGAGCGTGCTCGCGCCCGCCGACGAGGACTCGCCGCTGCCGCCGTACGTCGTGCCGGCCGGTCGGGCGCTGCCCCTGCCGTACAACGGGTCGGTGGCCCGGATCGCCTTCGGGCCGGTCTCCACCGCCCGGGTCCGCCGCTGGATCACCCGGGGCGACTTCGACGTCCTGCACGTGCACGAGCCGCTGACGCTGAGCCTGTCGCTGCTGGCCGTGCTCTCCGCCCGGGGACCGGTGGTGGCGACCTTCCACACCGCGATGACCCGCTCGCGGGCGCTCGCCGCCGCGCAGGGCGTGCTCCAGATCGTGCTGGAACGGATCACCGCCCGGATCGCGGTCAGCGCGCTCGCCCGGAAGGTGCAGGTCGAGCACATGGGCGGCGGCGCGGTGGAGATCCCCAACGGGGTGACCGTCGCCCGGTTCACCGGCGCGGAGCCGCTGCCCGGTTGGCCGGGGGAGTGCGGGCCGGGCAGCGGGGGCACGGTCGGCTTCCTCGGCCGGTTCACCGAGCCACGCAAGGGCTTCCCGGTGCTGCGGGACGCCTTCGTCGAGCTGGCCCCGCACCGTCCCGGCCTGCGGCTGCTGGTCGCCGGTCCGGGCGAGGCCGACGACCTCTACGCCCGGTTCCCGTCCCACCTGCGGGACCGGGTCACCTTCCTCGGCCTGGTCTCCGAGGCGGACAAACCGCGCATGCTGCGCAGCGTCCACCTCTACGTCGCGCCGAACACCGGTGGCGAGTCGTTCGGCATGATCCTCACCGAGGCGCTGGCCGCCGGGACCACGGTGGTCGCCAGTGACCTGGACGCGTTCCGTCGGGTGCTCGACGGCGGACGGGCCGGGCACCTTTTTCCCACCGGGGACGCGGGAGCGCTGCGGGACGCGCTGACCGGCCTGCTCGACGACCCGGCGCGGCGGGCGGAGCTGACCGCCTGCGGCGACCAGGTGGTGACCACCTTCGACTGGCCGGTGGTCGCCCGCCGGGTCCTGGAGGTGTACGCGGCGGCGATCGAGGCCACCGACGGGCGGGTGATCGACCAGGAGTGGGTGGGGCTGGGCTGAGCGACGGTGACGGTGGTGCGGCGGTGGCCGGCGGGACGGCGACCTTCGCACCCGGGCGGACGGGAACGGGAGCAGCACTACGATGCCGGGCATGTGGTGGGTGGTGGGCGCGGTCGCGTCCGTCGTGCTGGTGTCGGCGTACCTGATCTGGACGGCCGCCCGGGTCGAGCGGCTGCACCTGCGCGCCGAGTCGGCCGCCCGGGCCCTCGACGCCCACCTGCTGCGCCGGGCGGCGGCCGCGGCGGTCCTGGCCGAGCAGCGCTACGGCGTGGAGCTCTACGCCGCCGCGCGGATCGCCCTCGACGCCGGCCCCGAGGAGCGGGAGGCCGCCGAGAACGACCTCACCCGGCAGTTGCGTGCGGTGCGGCTCGACCCGGCGGACCCGGCCTGCGAGGCGGTGATCGCGGCGAGCCGGCGTCTGGCGCTGGCCCGGCAGGTCCACACCGACCTGGTCCGCGACGCGCTCACGGCCCGTCGGCGGGTGTTGGTGCGCCTGCTGCGGATGGCCCGCCGCCACGACCGTCCGCGCTACTTCGACGTGGACGAGCCCACCCTGGCCCTGCCGGCGGACGTCCCGGCCGGCTGAGCCGACCGCGTCACCGGGGATGGGATTCCCGGTGACGGTCGTCACAGAGCAGGCCACCCGGGGCGTGATTGGCTGTCGGACGGGTGTTGGACCGCACGTAGCATTTCCGTGACCCAGCACCCCCCCGACACGCCGAGGAGCGATCACCCGTGTCCGAATCCACCACCCAGCCCGCCACCGCCACGCCCGTCGTCGGCACCGCGCGCGTCAAGCGCGGTATGGCCGAGATGCTCAAGGGCGGCGTGATCATGGACGTGGTCAACGCCGAGCAGGCCAAGATCGCCGAGGACGCCGGTGCGGTCGCCGTGATGGCCCTGGAGCGGGTTCCGGCCGACATCCGAGCCCAGGGCGGGGTCTCCCGGATGAGCGACCCCGACATGATCGACGGCATCATCAACGCCGTCTCCATCCCGGTCATGGCCAAGGCCCGGATCGGGCACTTCGTCGAGGCGCAGATCCTCCAGTCCCTCGGCGTCGACTACGTCGACGAGTCCGAGGTGCTCACCCCGGCCGACTACGCCAACCACATCGACAAGTGGGCGTTCACCGTCCCCTTCGTCTGCGGCGCGACCAACCTCGGCGAGGCGCTGCGCCGGATCACCGAGGGCGCGGCCATGATCCGCTCCAAGGGCGAGGCCGGCACCGGTGACGTCTCCAACGCCACCACCCACATGCGCAAGATCCGCCAGGAGATCCGCCGGCTCCAGGGGTTGCCGACCGACGAGCTGTTCGTCGCGGCCAAGGAGCTCCAGGCCCCGTACGAGCTGGTCAAGGAGATCGCCGAGACCGGCAAGCTGCCCGTGGTGCTCTTCACCGCCGGTGGCATCGCCACCCCGGCCGACGCCGCGATGATGATGCAGCTCGGCGCCGAGGGCGTCTTCGTCGGCTCCGGCATCTTCAAGTCGGGCAACCCGGCGCAGCGGGCCGCCGCGATCGTCAAGGCCACCACCTTCCACGACGACCCGGACGTGCTGGCCAAGGTCTCCCGGGGCCTGGGCGAGGCGATGGTCGGCATCAACGTCGACGAGATCCCGCAGCCGCACCGCCTGGCCGAGCGGGGCTGGTGAACGCGCCGAGTCATGCGACCGGGACCACGGGAAGGACGGTGACCAAGTGACCGTACCCACCATCGGGGTGCTCGCGCTCCAGGGTGACGTCCGCGAGCACGTGCACGCCCTCGCCGGCTGCGGCGCGGACGCCCGCCCGGTCCGCCGCCCGGAGGAACTCGACGCGGTCGACGGGCTGGTGATCCCCGGCGGGGAGTCCACCACGATCAGCAAGCTCGCCGACATCTTCGAGATGCGCGAACCGATCGACAAGCGGATCGCCGCCGGCATGCCGGTCTACGGCTCCTGCGCCGGCATGATCATGTTGGCCCGGGAGGTGCTCGACGGCCGCCCCGACCAGCGCGGCTTCGAGGCGATCGAGATGACCGTCCGGCGCAACGCCTTCGGTCGGCAGGTCGACTCGTTCGAGGCACCGGTGACCCTGACCGGCGTCGAGGGCGACCCGTTCCACGCGGTCTTCATCCGCGCCCCCTGGGTCGAGCGGGTCGGCGACGGCGTCGAGGTGCTCGGCACGGTCACCGAGGGACCGGCCGCCGGGCGGATCGTCGCGGTCCGGCAGGGCAACCTGCTGGCCACCTCGTTCCACCCGGAGCTGACCGGCGACCTGCGGCTGCACGCGTACTTCGTCGACCTGGTCCGCGCCGCCGGCTGACCGGCGCCCGGCCGGTCCGCACCACCGGCCAGGTCCGGCCGCCGTTTCGGCGATGTCGCGGTGTCCCGCCAAGGGGGCACCGCGACATCGCCGTTTCCGGGTCGCCCGCCCCGGCCCGTGGTGGTGGTGTGACACCGACCTGGGGAACCTCGGTAGGATTGCCGCGGTTCGGCAGGGCCACCGCCCGCCGTAGCCCTCCCCGCGGAGCCGACCGGCCGCCCCCGCCGCCGGCGTCGAGGTGTCGTGGAGCAGGCGCGGGCAGTCGACGCAGGCGTGGGTCAACAGACGGAGGTACGAGATGTCCGGCCACTCAAAGTGGGCGACCACCAAGCACAAGAAAGCCGTCATCGACGCCAAGCGCGGCAAGATGTTCGCCAAGCTGATCAAGAACGTCGAGGTGGCAGCGCGGACCGGTGGCGGCGACCCGGCCGGTAACCCGACCCTCTTCGACGCGATTCAGAAGGCCAAGAAGAACTCCGTACCCAACGACAACATCGACCGCGCGGTCAAGCGCGGCTCCGGCCTGGAGGCCGGTGGCGCCGACTACCAGACGATCATGTACGAGGGGTACGGCCCCAACGGCGTCGCGCTGCTGATCGAGTGTCTGACCGACAACCGCAACCGCGCGGCGACCGAGGTGCGGACCGCGCTGACCCGCAACGGCGGTTCCTTCGCCGACGCCGGCTCCGTGTCGTACATGTTCTCCCGCAAGGGCGTGGTGATCGTGCCGAAGGCCGGCACCACCGAGGACGACGTGATGCTCGCCGTCCTCGACGCCGGGGCCGAGGAGGTCAACGACCTGGACGAGGCGTTCGAGGTGGTCTCCGAGCCGGGCGACCTGATCGCCGTGCGCACCGCCCTCCAGGACGCCGGCATCGAGTACGAGTCCGCCGAGTCCTCCCTGATCCCCAGCGTGAACGTCCCGCTGGACGAGGAGGGCGCGCGCAAGGTCTTCAAGCTGATCGACGTCCTCGAGGACTGCGACGACGTGCAGAACGTCTACGCCAACTTCGACGTCTCCGACGAGATCATGGCGGCCGTCGGCTGATTCCCGTCAATCGTCGACGGCTCCTTTCCTGCTCGGCGGCGGCGGCACCGAATTACGGTGCCGCCGCCGTTTTTTCGTTCACACGGTGGTTTCTCCGAGCGGACGCGCGGCAGGACCTTCGCCCACCACGGGCCGGTCCCGGTCGGGCCGGCGGGCAGATCCAGCTGGCCCGATGCCGCACGATGGGTCCGTGCTGGTCGAGCGGGGAATGACCCGCCGTGACGGCTTCCCGGGAATTCCCTGGTAGATCGACCGCGCAATGGTCACTCTCGGTGGTCGATCTTGAGCCCATTGACATATATACAGGTCATCCCTACGTTCAAGCCGCTCGCAGACGGGGGAGGACGCGTGGGGCGTCGCTTGGAACAGGTCGTGCCTGGCAGGGCACGGAGAACGAGATGGGCCGCCAAGGGGCTGGCGGCCCGTACGGGACCGGTCGGTGCTGACCGGAACCTGCTCCCCATTCTGGGGGAGCGATTGATACGCACTCTCCTCGGAATCACCGGCCCCTTTGGAATCCGCGTCGATTCCGCGATACGCCCTCGCCGCTGACTCGACAGGTCACATCGCGGCGCTGACGCGTCAATCCCTTGCATTCCTTTTTCCTGCCCGGCGATCGGGTGTGGGGTTCACGAGGAGATTCTTGATGCGCAAGTCCTTCGGGACACGGCGCGCCCGACCGTGGGCGTCGTCTGGTCGGCCTTCTACCTCATGCTCGACGGCACGAGCGGCAAGTGGGTGGTCACCATGCCGGCCGCCGACTCGAACGGGGTGACCTGGCAACCGGCGTACACGACGTCGCTGGCACCGCTGCACCAGTGGACGCACCTGGTCGCGGTCTACGACGCGCAGACCCGGCAGCTCAAGCTGTACGTCAACGGAGTGCTCGAGGCCACCCGCGCCAACGTGGTCGCCTGGCACGGCAACTCCGTGTTCCACATCGGACGTGCCAAGGCGGGCAACCACCTGGGCGCCACCGTCGACCGGGTCCGCACGTGGGCCGGTGCGATGTCGGACTACGACATCGCCGGCCTCTACGGGGAGATCTGACCGACCACTGTCCCCACCAGTCGCTCCGGTGCCGGCCCGACCGGCCGGCACCGGAGCGTTCCCGTCCACCGTCGTGCCATTCCGGCCCGGCGGCTACCCACCCCTGGGAAAGGTAATGATGAGGATCCACAGATCCGGAAGACGGCTCCGGCGCCCCGGACCGATGCGCGGCGGCACCAGAGGAGTTGTCGCCGCCGGCCTGGTGGCGGTGCTCGCCGGCACCCTCGCCGGCCAGGTGCCGGTTGGCGCGCAGGCGGCCCCGCAGGCGGAGCGGCTGACCGCGCAGCGGCACGACTCCGTGGACGGGCACGAGGTGAAGGCCACTCGGCCGGGACCGAGCCGTACCGAGGCCGCCGCGAAGGTGCGCCGGCCAGCACCCGCCTGGCCCACGGCACACGTCGCCGAGGTGACGGTGTCGGCACAGACCCCCGCCGTCGACGTCGCCGGGGTGACGGAACCACCACTGACCCGGGCAACCGGAACGCCCGTCTCGGTGGGCCCGGCCCCGACGACCGGCCGACGTGGCGGCGCGGTGACCACCAACGCCACCGTCGCCGTCGAGGTGCTCCCCCGGTCCACCGCGGAGGCCGCCGGGGTGCCCGGACTGCTGCTGCGGCTCGCCCGGGCGGACCGGGCCGCGACCGCTGCCGATTTCCGGGTCCGCGTCGACTACGCGGCCTTCCGTACCGCGTACGGCGCGGACTGGTCCTCCCGGCTCCGGCTGGTCGCCCTGACCGACTGCGCCGTGGTCACGCAGGCCCCGAGCCGATGCACGGTGACCGAGCTACCGACCGACAACGACGTCCGTAGGTCGACGGTGACCGCGAACGCCCGCATCGGGACGGTCGGTACGTACGTCGCCGTGCTCGCCGGCCCCTCCGGTGGGTCCGGGACGTTCGCCGAGAGCGGACTGGCCTCCTCGTCCACCTGGAGCCACGGGGGTGCCACCGGCGGCTTCAACTGGTCGTACCCGATGCGCACGCCACCTGCGGTCGGCGGCCCGGCCCCGTCCGTCTCCCTCGGCTACTCCTCGCAGTCGGTGGACGGGCGCAACGCCGCCAGCAACAACCAGCCGTCCTGGATCGGTGAGGGTTTCGACTTCTCGCCCGGCTTCGTCGAGCGCCGCTACACCCCCTGCGCCGACGACATGACCGGCGGCAGCAACAGCACCGAGACCGGTGACCTGTGCTGGGACGGCTACAACGCGGTGCTCTCGATCGGCGGCAGCTCCGTCGAGCTGCTCCGGGACGCCAACGGCAGGTGGCATCCGCGTCGGGAGGACGCCTCCCGCGTCGAGCTGCTGACCGACAGTTCGTTCGCCAATGGCGACAACGACAACGAGTACTGGAAGGTCACCACCGCCGACGGCACCCAGTACTTCTTCGGGCGGAACCGGCTGCCCGGCTGGGCCACCGACCGCCCGACCACCAACTCCGTGCTCACCGTGCCGGTCGCCGGAAACCACGCGAACGAGCCGTGCGAGAACGGTAGTTTCGCCCACTCGTTCTGCACCCAGGCGTGGCGGTGGAACCTGGACTACGTCGTGGACGTCCACGGCAACAGCATGTCCCTGTGGTGGGCGAAGGAGACCAACCGCTACGCCCGCAACCACGCCCTGACCAGCCCGGTCCAGTACGACCGGGGCGGTCACCTGCTGCGGATCGACTACGGCAGCGACAACCGTGGCGGCTCGGAGTACGCCCCCACCGCCCCGTACGTGAAGAACACCCCCGGCCGGGTGGAGTTCGGCGTCTCCGACCGCTGCCTGAGCAACTGCGCCACGAAAGACGAGACGACCTGGCCGGACACCCCGTGGGAACAGGAGTGCACCGCCAGCACCACCCAGTGCTTCACCGGGTCGCCGACCTTCTGGACGTCCAAGCGCCTCACCACGGTCACCACGAAGGTGTGGAAGGCGGCCACCTCCGCGTACCAGAACGTCGACTCGTGGACCCTGCGGCACACCTTCCCCGACCCGGGCGACGGAACCCGGGCCGGACTCTGGCTGGCCGGCATCACCCAGCGAGGTCTGAACGGCACCACGGTCACGCTGCCCGAGGTCACCCTCGACGGCATCCAGATGAACAACCGGGTGGACGCGGCCGGCTCCGACCACTCGAAGGCGATGAACTGGTGGCGGCTCAACAAGATCGTCAACGAAACCGGTGGCGAGACGTTCGTGACCTACTCCCCCCGGGAGTGCGTCCGTAGCCAGACGATGCCGGCCAGCGTCGACAACAACCGGATGCGCTGCTTCCCGGTGTACTGGACACCGCAGGGCCAGGAGGACCCGATCCAGGACTGGTTCCACAAGTACGTCGTACGGGAGGTCAAGCAGTACGACCACCAGGGCGGCGGCGAACCGGTGGTCACCACGTACGAGTACCAGAACCCGTCGAACCTGCCACTGTGGCGCTACGACGACGACGCTATCGTGCCGGCGAAGCGCAAGAGCTGGTCCCAGTGGCGCGGCTATCCCACCGTGGTGACCCGGGTCGGCGAAGGCGCCGCACAGACCAAGACCGAGACGCTCTACTTCCGGGGCATGCACGGCGACCGGCTCAGCGGCGGGGGCACCCGCAGCGTCACGGTCACCGGCCTGGAGGGCGGCGCGGTCACCGACCACGACCACTACGCGGGTATGCCGCGCGAGCAGATCACCTGGCTCGGCAGCACCGTCCTCGCGGCCACCGTCACCGACCCCTGGCGGTCGGCGGCGACCGCCAGCCGCAGTGGCGTCCCGACGGTCGAGTCCCGGTACGTCCGGCCGGCCACCACCCGCACCCGGGTCGCCCTCGACGGCGGCGGGTGGCGGCGGACGACCTCGACGACCACCTTCGACAGCTACGGCATGCCGACCACGGTGGACGACCGCGGTGACGACAACCCGGCCGTCTCCGACGACCTGTGCACCGCCACCGAGTACGCGCGGAACACCAGCGGACAGAACTGGCTCCTGACCCCGGTGCGACGGACCCACGGCTGGGCCGGTCAGTGTGCCACCGCCCCCACCTCCGCCGCGCAGGTCACGGCCGACACCCGGTTCCGGTTCGACGGTGCGGCCTACGGCACCGCCCCGACGAAGGGGCAGGTGACCGCCGTCGAGGAGATCAGCGACTACAACGGCGGCAGCCGGCTCTACCAGACCGTCAGCACCGCCACCTACGACGCCTACGGCCGGACCGACGAGGTCACCGACGTCGCCGGGGAGATGACCAAATCCACCTACACCCCGGCCACCGGCGGCCCGGTCACCCGGGTGACCACCACCAACCCGCTCGGCTGGACCGAGGTGGTCGACATCGACCCGGCCTGGGGTGAACCGGTCAAGCGGACCGACGCCAACCTCCGGGTCACCGAGACCGGGTACGACGCGCTGGGCCGGACCATCGGCGTCTGGCTGTCGAACCGGCCCCGGACCAGCTACCCCAACGACCCCTCGACCGGTCTCTCGTACACCGTGTCGAAGAGCGGGCCGTCGTCGATCACCACGCGGAGCCTCAATCCCCGGGCGACGTACGACACGTCGTACCAGATCATCGACTCGCTGGGGCGGGCCCGGCAGACGCAGGCCCCCGCCTACGGCGGTGGCCGGGTGCTGACCGAGACGCACTACGACTCGGCAGGCCGGGTCTGGAAGACCAACGGTCCCTACTTCCAGAGCGGCACGGCCGGCACCACACCGTACTTCGGGGTTGACCAGGACGTGGCCCGGCAGGTCCGGACCGTCTTCGACGCGGCCGGACGGCCGACGAACGAGATCCTGTTCGGCAATGCCGTGGAGAAGTGGCGGAGCGTCACCTCCTACCACGGCGACCACAACAAGCTGACCCCGCCGAACGGGGCGGCGGCCAGCACGGTCTGGACCGACGCGCGGGGCAACACCACCAAGCTTTGGCAGCACCACGGCAACACCCCGACCGGTGGGTACGACCAGACGACCTACTCGTACCACCCGACCGGACGACTGGCCGGCGTGGCCGACGCCAGCGGGAACACCTGGAGCTACGAGTACGACATCCGGGGCCGGCAGATCCGGGTCGACGACCCGGACAAGGGCGAGACCGAGTTCACCTACAACACCCTCGGTGACGTGGAGACGGTCACCGACTCGCGGGGCCTCACCCGGGCGTTCACCTACGACGACCTGGGCCGACCGACGAGTGTGCGCGACGGCAGCGTCACCGGGGACCTACGTACCTCCTGGACGTACGACTCCCCGGTGAAGGGAATCACCAAGTCGGCCTCCCGCTGGGTGGGGACGGACGAGTACCGCACGGAGACCATCACGGTCGACGCGATGTACCGGCCCACCCAGAGCAGGGTCGTCGTCCCGGCGGCAGAGGGTGCCCTTGCCGGCACCTACACCTTCCGGGCCGGCTACAACGCCGACGGATCGCTGCGGACCCAGGTGTTCCCGGCGGCAGGTGGGCTCGCCACCGAGACCGTCACCACCGAGTACGACCAGACGTACGCGTTGCCGAAACTGCTGGCGACCAACCACGGCGGCGGCACCCACTACGTCGTCAACGCGGGTTACAGCCAGCTCTACGAGCCGAACACCATCACCCGCGCGACTGCCCTGACCGGGGCGAAGTCGCTCCAGACCGGGCAGTACTACGACGAGACGACCGGCCGGGTGGCCCGGCGTGCCGTGATCCGTTCGGTGGCTCCGTCGTACCTCGCCAACGCGACGTTCGACTACGACCACGCCGGGAACGTCACGAAGATCGACGACAACCCGCTGGTCGACGGGTCGCAGCGGGACACCCAGTGTTTCACCTACGACCACCAGCGCCGGCTGACCGAGGCGTGGACCCCGGCCTCCGCCGACTGCGACCAGGACCCGACGGTGGCGGGGCTCGGTGGCCAGGCGCCGTACTGGCAGAGCTGGGACTTCGGCACCGCGACCGACCCGAAGGGACGGGTCGGGAACCGGCTGGCCCAGACCGACCACGCCACCCCGACCGGGGACGTCACCACGACCTACACCTACCCGGCGGCCGGCGCGAACCAACCGCACAGCCTGCTCGGGTACAGCCGGACCGACAACACCGGCACCACGACCGGCAGCTACGCGTACGACAGCGCGGGCAACACCACCAGTCGCCCGGGACCCCAGGGACAGCAGACCCTCACCTGGGACCCCGAGGGGCACCTGGCCACGCTGACGGACACAGCCGGTACGAACTCGTACCTCTACGACGTCGGAGGCAACCGGCTGATCTCCCGTGACCCCACCGGCACCACCCTGCACCTGGGGGACACGGAACTCCGCCTGCCGAACGGGAGCACCCAGGCCAACGCGACCCGTTACTACCGGTTCAACGGCGAGGTCATCGCCCAGCGGACCATCACGGGACTGACCTGGCTGGCCGGTGACCACCACGGCACCGGCGAGATCACGGTCAGCGCGGACGCCAACCAGACGGTGACCCAGCGGCGGCACACGCCGTACGGCGGTCCCCGGGGCAGCCAACCCACCTGGCCCAACCAGCGTGGGTTCGTCGGTGGCTACCAGGATCCAACCGGGCTGACCCACCTCGGTGCCCGCGAGTACGACCCGACGACCGGTCGGTTCGTCTCGGTGGACCCGCTGATCGACGTCGGCGATCCCCAGCAGATCCACGGGTACAGCTACGCCGGGAACAACCCGACGACCTACAGCGACCCGGACGGTCTGATCTACACCGACTTCCTCAACCAGCCCGACCCGCACTTCGGACTCGGCCAGGCGGGCAACTGCCGGGGAGGTTACGACTGTCAGGACAAGGCCGACAAGGGCACCTACCGGAGCCCGAAGATCAAATGGGGGCCGCCGCCCAGTCCGACCGAGCAGATCGTCCACGAGTCGCTCTGCACCCTCATGATCGTCTGCCGGCCGGCCCTGTTCATCTCCGACACCGCCGATCTCTACAGCGCTGTCGAGAGCGGTGACCCTGCGGCGATCTTCGGGGCACTCGCCGCCTACGTGCCGCTCTGTGTCGGTCCGATCTGCAAGAAGGCCGCCGACTACATCGCCGAGCGGGTCCAGTCGATGCTGGGCAGGAGCGCCAAGGGTGCTGCCGATTCCGCGTTGAACTCGGCGTCGAGGCGGGCTGCGGACGACGCCGCCGAGCGGGCCGCGCAACGGGCCGGTGCCCCGTACGTCGCGCCGACCAGTCCGAAGCCGCCCGCGCCGCCGCGTAAACCGACGGGCGGTTCCGGGCCGACCACCACGAAGGCCAAGTCGGGCGGTCCGTCGTGTCGGCACAGCTTCGCACCGGACACCCGGGTGCTGCTGGCCGACGGCGGCACCAGACGGATCGACGAGGTGGACGAGGGCGACCGGGTCCTGGCGCACGATCCGGAAACCGGTCGGACCAGTGCCGAGGTCGTCACCGAGCTGCACATCAACCGGGACCGGGAACTGACCGATCTGGTGGTGCGGAACGAGGACGGCGAGTTCGTCACGCTGGAGACGACCCAGCACCACCCGTTCTGGAGCGAGAGCCGTGAGCAGTGGGTCGACGCGGGTGAACTCCGTGCGACCGAGTGGCTGAAGACCTCGACGGGTGAGCAGGTAACGGTCGCCAAGGTGCGCAACTTCCTCGGCGTCGAGACCATGCGCGACCTCACCGTCGCCAACGTTCACACGTACTATGTGCTCGCCGGCAACACCCCGGTTCTGGTGCACAACTGCACGCCGGGGGCGGACAAGCCGGGCGTCCCCGGAGGGGTGGAGAACCTCGGCGACGTGCAGATGGCCACCGACGATGCGCTGGACACCGCGGTAAAGTTCCTCGGACTTGGTTATCAAGACATGGGCGACGGGCGTCTCCTCAGCGCCGATGGCCTGCGCCAGGTCCGCATGACCGACCGCGACACCCGGCACCCCACTCAGAACCCGCACATCAACTTCGAGACGTACCGGAACCCGATCGGCCCTGGGCGCCGCAGTGGTAGGCCCGTGAGCAACCATCACGTCTATCTACCGGAGGAGAAAGGGTGGCACCCGTGTCAGGTATGTCAGCCGTGAACGACCCCGACGAGCCGCCGAAGGAACCCGTCGTCGTCGGAGTCATCCCGTACGACCCCCGGCGTGGTTTGATCAGCGACTGGGACGACGACACTGTGCTGCGGATAGAGGTGCTCGAGACGACGGCGAAGACGATCCTCATCTCGGGCAACGCGGCCGGGCTCACCTCGCTCGCCCGTCACCTGCTCACCCTCGCGCAGCCCAGTGCGCCAGCCGGGTCGCACCTGGACTTCGACGACTACTGCGGCTGGTTCGAGGAGGGCTCGTTCGGGGTCCGGATCGAACTGGAGTAGCGGGTTTCCGCTGACGCCTGGCCGTTGATCCAGATCCGGCCACGCGCCGGGCCGCACTTGATCCTGTATAGCAGTTTTGCGCCAGTCGGATCTTGGTCCAGGACCGTGGTCCGGCTGGCTCACTACTTCGCGCGGTTGCGGCTGCTGCGGGAGCGCTTGGCGGGCGGCGGGGCCTGCTCGTCGCTGCTGGGACGTTGGAGATGTTCGGACTGTTCGGCGAAGTTGCCTCGGTCGGCCTGGTACTTGATCACTTCGTCGATGAGTTCACTGTTGGTGTCCGCGTGGCTCGGATGGATTTGGGAAATGGGTCTCACCTTCGAGGATGCTCTGGAGTTGGCGGTTTGTGCCGATCGCCCTCTAGTTTGCCTGCACTCAAATGCGGGTTTAGAACCGTGGCCGCGATGAATTAATGACAGTGAAGTGAAGCCCCGCCAGGTGCGTCCTGGCGGGGCTCCTGCTTGAACCGGGGCTTCCCTGAACACATGGCGAAGCTGGAGATGGGTAAGGTGTGGCTTGCGGAGGATGTGGAGCGTTGGATGGCGGTGGGTCTTACCGCTTGAATGGCGGTGAGGCTGGGCCTCCACTGCCACTTCCTCATGCGCTTAGTCTCGCTATTTCAGGAAAAATGGAGCTTTGCTGTCACTTGGCCCGATGGCTGCCTGGTAGTCGATGAACCCTTGGGCATTTTGATTAACGGAACACCGGTGACCGTTACAAAGGTTGCCGTCATGCGGTCAGGGCTGATGTCAGCGGCTCAGGATATCTGGCTTGGCAGAGGAGCTATGTGCACTCCCGTCTGGCAAGGCGCTTGACCGGTACCCGCTGTGTTGGTGGTCCGTTGTTCAGGCGAATCAGCTCGGCCGCCTGGACAAAGACCTCCCTGCGAGCCACCGCGTCTCCCTTGGCGTCGAGTTGGTAGCCGTCGAGCCACACCCACCGATCGAACGTCGGCCGGTCTACCAGGACGCGGATGAGACGAAAGGCGATCGGCTTGTGGAACTGGACGCTGGCCGCTGCGGAGACATGGAGAAGGTCACCGGCCCTGAGAGTGCTCACGGCCATCCCCAGACGTGCCGGAACCTGCGCCACTCCCTGATGCGGTTGCGGGCTGCTTCCTGCATCGGGCAGAAGCCGGTGGAGGTGCACTTCGAGCAGCGGCCCCGGCGGTGGTAGTCCAGGCAGTACCAGGCGGCTTGGACCAGGATCGGAATTTCCCGAGGTTGGGTCACGAACTGGTCCCCTGTCGGCCCGTGCGGCTGCCGTAGATCGTCGCTGGCCCCGTCTGGTCGAGCAGCGGCGTGGGTCGCTTCAGGCGTCGCCGAAGCCACCGGATGATTCTCACGCCTCACCTCATCCGCCGTCCGGACTAGTCACACATCTAGGCTAGACGACTAGAGCGTGTGCCGACTAGTCCTGTATCAAGCTGGCGCAGGCCTAGTCGGCGTGTGCCTAGCGTCAGCGTCATGGGTAGGAAGCTGCGGCTGGTGGGTTCGGCGGAGATCCGGACCATGCTCGGTGGCATCTCTCGTCAGCGCGTGTACCAGGTGACCCAGCGACGTGACTTCCCGGAACCCGTGGCGAAGCTGGAGATGGGCAACGTGTGGCTCGCGGAGGATGTGGAGCGCTGGGTCGCGGAGCATCGCCCGCCACTCGACTGACGGCGGATTGCTCGCTTCGCGATATCCGATGAACCATCCGTTCCGGGCGCTGCGTCGACCTGTCGGGTCGGTGGATCACTCGCGCGCGGTCGAGATCGTCGCGGAAGCACCCGGCTGGTTGGTGGACAGTTCGCGCCTTCGGGACGGGGCGGAGTAGCGGTGGCCCGGCCCGGCGGCGCGGGGCGTACCCTGCCGGGGTGCTGATTCCCGACTACCCGATCCGCACCGAGCGGCTCGACCTGCGCCCGTTTACCGAGGGCGACTTCGCGGCGCTGCACGCCTACCAGTCCCGCGCGGACGTCGCCCGCTACCTCTACTGGGAGCCGCACGACGAGCAGGCGACCCGGGAGGCGCTGGCGCGCAAGTGCCGGCGTACCGCCCTGCGGAACTCCGGCGACGTGCTCAACCTGGCCGTGGTGGTCCGGGAGACCGGCCAGCTGGTCGGGGACGTGCTGCTGTTCTGGGTCAGCGTCGAGCACCGGCAGGGCGAGGTCGGGTACGTCTTCCACCCCGACCACGGTGGGCGGGGCTACGCCACCGAGGCGGCCCGGATGATGATGGAGATGGGCTTCGACCTGCTCGGCCTGCACCGGATCGTCGGTCGGCTGGACGCCCGCAACACCGCCTCGGCCCGGGTCCTGGAACGGCTGGGCATGCGACGCGAGGCGCACATGCGGGAGAACGAGTTCGTCAAGGGCGAGTGGTCCGACGAGGTGGTCTACGCGATGCTCGCCCGCGAGTGGGAGTTCCACCGGCCGTCGTGACGTTGCCGACCGGCGGCCGGGCGCGAGGGGCGGGTCAGGCCGACTCGCCGACGGAGTAGATGCTCCACGGCCAGTGGTCGCCCTTGCCCTGGGCGACGAGCGTGAAGCCGGCCTCCCGGACCACGTCGTCGTAGTCGGGGGAGTAGTACACGATGGTGATCTTCTGCTTCCGCTTCTTCGTCGCGGCGACCAGGTTCCGCATGACGGTGTCGAAGACGGGCGGCCCGAACGGCGAGAACAGGTAGACGACCAGGTTCTCCGGGGGGACGACGAAGTCCACCGCGTCGATGGCGAGCAGTTCGATCTCGTGGGTCGCGACCGGGCCGGTGTAGCGCTCGACGTTCTCCTTGGCCTGACTGATGAAGGTGGGGGAGAAGTCCACCCCGACCACCTTCTTGTACGGCTTCTCCGCCGCGAGCAGCACGACCCGTCCCTTGCCGCAGCCGAGGTCGACGAAGACGTGCTCCCCGTGGTCGATCTCGCCGACCGTCGCCATCATCCGGTCGAACTCCTGCTTGCGGGTGGGCAGGTAGTGGGAGGCCTCCTCCTGGTGCGTCCCGATGCTGTCGATGTCGGCCAGGCCGACGATGCCGTTGGTCTCGGTGCCGAACCGCTCGTCGAAGCGTTCCCGCCGCTCGTGGCGGCGGATCCGGATGTACTCGGCGCTGTCGACCAGGGCTTCCTTGAGGGTGGAGTCCCGCATCGTCTGTCGGAAGATCTTCCAGTCGGTGCGTAGATCGGAGATGCTCAGCACGGTTCACCTGCTCTGGAGCGTGAGGGAGTCGGTGGATGCCCCGCACGCCACCAGACCGGTTTGCTTCATGATCTGGGCGGCGTCCGGGCACTGTCCAGAGTGTTCGGCCAGTCCGCCCGGCCAGGAAATGTGCACCGGTCGGGCGGTGGCGCCGGGTCCGTCGATCCCCATCGGCAGTGGCGCGGTCACGCTCCGGAGTCCGACCGGAGGTCGGCCGGACTCCGGGAGCACGGCGTCGGTCAGCCCGGTCCGGGGCGGTCCAGGAGCGGGATGAGGTGCTCCTCCTCGTACGTCAGGTGTGCCTCCAGCTCACCGGTGAGCCGGTCGACCTCGGCGCGCAGCCGCGCCGTGTCGGCGGCGGGGTCGGCGATGATCCGCTGGAGTTCGGCGAGGAGAGCGGCGATCCGTTCGTGTTCGACCCGGAGCCGGTCCAGGACGTCGCCGGTGCCGGGCTGCCCGGCCAGGGCCGGGAAGATCCCGTTGTCCTCCATCCGGTGGTGGTACTCCAGCCCCTGGCAGAGGGTCAGGCAGTTGATCCGCAGTTGGGCGCCGAGGCCCGGTCCCGACTCGGCGACCTCGCGGCGGATCGCGGCGAGCTCCTGCCGGAACGCGTCGTGGACGAGCCGGAGCCCCTCGCCGAACGAGGAGGCGTTCGGTGGGCCGGCGACCACCTCGGTCAGGGCGACCACCGGGATGATCCGGGTCGTCCGCGCCTGGTAGTCGGCGTACCCGGGGGCGACCTCGACGATCCGGGCGAAGATCCGGTCCCGCTCGTTGCCGGTGAGGACGGTCGCCTCGGCCTGGTAGGTGAAGACGCCGCTCTCGACGGTGACGAGCGGGTTGGCCCGGATGTTGTGGTACCAGGCCGGGTGCCGGGGTGACCCGCCGGCCGAGGCGACGACCAGGAGCCGGTCGCCGGTGTCGGGCAGGTAGCCCAGCGGGGTGGTGTGCGGCTGCCCGGTCCGCGCCCCGGTGGTGGTGAGCAGCAGGAGTCGACTGTCCTCGAACATGCCGCCGACCCGTCCGTTGTTGGCCCGGAACTCGTCGATGATGGCGTCGTTGAAGTGGTTCGGCAATTCCCGTTCCTTCTTGTCGTGATGGAGAAGACGAAGAAGACGGGGAGAGGTGGCCCTCTCGCCGACCCGGCGGTCACGCCAGGGCCGGGAACCTCACGCGTTCATGGCCCAAGGCCGACCCGGCAGTCACCCTGGTGACTCTAGACCACCACCGGTGCGGCGGAAACGGCTCGGGTACGCGACCGGCCCGGCACGCCACGGGGCGTGCCGGGCCGGTCCCGGGTGGGTCAGGCGCGGCTGCGGTACGCCTTGACGATGCTGTCGACGATGTCCCAGAGCATGACCAGCACCGTGCCGGCGATCACGACGGCGGTGACGGTGTCCAGGTTGTCGCCCTCGCGGAACCAGGCGAACCGTTGCACCAGCTCGGGATTGATCAGCCGGTCGGTCAGCAGAAGCCAGACCACCGGCACCGCGAACGCCAGATTGAGTACCACGTTCACCGCGACCAGCGGCCAGGTCCAGCGTCCGACCCGGTACTTCACGATCTCGAAACCGATGTTGGTGATCAGCACGGCGATCAGGAACGGCAGCCAGAAGCTCCACAGCGCCGGGTCGAGGACCGGGACGTCGCCGCCCTCGCCGTCGGGGACGTAGGACCGGTAGTGCTGCCACGGCAGGTACGCGATGACGAGCACGAGCCAGCCGATCGCCGCGCCGGTGTCGGTCAGCGGGATCTGCCGGTCGACGCGCTCCTCCGGCAGCCGGTCGACGGTCCACTCGGGCAGGTCCAGGGGGACGTTGAGGCGCTCCAGCACCGCGAAGACCAGGGTGACCCAGAAGCAGAGGTGGAGCGCGACCATGAGGGCGGCGACGACGCCCTCGCCGATCGCGCCGCCGGCGTTGCCGTTGACGGCCGTGAGCGCGCCCACGATCACCCCGACCGTGGCCGGCAGGAAACTGAGCAGTCGCTTCAGCAGCCGCTCCCAGGCCAGGTAGTACGTCGGGCCGATGAGGTGCAACCGGCGGTCGGCGTAGCGGGCGGCGAGCTGTGCCGGGTCGCCCAGTTCGGTGAGCACCTCCCGTTCGGCGGCGGCGGTGTCCTGCCCGCCCGCCGTCCGTGCCTCGACCATGTCGTCGATCGAGGCACGCAGCTCGGTGGCGATCTCCTCGCGCCGCGCGACCGGCACCGAGCGCAGGGTGGCGGCGAGGTACCGGTCGGTCAGGGACGTCATCGGTCGGCTCCTTCGATCAGTCCGGTCAGGGAGGTCTGCACGGTGGAGAGGTCGTCCAGGAGACGGCTGAGCACCGACTCGCCCTCCTCGCTGGTCCGGTAGAACTTGCGTGGTCGGCTCTCCTCGGTGTTCCACTCGCTGGTCAGCAGCCCCTGCTCCTCCAGCCGCCGCAGCAGCGGATAAAGCGTGTTGGCGTCGACCGGGAAGCCGTGGGCGGAGAGGCGTTGCAGCAGCGCGTAGCCGTAGTCGGGGCGGCGCAGGGCGACCAGGCTCGCCACCACCACGGTGCCCCGCCGCAACTCCTGGAGGTGCGTTCGCAGGATCTCATCGCTGACCATGCGTCACACGATACTGTGTGCCACACACTATTGTCCACCGCTACATCGTCGTGCCGATCACGATCAGTGTGCTCCGACGCAACGATGTGGGCGGGGCGTCCCGTGCGCCTCGTCCAATCCCTGCGCGTCGGCCGCGCGGAGCCGCTGCCGGGTGCTGCCGACGACCCGCCGGTCCGTCTACTGTCGAACCGCCGGGCCGCAGCGACGACGGACGGCACCGGTGGTGGGCGGAACCGGCGGCGGGGGTGGTGCGGTGACCAGTCCGGAACGGATCGGGCCGTACCGGATCGAGCGGCTGCTCGGCGCGGGCTCGTTCGCGACGGTCTGGCTGGGCCACGACCCGGTGCTCGACGACCCGGTGGCGATCAAGGTGCTGGCCGAGAACTGGTACCACGACCTGCGGGTCCGGGAACGGTTCCTCGACGAGGCCCGCCTGCTGCGCCGGCTCGACGACGAGCGGCTGGTGCGGATCCACGCGGTCGGGGAACTGGACGACGGGCGGCCGTACTCGGTGATGGCCCTGGCCGACGGCGGCAGCCTGCGTGACCGGCTGACGGCCGGTCCGCTGCCCGTGCCGGTCGCCCTGGACCTGCTGGCCGAGATCGCCGCCGGCGTCGCCGTGCTGCACCGGCACGGCGTGGTGCATCGGGACCTGACCCCCGGGAACATCCTCTTCCGGTCCCACCCGGACGGCGAGCGGGTGCTGGTCGCCGATCTCGGACTGGCCAAGGCGCTCGCCGCCGCCTCCGGCCTCACCGCCCGGGCCGGCACCCCCGGCTACATGGCACCGGAACAGGACGATCCGCTCGCGGTCGTCGACACCCGCGCCGACGTCTACGGGCTGGGCCGGCTCGGCGTCCGGCTGCTCGGCGCGGCGTGGCGCACGGGGGGAGACCGACCGCAGCCGGCCGGGGCGGTCCGGTTCCGGGAGGGCGTCCCGCCGCAGGTGGCGGACGTGCTGCTCCGGGCCACCGCGCCACGGCCGGCCGACCGCCACCCCGATGCCGAAGCCTTCCGCGCGGCCCTGCGACACGCCGCCGGGTCCGCGTGCCGGTCCGCCCCCGGGCCGGGGTCCGGCTGGTGTGAACCGGCCTCCGGCGACGGGCCAGCCGCATCCACCTCGACGTCCGGCTCGGGCGGTACCCCGGCCCGCACCGGACCATCCGGGGCGCGGCCGGCCGGCCGGCGGCGGTTCGGGGCCACGGCGGTGGGCGTGGCGGTGCTCGTCGCCGTCGGAGCCCTGGCCGGGGACACCGCCGCCAGCCGGGACTCCGGCACCGCCACGAGCGGACCGATCACGGTCACGCTGCCCTCCGGATGGCGGGCCGTCGGCACCGCCTGGGCCGGCCAGTACGGTGCCGACGGCAGGCTCGAACCCGCCCTGGTGGTGTCACCCGACCCGCACCGGTGGGCGCACGACCCGACCGTGCCGGGGGCCTTCGTCGGCCTGTCCGCCAGCACCGCCGCGCGGACCACCCCCGCCGGCTTCGTCGCCGAACGCCCGCACGCGGCCTGCGCCGCCGCGCCCGTGCGACACACCCGCCAGGCGGGCGTGGACTGGGTGGTGGCCCGGTTCACGTGCGACCGGGGCAGGCCCGTCGTCGTCGAGGCCGCCGGGCTCGGCCCCGGCCGCATCGGCCTGATCTACGTGCAGGTCGTGCCCCCACCGGGTGGCGACGTCGCCTTCGTCGACCAGTTGCTCGCCGGGGTGCAGCTGCGGTAGGCGGCTACCGCACCACCACCGTGATCGGGTGCGTCGTACCGCCCTGGGGGATCCGCACGACCACGGTGCCCGGACGGACGAACCGGACGTCCACCACCCCGGCCTCGTAGCTGCGGGAGACCAGGTCCTCCCGGTCCACGGTCACCTCGCCGGGGCCGATCCCGATGATCCGCAGCACCCCGCCGGTGGCGAAGCAGAGCGAGGTGATCAGCGCCAACTCGGTCTCGGCCAGCACCAGGTCGTACCGCACCGCGCCGTGGCAGGTGCCGGGCAACCCGCTCGGCGACGGCGTCGCGGGTGGCGTCCGCGCGGTCGTGGGTGTCACCGGCGCGGGGCGTCGGGACGTGGGGGCGACGACCGGCCTGCTCGCCGTCGGCGGCGGGAAGGCGGACGTCGGGGACGTCACCGGTGGGGCCGGGGTGGGGGTCGCCGCCACGGACGGGGGCTGGACGGGCAGCGGCGAGACGGGCACGTCACCCCCACCACCGCACGCCGCGACCGCCCCGGTCAGGACCACGGCGGCCACCGTGGCCGGGACGAGTACGCCCGCGCCGCCCCGCCGCCGGAGCCGGTGGTGGTCGGCCGGGTCGCCGCGCTCCCGGCCGGTCCCCACGGTCACCGCCCCTCGGTGGCCGAGGGCTGGTCGGACAGGCGCAGCCGCAGTTGCCGACGGGCCTCGTGGACCCGCGACTTGACGGTTCCCTCGGGCAGGTCGAGCAGGCCGGCGATCTCCCGGTAACCCAGCCCGAGGACGTCCCGCAGGGTCACCGCCTCGGCGAGTTCGGGACGGACCGCGTCGAGCGCGTCGAGCAGGTCGAGCCGGGTGCCGGCGACCACGCTCGTCCGGCGCGGGTCGGGGGGCTCCGGCAGCGGCACGCCGCCGGCCTCCACCAGCCACCGGCGGCGCAGCGCCCGGTAGGTCGAGCGGGCCCGGTTGGCGGTCAGCCGGTGCAGCCAGGTGTGGAAGGACGACCGGCCCTCGAACCGGGTGATGCCCCGGGCCAGGGCGAGCAGCGCGTCCTGGCACGCCTCCTCGGCGTCCTCCCGGTGCGGCAGCAGCCGGGCACAGAGGCGCAGCACCTCCGGGCGTACCGCGGCCAGCAGCGGGTCCAGCGCCGCAGGATCGCCCCGCGACGCCGCTGCGGCCAGGTCCTCGACACCGTCCGGGAGGGGCATCCTCGTCCAATGGTCGCCGGGTGTGGTTCGGCAAGGCTACGACGGGCGCCGCCCGGGGTTCCCGGCCGAGTCCGGCAACCGACTGTCACCCCGCCCGCAACAGCCGGTTGGCGACGATCAGCGGCACCGGGCGGCGGGTGCGTGGCGGTCGAGAGCCAGGATCCGGGGCGAGGCTAGGCTAGGCCGACTGCCAAAGATCAGACCCGGGGGGCGCTCTGCATGGCCGACTCGTTCGCGCATCTGCACGTGCACACGGAGTACTCGATGCTCGACGGTGCGGCCCGGCTCAAGGACCTCTTCGCCGAGGCGAGCCGACTGGGCATGCCGGCGGTGGCGATGACCGACCACGGCAACATGCACGGCGCGCACGACTTCTACAAGCAGGCCATGGCCGCCGGGATCACGCCGGTGCTCGGCATCGAGGCGTACGTGGCGCCGGAGTCGCGCTTCCACAAGTCCCGGGTCAAGTGGGGGCGCCCGGAGCAGAAGAGCGACGACGTCTCCGGTAGCGGTGGCTACACCCACAAGACCATCTGGGCGCGCAACAAGACCGGCCTGCACAACCTCTTCACGCTCACCTCGAAGGCGTACACCGAGGGGTTCTTCGTCAAGTGGCCCCGGATGGACACCGAGCTGATCGCCGCGCACGCCGAGGGCCTGATGGCCACCACCGGCTGCCCGTCGGGTGAGGTGCAGACCCGGCTGCGTCTCGGCCACGACGCCCAGGCCCTGGAGGCGGCGGCGAAGTACCAGGAGATCTTCGGCCGGGAGAACTACTTCCTGGAGCTGATGGACCACGGCCTCGACATCGAGAAGCGGGTCCGCGACGGCCTGCTGGAGATCGGCAAGAAGCTCGCCATCCCGCCGGTGGTCACCAACGACTCCCACTACACGCACGAGGCGCAGGCCGAGTCGCACGATGTGCTGCTCTGCGTCCAGACCGGCAGCAACATCGCCGACCCGAACCGGTTCAAGTTCGGCGGCAGCGGCTACTTCATCAAGTCCGCCGAGGAGATGCGCGCGGTCGACGGCTCGGACGTGTGGCTGGAGGGCTGCCGCAACACCCTGCTGGTCGCCGAGCGGGTCGACCCGGCCGGCATGTTCGAGTTCCACAACCTGATGCCGCGTTTCCCGGTGCCGGACGGGGAAACCGAGGAGTCCTGGTTCCGCAAGGAGACCTTCAAGGGGCTGGCCCGCCGTTTCCCCGGTGGGATCCCCGAGGGGCACGTCGTCCAGGCCGAGTACGAGCTGGGCGTCATCATCCAGATGGGCTTCCCGTCGTACTTCCTCGTGGTCGCCGACTTCATCCAGTGGGCGAAGAACCAGGGCATCGCGGTCGGGCCGGGCCGGGGCTCGGCGGCCGGCTCGCTGGTCGCGTACGCGCTCGGCATCACCGACCTGGATCCGATCCCGCACGGCCTGATTTTCGAGCGGTTCCTGAACCCCGAGCGGGTCTCCATGCCGGATGTCGACATCGACTTCGACGAGCGTCGGCGCGGTGAGGTGATCAAGTACGTCACCGACAAGTGGGGCGAGGACAAGGTCGCCCAGATCGCCACCTTCGGCACGATCAAGGCGAAGGCCGCGATCAAGGACTCGGCCCGGGTGCTCGGCTACCCGTACGCGGTGGGGGACCGGATCACCAAGGCGATGCCCCCGGCGGTGATGGGCAAGGACATCCCGCTCGGCGGCATCTTCGACCCGAAGCACCCCCGGTACGCCGAGGCCGGCGAGATCCGGGGCCTGTACGAGTCGGACCCGGACGTCCGCAAGGTGATCGACACCGCCAAGGGCATCGAGGGGCTGATCCGGCAGACCGGCGTGCACGCCGCCGGCGTGATCATGTCGGCCGAGCCGATCATCGAACACATCCCGCTGATGCGCCGGGACTCCGACGGGGTGATCATCACCCAGTTCGACTACCCGACGTGCGAGTCGCTCGGGCTGTTGAAGATGGACTTCCTCGGCCTGCGCAACCTGACGATCATCGACGACGCGGTCAAGAACATCAAGTTCAACCACGGCAAGGACCTCGACCTGCTGGGCCTGTCGCTGGACGACAAGCCTGCCTACGAGCTGCTGGCCCGGGGCGACACCCTGGGCGTGTTCCAGCTCGACGGCGGGCCGATGCGGTCGCTACTGCGGCTGATGAAGCCGGACAACTTCGAGGACATCTCCGCCGTCCTGGCGCTCTACCGGCCCGGTCCGATGGGCGTCGACTCGCACACCAACTACGCGCTGCGCAAGAACGGCCTCCAGGAGATCACCCCGATCCACCCGCAGTTGGAGGAGCCGCTGCGGGAGATCCTCGCCCCGACCTACGGCCTGATCGTCTACCAGGAGCAGGTGCAGCGCGCCGCGCAGATCCTCGCCGGCTACAGCCTCGGCCAGGCCGACCTGCTCCGCCGGGCGATGGGCAAGAAGAAGAAGGAGATCCTCGACAAGGAGTTCATCCCGTTCCGGGACGGCTGCCGCGAGCGCGGCTACTCCGACGAGGCGATCCAGGCGGTGTGGGACGTGCTGGTCCCGTTCGCCGGCTACGCGTTCAACAAGGCCCACTCCGCCGCGTACGGGCTGGTCTCCTACTGGACGGCGTACCTCAAGGCGCACTATCCGGCCGAGTACATGGCCGCGCTGCTGACTTCCGTCGGTGACGACAAGGACAAGATGGCGCTCTACCTCTCCGAGTGCCGTCGGATGCGCATCCAGGTGCTGCCGCCGGACGTGAACACCTCCGCCGGGCCGTTCACCCCGGTCGGCAAGGAGATCCGCTTCGGTCTCGGCGCGGTGCGCAACGTCGGCGCGAACGTGGTCGCCTCGATCATGCGGTGCCGGGAGGAGAAGGGCGAGTACGCGGACTTCTACGACTTCCTGTCGAAGGTCGACGCGGTGGTCTGCAACAAGAAGACCATCGAATCCCTGATCAAGGCCGGGGCGTTCGACGCGCTGGGCCACCCCCGCAAGGGCCTGCTCGCCGTGCACGCCGAGGCGATCGACGCGTACGCCGACGTCAAGCGCAAGGAGGCGGTCGGCCAGTACGACCTCTTCGGTGCCGGGTTCGGGGACGCCGAGACCACCAGCACGACCGTGATGCCGGTGATCGGCGAGAGCGAGTGGGACAAGCGGGACAAGCTCGCCTTCGAGCGGGAGATGCTCGGCCTCTACGTCTCGGACCACCCGCTGTTCGGACTGGAACACGTCCTCGGCGCGGCGGCGGACTGCACCATCGCCGCGCTCTCCGAGGAGGGCTCGGTGCCCGACGGCGCGGTGGTCACCCTCGCCGGCATCCTCTCCGGGGTGCAGCGCCGGGTGACCAAGCAGGGACGGGCCTGGGCGTCGGCCACCCTGGAGGACCTGGCCGGTGGGGTGGAGACGCTGTTCTTCCCCAACACCTACGAGGTGATCGGCCAGTACATCGCCGAGGACGCGATCGTGGTGGTCAAGGGCCGGGTCGACCGCCGGGACGACACGCCCCGGATCATGGCGATGGACATGCAGCTCCCGGACGTCACCAGCAACCCGGGGAGCAAACCGGTCAGCCTGACCATCCCGGCGCACCGCTTCACGCCGCCGCTGGCGGACCGGCTCAAGGAGACCCTGGTGCTGCACCCCGGGGACACCGAGGTGCACGTCAAACTGCACCGGGGCGGCAAGGTCGAGACGTGGCGGCTGGGGTTGTTCCGGGTGGCCCCGACCACGGCGCTGATGGGGGACCTGAAGAGCGTGCTCGGCCCGGCGAACGTGAGCTGACCCCGCCCGGCCCGCGCCGTCCGCGGGGTGGTGATGGTCGGGACGCTGTCGAGCTGCCCCTTCCGTGCTACCGCCCCCGGACCCCCGCCGTCCGCCGCGCCGCTGCCGTCCGCTGTCCGCCGCGCCGGGGCCCGCCGTCCGCGCCCCGTCTGTGCGGGCAGCTCTACAGTCTCCGGATACCCACACCGTCCGGTAGGCGTGCGGGTGCGTGGATCGCCAAGGATTCGGCCCGCTGCAACGGCAGCACCGTCCCGTGGGCGCGCGGGTGCGCGGGTGCGGCCGACGGGTGGGCCGGCGTACACCTCCGGCACCCCGACACCGGACAGGCCACACCGGCGGTGCCCGCGCCGAGCGTGCGTACCGGAGCCAGGGAACGGTAATTGGTTGTGACCGTGCCCTGCCCGCGCGGCTAGCGTCGGACGCATGGATCTGGACGAGGCGCGGAAGCTGTGGCAACCGGAGCCCGGTTGGCTGAACACCGCCACCTACGGGCTGCCGGCCGAACCGACCTGGACGGCCCTTCAGGAGTCGCTGGCCCAGTGGCGGGTCGGACACAACGCCGTGGGGTTGTGGAATGCGGCGGCCGAACGGTCGCGGGCGGCGTTCGCCCGGCTGGTGGACGTACCGGTCGGGGACGTGGCGATCGGGAGCACCGTGTCCCAGCTGCTGGCCCCGGTCGCTGCGGCGTTGCCCCCAGGTGCGCGGGTGGTGGTGCCGGAGGTCGAGTTCATCAGCAACCTCTTCCCCTGGCTGGTGCAGGCCGAACGGGGCGTCGAGGTGCGGACGGTGCCGTTGGAGAAGCTGGTCGACGCCATCGACGACGGCACCGACCTGGTCGCGTTCAGCCTGGTGCAGTCCGCCGACGGCCGGATCGCCCCGTACGACGACATCGTGGCCGCCGCCCACGCGCACGGTGCGCTGGTGTCGGTCGACGCCACCCAGGGCTGTGGCTGGCTGCCCTTCGACGCCCGTCGGGCCGACGCCGTGGTGGTCGGGGCGTACAAGTGGCTGACCGCGCCGCGCGGCGTGGCCCTCGGCTACCTGGCACCGGGGTTGCGGGACCGAATGCGACCGGACGCCGCCGGCTGGTTCGCGGGCGGGGAGCCGGACGGCTCCTACTACGGGCCGCCGCTGCGCCTGGCCGAGGACGCCCGGCGGTTCGACATCTCCCCGGCCTGGTTCTGCTATGTCGGGGCGGCCCCGGCACTGGAACTCCTTGCCGAGATCGGGGTGCCCGCGATCCGGGACCACGACGTGGCCCTGGCCAACCGGTTCCTCGCCGGCCTGGGGCAGCCGTCGGGAAAGAGCGCGATCGTCACCGTCGACGTTCCGGGGGCGCAGGAGAAGCTGGAGCGGGCCGGCGTGCGGGCCGCCGTCCGGGCCGGGCGGGTCCGGGCGTCCTTCCATCTCTACACCACCGAGGAGGACGTGGACCTCGCGCTGAATGCGCTTACCGGCTGATGACACCAGTGGCGCCACCACATGTCGACGTGCTCGGTCACCGGTGCGACGACGGTCCGGGCCCGTTCCCGCATGGTGGGCGGGCCCGGGTGGTCATGCCGGAATGTATGTGACATCGACATAGTTCGACCTTGCTGGCGCGCCGTAGGTTTCCTGCACGCGACGATCCTGTGACCGCTGTCACCGAGCCGTTCGTCGCCGTCGACCTGCGGAGGGTGTGGCGATGGTCGGGCAGGGACTGCTGTCGGCGCGGGGGCTGACCCGGGACTTCCGGGGTTTCCGGGCCGTGGACCGGGTGGACCTCGACGTGGTCGAGGGAACCGTGCACGCCCTGGTCGGACCGAACGGGGCCGGCAAGACCACCCTGTTCAACCTGCTCACCGGGTTCCTGCGGCCCAGTGGCGGGCGGATCCTGCTCGACGGGCGGGAGATCGGCGGCCTGCCCCCGGAACGGGTCGCCCGACTCGGCGTGGCCCGGTCCTTCCAGATCACCAGCCTCTTCCCGCAGCTCTCCGCCCGCGAACACGTGGCGCTGGCGTTGCAGAGCCCGAGCGGCCTGGGCTGGCGGTTCTGGCGTTCGGCGCGCCTGATGGGCCGCTACACCGCCCGGGCCGACGAACTGCTCGCCGAGGTCGGGCTCGCCGACCTGGCCGAGACTCCCGCCGACGCCCTGGCGTACGGCCGCAAACGGGCCCTGGAACTGGCCATCGCCCTCGCCCTCGACCCCCGGGTGCTGCTACTCGACGAGCCGACCGCCGGGATGGGCCTCGAAGACGTCGACCGCACGGTCGAACTGATCGCCCGGGTCCGCGCCGGCCGGACCGTGGTGATGGTCGAGCACAACATGAGCGTCGTGGGCCGGCTGGCGGACACCGTCACCGTGCTCCAGGCCGGCAAGGTCCTCGTCGAGGGCCCCTACGAGCAGGTCCGGGCCGACGAACGCGTGATCACCGCCTATCTGGGAGCCGCCCATGGAGCCACCGACGGAGCGACCGATGCTGCGCGTTGACGACCTCTCCGCCTGGTACGGCGAGGCCCGGGTGCTGCGCGGGGTGAGCCTCACCGTCGCTGCGGGCGAGGTGGTCACCCTGGTCGGACGCAACGGGGCCGGCAAGTCCACCCTGTTGCGCTGCGTGATGGGGCTGCACCCGGGCCGCAGCGGCACGATCACCCTGGACGGCCGGGACGTCAGCCGGTTGCCGGCCCACCGTCGGGCCCGGCTGGGCCTGGGCTGGGTCCCCGACGACCGGGGCGCGTACGCCACGCTCAGCGTCACCGAGAACCTGACGCTGCCGCCGACGGTGGGCCCCGACCCGTGGCCGCTGGAGCGGGTCTACGAGGCGTTCCCCGCCCTGTACGCCCGCCGCGACTCGGCGGCCACCCAGCTCTCCGGCGGTGAGCAGCAGATGCTCGCCCTGGCCCGGGTGCTGCGGATGGGCGCCCGGCTGCTGCTCTGCGACGAGCCGACCGAGGGACTGTCGCCCCTGCTGGTGGGGCAGGTCGGCGACATCCTGCGGCAGGCCAAGGAGCACGGCGTGACCGTGCTGCTGGTCGAGCAGAACCTGCACTTCGCCACCGGCGTCGCCGACCGGCACTACCTGCTGGCCGAGGGACGTGTCGTGGAGGCGATGGACAACTCCGAGGTGCGCTCGCGGGAACGCGAGCTGCTGTCGTACCTCGGCATCTGACGACGACCCGCGCCGTCACGCGCGGATGGAGGGATGACCATGCGCAGGACCATGTTGGTGGCCGCCGGGTCGGCGGCCGCGCTGCTGGTGGCCGGCTGCGGCGGGGGAGGGCCACAGTCCTCCGGCGACGGGAAAATCAGTGGTGACGGGATCGTGCTCGGCGTGCTCAACGACCAGTCCGGCGTCTACCTCGAACTGTCCGGAAAGAACTCGGTGAAGGCCGTCGAGATGGCGATCGCCGACTTCAAGAAGAAGTACGGCGACGACGCGGTGACGAAGGACATCACCGTCGAGACCGCCGACCACCAGAACAAGCCGGACATCGCCAACACCAAGGCGAACGAGATGTACGACCGCAAGGGCGTGGACCTGATCCTCGACGTGCCCACCTCGTCGGCGGCGGAGAAGGTGGCCGACGTGGCGAAGGAGAAGAAGAAGCTCTACTTCAACATCGGGGCGGCCACCACCACGCTCACCGGCGCGAAGTGCAACAAGTACACCTTCCACTATGCGTACGACACGTACATGCTCGCCAACGGCACCGGGCGCAACACCACCGAGCAGGGCGCGAAGAACTGGTACGTGCTCTACCCGAACTACCAGTTCGGCCAGGACATGGAGCGCAGCTTCTCCAACGCGATCACCGCGGCCGGCGGCAAGGTGCTGGGCAAGGACGCGGCGCCGTTCCCGAACACCAGCGGTGACTACTCGACGTACCTGCTCAAGGCCCCGACGCTGAACCCGAAGCCGGACGTCCTCGGCACCATGCAGGCCGGCGCCGAGCTGGTCAACGTGGTCAAGCAGTACAACGAGTTCAAGCTCCGGGAGAAGGGCGTCGGCCTGGCGGTGGGGCTGATGTTCCTCACCGACATCCACTCGCTCACCCCGGACGCGCTCGCCGGCACCACCTACACCGACGCCTGGTACTGGAACTTCGACCAGCGCAACCGGGAGTTCGCCGACCGGTTCAAGGCGGAGACCGGCACCCGGCCCACCTTCGCCCACGCGGCCAACTACTCGGCCGCCACGCAGTACCTGGAGGCGGTGCAGGCCGCCGGGACCGACGACGCGGACACCATCGTCGAGGCCCTGGAGGGCAAGACAATCGACGACGTGTTCCTCCGTAACGGCAAGATCCGTGCCGAGGACCACCGGGTCGTGCACGACGCCTACCTCGCCCAGGTCAAGCCGGCTGCCGAGGTTACCGAGGAGTGGGACTACGTGAAGATCCTCAAGACCATTCCGGCGGCGGAGGCGTTCGGCGCCCCGTCCCCGGACTGCCGGATGTGACGACGCCGTGACCGGCTTCCTCCAGAACACCTTCAACGGGCTGGTGAGCGGGGCGTTCTACGCCCTGCTCGCCCTCGGGCTCGCGGTCATCTTCGGCATGCTGCGGGTGGTCAACTTCGCCCACGGCGCGTTCTACATGCTCGGCGCGTTCGGGGCGTACGTGCTGCTCAGCGAGGCCGGGGTGCCGTTCTGGGCGGCGCTGGTGATGATGCCGATCGGGCTGGGCCTGCTCGGCATGGCCCTGGAACGGGCCTTCATCCACCGGCTGACCCGGCTCGACCCGCTCTACAACTTCCTGTTCACCTTCGGGCTGACGCTGATCCTGCAGGACCTGGTCAAGCTCCGGTACGGCGTGCAGTCCAGCCCGTACGCCACCCCGGCCGAGCTGTCCGGATCGGTCGACTTCGGACTGTTCGACTTCCCCGCCTACCGGGTCTTCATCCTCGGCTTCGCGATCGCGGTCTGCGTGGCCGTCTGGTGGCTGCTCGGCCACACCCGGATCGGCATGGTGGTCCGGGCGGCCACCGAGCGTCCCGAGCTGACCCGCGCGTTCGGCATCGACGTCGGACGGTGGATCACGCCGGTCTTCGGCTTCGGGATCGCGCTGGCTGGCCTGGCCGGGGTGCTGGCCGCGCCGATGCGGGCGGTCAACCCGCTGATGGGTGCCGACCTGATCATCGTGGTCTTCGCGGTGGTGGTGATCGGCGGTCTCGGCTCGATCTTCGGGTCGGTCGCCGCCGGCTTCGGCATCGGGCTGGTCCAGGCGTGGGGCGAGGCGTACCTGTCGGACTGGCCGATCCTCTCCCAGACGATCGTGTTCATCGTGATGGCCGTGGTGCTGCTCTGGCGTCCGTCCGGTCTGTTCGGCCGAGAGGAGGCCCCGGCATGACCACGGTGGTGAACACCGAACCCGGCGCGAAGCGCACACCCTCCGCGCTGGCCGCCGTCGCCCGTTCGCCGCGCTGGCTGCGGTACGCGCTGCTGGCTGCGGGGTTGGTCGTGGCGTTCCTGCTGCCCAACGTCCTCTACCCGCCGGTCGCGGTGGACATCCTCTGCTGGGCGCTCTTCGCCGTCTCGGTGGACCTGCTGCTCGGCTACACCGGGCTGATGTCCTTCGGGCACGCCGCGTTCTGGGGCACCTCGGCGTACGTCACCGGGCTGGTCGCCATCAACGCCGGTCTGCCGTTCCCGGCGGCGGTGCTGCTCGGCGCGCTCGCGGCGGCGGTGCTCGCGGTGCCCATCGGCTACCTGGCGGTGAGCCGCACCGGGATCTACTTCGCCATGGTCACCCTGGCGTTCGCGCAGATGGTCTACTACATCGCCAACGAGTGGCGCTCGGTCACCCGGGGCGAGAACGGCCTCCAGGGGGTGCCCCGGGAGCTGTTCGGGCTGGATCTCACCGACGACTACTACTTCTACTACACCGCGCTGCCGATCGCGCTGCTCGGCCTCGCCGCCGCCTGGCGGATCGTGCACTCGCCGTTCGGCCGGGTGCTGGTCGGCATCCGGGACAACCCGGCCCGCGCCCGGGCGCTCGGCTACCCGGTCCGCCGGTACAAGCTGACCGCGTTCGTCCTCTCCGGTTTCATCGCCGGACTGGGCGGCGGCCTGTTCGCCGTCGGGCACCGGTTCGTCTCCCTGGACACCCTGCACTGGACCACCTCCGGCAAGGCGGTGATCGTCGTGGTGCTGGGCGGGATCGGCACCCTCTGGGGCGGGGTGCTCGGCGCGGCCATCCTGGTGCGGCTGGAGGACTGGCTGTCCTTCTCCGGCTTCGAGGCGATCGGCCTGGTCACCGGCGGCATCTTCGTCCTGATCGTGCTGCTGTTCCGGCGGGGCATCTGGGGCAGCGTGGCGGCGCTGGTGGCCCGCTGGCGTCCCGGACACCGCGAGTAAGCGTGTCCCGATCCGTTCGGAGAACCGCCCCTGACCAGGAAAAACCTGGCCCGGGGCGGTTCCCTGTCGACGGCTGGTCGCCCTAGGCTGGACGCGGGATCCGACCGCGCCGCCCCCGGCAGGATCGCAGGGGGAGGGCGTGCCGTGGCGGCGTACGCGAACACCGGACACCCGAGGCGCTGGCCGATCCTCGGGGTGACCGTGGTCAGCCTGCTCCTGGTGGTCATGGACACCACCATCCTCAACGTCGCCCTGCGCACCCTGGCCGACCCGGTGCACGGCCTGGGGGCGAGCCAGGCCGAGCTGGAATGGGCGATCAACTCGTACACCCTGGTCTTCGCCGGGCTGCTGTTCAGCCTCGGCGTGCTCGGCGACCGCTACGGCCGGCGGCGGTTCCTGCTGGCCGGCCTCGCCGTCTTCGGGCTGGGCTCACTGCTGTCGGCGTACGCCCGGGACCCGGTGCACCTGGTCCTGGCCCGGGCGGTCATGGGACTCGGCGGTGCGGCGATCATGCCGGCGACCCTGTCGGTCATCGCCAGCGTCTTCGACCCCCGGGAACGGCCCCGCGCCATCGGGTACTGGTCCGCCTCGGTCGGGCTCGCCGTGGCGGTCGGACCGGTCCTCGGCGGGGTCCTGCTGACGCACTTCTGGTGGGGGTCGGTCTTCCTGGTCAACGTGCCGGTGGCGCTCGCCGGGATGGTCGCCGGGGCACTGCTGGTGCCCGAGTCGCGTGATCCCCGCCCCGGGCGGATCGACCTGCCGGGCGTGGCGCTCTCCGTGGTCGGCCTGGTCACCCTCACCTGGGGGGTGATCGACGGTGGCGAGCACGGCTTCGACCGGCCGGTGGTCTGGGTGGCGGTGCTCACCGGACTGGCCGTGCTGGCCGTCTTCGGCTGGCACGAGCGGCGCACCGACCACCCCGCGCTGGACGTCCGGCTCTTCCGGGTGCCCCGGTTCGCCGTCCCGGTGGCCCTGGTCGGCCTGGTCTTCTTCGCCGGTGCCGGGGTGATGTTCGTCAGCGCGTTCCACCTGCAACTGGTCCGGGGCCACTCACCCCTGCACACCGGCCTGCTCTTCCTGCCGCTGGCCCTGGCGCAGCTCGTCCTCGCCCCGCGCAGCGCCACCCTGGTCCGCCGCTACGGCACCCGGGTGGTCTGCGGCGGCGGGCTGGGCCTGGTCGGGATCGCGCTGGCGGGCTGGGCCCTGGTCGACGCGGCCACCCCGACCTGGGTGATCGCCGTACTGCTCGGGGTCCAGGGTGCCGGGATGGCGCACATCACCGCCCCGGCCACCGAGTCGGTCCTGGCCGCGCTACCCCGGGAGAAGGCCGGCGTCGGCTCGGCGGTCAGCAACACGGTACGGCAGGTGGGCGCGGCCCTCGGGGTCTCGGTGCTCGGCGCGGTGCTCGCCGCGGTCTACCGGGCCCGGGTCGCGCCGGCCACCACGGCGCTGCCCGACGGGGTCCGGGAGACGGCCGAGGGCTCCCTCGCCGGCGCGTACGGCGTCGCGCCCCGGCTCGGGACCGACGCCGTCGCCCTGCTGGCCACGGCGGACCGCGCCTTCGTCGCCGCCCTGCACGTGGTGGCGCTGCTCGCCGCCGCCGTGGCCGGTCTCGGGCTGCTGGCGGTGCTGCGCTGGATGCCCGGCCGACCCGCCGCCCCCGGCCCGGGACACCCCGACCCGGCCGGGACCGTCCGGGTCGAACCGGTCATGACCGGGCCTGCCGAGCCGGCCGGGGCCGGACGCGCCGCGGTGACGGGAAGCGGCGCGACCGGGCCTGCCGAGGCGGCGCGTGCCACGGTGACGGAGAACGGAGAGCCGGTCTGAACCCGTTGGTGGGCCGGCCTCAGCGGTCCGGGTCGCGCAGCCGGTGCAGGCGCAGCGCCAGTTGCACCTCCAGGGCCCGGTCCGGCTTCTGCCACTCCGCGCCGAGCAGCTGCCCGACCCGTTCCAGCCGCTGGGTGACCGTGTTGACGTGCACGTGCAGCTGCTCCGCCGCGCGGGCCAGACTGCCGCCGACCCCGAAGTAGGCCTCCAGCGTCTTCACCAGCGCGGTGCCCCGCCGCGCGTCGTAGTCGACCACCGGGCCGACGGTGTCGGTGAGGAACCGGGCCACGTCCCGGTCGCCCTGGTCACCGACCGCGCCGAGGAGCAGCCCGACGAATCCCAGCTCGGCGGTGCTCGCCCCCTGGCCGGTCCGGCCCAGCGCACCGAGGGCGGTCAGGCAGCGGTCCGCCTCGCGGAACGTCGCGGCCAGCGACGCCGGCCCGCGTGCCGGTCCGCTGGCCCCGGCGGTGACCGGCCGGCCGGTCACCCGGGACAGGTCCCGGGCCACCGCCCGGGCCGCGGCACCGGCGTCCTGGCCGGGCAGCATCAGCACCACCCGGCCGTCGCGCGCGGCGGCGAGCCCGCCGCGGGTGGAGGCGTACGTGGTGGCCCAGGAGACCACCCGCTGCCGCGCCGACCCGGTGGACGAGATCACGTCGTCGCCGACCGCCACCAGCACGTGCGGGGCGTCCAGGTCGACGCCGAGTCGCCGGCCCCGACTGCGCAGCGCCTCGGCGTCGGCCAGCGGTCGGGCGATCAGGTCGTCGAGCAGCTCGCCCCGGACCCGGCCCTCCGCCTCGGCGACGGTCCGGCTGAACAGCAGCAGCAGCGCGGTGACCAGGGCGGCCCGTTCGAGGATGCGCTGGTCGGCGTCGACCAGCTCGTCTTCCGGTCGCAGCACCAGCGCACCGAGATTCTCCGCCCCGGCGACCACCGCCGCGTACCAGAGTCGGCCCCGCCGCACACTGCGGCCCTCGGTACGCGACGCGGCCACCGCCTCCACCACGTCCGCGCGGTCCGGTTCGTCGATCTCACCGACCCGGGCCAGCAGCCGCCCCTCGGCGTCCATCGCCAGCAGCGCCCCGCCGAGCACGTCGGTGACCGCCGCCGTGACGTCCTCCACCCCACCGCCGCGCAGCACCAGCGCGGTCATCCGGTCGTGCGCCGCCGCCGCCCGCTCCACCGAGGCGCTGTGCGCCCGGATGGTGGTGTTCGCCGCCGACAGCTCGGCCAACGCCGCCCGGGTCTCGGCGAGCAGCCGGGCGGTGTCGATGGCCACCGCGGCGTGCGCGGCGAGCGAGACCAGCAGCGCGACCTCCTCCCGGGCGAACGGCCGGGCGGAACGGTTCGCCGCGTAGAGCACCCCGATCGAGGTCGACCCGAGGCGCAGCGGCACGCCGAGGATCGCCACCAGGCCCTCCTCGCGGACCCCGGCGTCGATCTCGCCGGTGTGGTGGAAGCGTTCGTCCTCGGAGTAGTTGGCGGTGACGTAGGGGGTGCCGGACTGGGCCACCAGCCCGCCGAGCCCGGCGCCGATCGGCAGCCGCAGCCGCTGGAACCGGGCGGAGACCGACCCGTCGGTGACCCGCATGTACGTGTCGCCCCGGTCGTCGTCGTTGAGGGTCATGTAGGCGACGTCCGCGCCGAGCAGCGTCCGGGCCCGGTGCACGATGGCCCGTAGCACGTCGTCGGAGTCGCGCAGCCCGGCCAGGTCGCTGGCGGTGTCGTAGAGCCCGGAGAGCTCGGTCTCGCGGCGGCGGCGGCGTTCCAGCAGCGCGCGGACCCGCAGCGCCACCACCTTCGCCTGCTCCAGCTCGGCGATCTTGTCGGCGGACAGACCGGCCGAGCGCGCGGCGACCAACGGTCCCTCGAACTCGACGGCCGCGGCCTCCCGGGCCAGTAGTTCCAGGAACTCGATCGGCGACGACATGAGCGCCATTGTGCTGGTCACCCCTAGTTCGCCGTCCAGCCCCCGTCGAGGGCGATCGAAGATCCGGTGATGAACGACGCCGGTGGGGAGCAGAGGTAGGCGACCAGTTCGGCGACCTCCTCCGGCTCGATCAGTCGCTTGATCGCCGCCCGGGCCAGCATGATCTTGTCGATCACCTCGTCCTCGCCGATGCCGTGCTGGGCCGCCTGCTCGGCGATCTGGTTCTCCACCAGGGGCGTGCGCACGTACGCCGGGTTGACGCAGTTGGCGGTGACCCCGTGCGAGGCTCCCTCCAGCGCGACGACCTTGGACAACCCCTCCAGGGCGTGCTTGGCCGAGACGTACGCCGACTTGTACGGCGAGGCGCGCAGCCCGTGCACCGAGGAGATGTTGACGATCCGCCCCCAGCCCCGGGCGTACATGTGCGGCAGGGCCCGGCGCACGATCACGAACGGCGCCTCCACCATCACCCGGTGCAGGTGGGAGAAGCGTTCGACCGGGAACTCGGCCACCGGCGCCACGTACTGGAGGCCGGCGTTGTTGACCACGATGTCGACCTCGGCGTCCAGCCGGGCCACCGCCTCCGGGTCGGCCAGGTCGACGCACTCGGCCCGGCCGCCCGTCTCGGCGGCGACCGCCTTGGCCGCCTCGACGTTGCGGTCCACCACCTGAACCGCCGCACCGGCCGCGGCCAGCCGCACCGCGCATGCCCGGCCGATACCACTACCACCACCGGTAACCAGCGCGGTACGACCGGTGAGGTCGACCTGGACTACGTGGGGGAATGCCACGGGTTCAGCCGTCATGGCGCAGAAGTTACGAGCTATGTGCCCGACGGCACATGGGTGGCCCGCACATACTCCGATGTCGGACTATGTGGCCCCGGAGGTGTCCGGCGTGTCCCCGGCGGTGGGCGTCGGAGCAGAGCAGTAGGGTGTCGAACACACGTACTGCCGGTGGGTCGGGGAGGAGGCGGCGTGCGGGTGCTGGGCGTCGACCCGGGTCTGACCCGGTGCGGGGTCGGCGTGGTCGAGGGCGTGCCGGGGCGGCCCTGCACGCTGGTGGCGTACCACGTCGTCCGGACCGACCCGGACGACGAGCTGCCGCGCCGGCTGCTGCTGCTCGACCGGGCGCTGACCGAGCTGGTCGCCGAGCACCGGCCGGGAAGCGTCGCCGTGGAACGGGTGTTCAGCCAGCACAACGTGCGCACGGTGATGGGCACCGCCCAGGCCAGCGGGATCGCGGTGCTCGCCGGCGCGCGGGCCGGCCTGCCCGTGCAGACGTACACCCCGAGCGAGGTGAAGGCCGCGATCACCGGGTCCGGAACGGCGGACAAGGCCCAGATGACCGCCATGGTGACCCGCCTGCTGCGGCTGGCCGAGCCGCCGAAGCCGGCCGACGCCGCCGATGCGCTCGCCCTGGCCATCTGCCACATCTGGCGCGGCGGCACCCGCTCGAAGCTGGCCGCCGCCGCCGACCGGGTACGACGAGGAGGAGCACGATGATCGCCAGCGTGCGCGGCACGGTGATCGCGACCGGCCCCGACCACGCGGTGGTGGAGGTCGGCGGGGTCGGCCTGGCCGTGCAGTGCGCCCCCGGCACCCTCGCCGAGCTGCGGGTCGGCCAGGAGACCCGGCTCGCCACCAGCCTGGTGGTCCGGGAGGACTCGCTGACTCTCTACGGCTTCGCCGACGACGACGCCAAGGCGTTGTTCGAGCTGCTCCAGACCGCCAGTGGGGTCGGTCCCCGGCTGGCCCAGGCGGTGCTGGCCGTGCACACGCCGGACGCGGTGCGCAAGGCCATCGCCAACGGCGACACCGCCGCGCTGACCCGGGTGCCGGGCATCGGCAAGAAGGGCGCCGAGCGCCTGGTGCTGGAGCTGCGGGACCGGATCGGCCCGGTGGCCGTCGGGCCCGACGGCGCGGCCGGGGTGACCAGTGGCGCCTGGCCCGAGCAGGTCCGCCAGGCACTGGTCGGGCTGGGCTGGACGGCGGGCCAGGCCGACCAGGCGGTGGCCGCCGTGGCGGAGACCGTGGATGGTCCGACCCCGCCCGTGCCGGTCCTGCTCAAGCAGGCGATCCGACTGCTGGGCCGGACCAGGTGACCGGCGTCGATGCCCGCACGCCCGGGGCGGAGCCGGTGATCCCCGGGCGGGGCCACGGGGAGGAGACGGCATGACCGACGGCGGCCTCGTCTCGGCGTACGCGCAGGACGCGGAGCGGGACCTGGAGGTGAGCGTCCGGCCGAAGCGGCTCGACGAGTTCATCGCCCAGGACCGCGTCCGCGACCAGCTCGACCTGCTGCTCAAGGGGGCGATGCGGCGCGGCTCCCCGCCCGACCACATCCTGCTGTCCGGGCCGCCCGGGCTGGGCAAGACCAGCCTGGCCAACATCGTCGCCGCCGAGTTGGGCTCGGGCATCCGGGTGACCAGCGGGCCGGCGATCGAGCGTTCCGGGGACCTGGCGGCGATCGTGACCAGCCTCGCCGAGGGCGACGTCCTCTTCATCGACGAGATCCACCGGATCGCCCGGCCGGCCGAGGAACTGCTCTACAGCGCCATGGAGGACTTCCGGGTCGACGTGGTGGTCGGCAAGGGTCCCGGCGCGACCGCCATCCCGCTCGACGTGGAGCCGTTCACCCTGGTCGGCGCCACCACCCGGTCCGGCCTGCTGACCGGGCCGATGCGGGACCGCTTCGGGTTCGTCGCGCACCTCGACTTCTACTCCCCGGCCGACCTGGAGACTCTGCTGCACCGTTCGGCCCGCATCCTCGGGGTGCCGATCACGGACGACGGCGCGGCCGAGATCGCCGGGCGCTCCCGGGGCACGCCCCGGATCGCCAACCGGCTGCTGCGCCGGGTGCGGGACTTCGCCGAGGTCCGGGCCGACGGCGTGGTCACCCTGGAGACCGCCCGGGCCGCCCTGACCGTGTACGACGTGGACGCGCTGGGTCTGGACCGGCTGGACCGGGCGGTGCTGACCGCCCTGGTCGACTCGTTCCGGGGCGGACCGGTCGGGCTCTCCACCCTGGCCGTGGCGGTCGGCGAGCAGCCGGACACGGTGGAGGAGGTCTGCGAGCCGTTCCTGGTCCGGGCCGGCCTGCTGGCGCGGACGCCCCGGGGCCGGGTGGCGACCGAGGCGGCCTGGCATCATCTGGGGCGAACTCCACCGAATGGTACATTTGGCGGCAGTGCTCCTCCGGTGCCCGATCTCTTCTCCGTCGAGCCCGATCAGCCGTGATGTGAACGTGATCCGTGCGGCGTTCGGCGTTCTCAGGTGCAGGGATTAGACTCGCCGCGGTCTGTACAGGACGTGAGAACACGCCTCCGCTCCGGCGCCCCCCGTCGGGTCGGTGGCCAATGGGAAGGTCTTTACCGTGCTTTACGCAGCAGAGGGCGGTGGGGGAGCCGGCGGTCTGACGCCGATCCTGATGATCGCTCTGCTCTTCGGCGTCATGTACTTCATGATGATCCGCCCCCAGCAGAAGCGCCGCAAGGAGGCCGAGGCGATGCAGTCCGCCCTCGGTCCTGGTGACGAGGTGGTCACCATCGGCGGGCTCTACGGCACGGTCACCAGCGTCGCCGACGACACCGTCCTGCTCGAGGTCGCCCCGGGTGTCCAGACCCGGTACGCCCGCCCGGCCATCGCCCGGGTGGTCAGCCAGGCCGACCGGAGCGAGCCGACCGACCAGGTCGTCGAGGACGCCGACGTCAAGGAGTGACCCGCGGGCCCCACGGGGCAGCGCGTGGATCGAAATAAGTGGATAGTAGGTCGACGTCGGTGTCGACCCGGACGGACGCGACGACGGCCCCCCGCCTACGTCGTGCCCGTCCGGGCCGGCGCCGACGTCCACCCTCGACACGTGTGGCCGGATCACCGGCCTGACCCCCGTCGCCGACCACCAGCGGCGCGACCGCAGCAGGGAGACAGGACAGCCGTGGCACCACCTCAGGGACAGATGCGGCCGGGACGGCAGCTCGCCGTGCTCGGCGCCATCTTCGTCGTCCTCTATCTTTTGGTGTTCTTCGCGGGCGGTGCCAGCGGTGGCTGGAAGGACCGGCTCGAGCCCAAGCTCGGGCTGGACCTGGTCGGCGGCACCCGGCTCACGCTGGAGGCGACCAACAGCGTCGACGGCGGTCCGCCGAGCGCGGAGAGCCTCGAGGAGGCCCGCACCATCATCGACAACCGGGTCAACGCGCTCGGTGTCGCCGAGGCCGAGGTGGTCACCGAGGGCGACCGGAACATCGTCATCTCGCTCCCCGGTGAGAACCGGGACCTGAGCGAGGTAGGCACCGCGGCCGAGCTGCGGTTCCGGAAGGTGCTCAAGGTCGCCGACGGCAGCGGCGCCGCCGCCACCCCGCCGCCGGCCACCCCGGCCCCGTCCGGCAGCCCTGCCCCGGCTCCCTCCGGTAGTGCCGCTCCCGCCCCGTCGGGCAGCGCCGCGCCGCAGGTCTCCGCCTCGCCGAGCACCGGCGGGCAGGGCGGTGGCGCACCCGCCCCGTCCGGCAGCGCCAGCCCGGCTCCGAGCGCCTCGGCCAGCGCCCCCGCCGCGCCGAGCGCCAGCGCCGCGCCGGTGCCGCAGGGCGTCGAGGAGCAGCGGAAGGCCGTCGAGCAGAAGGTCGGAGCCGCCGCGTGGCAGGCCGCCAACGGCCTCCAGGCCCCGGCCAACGTGAGCACCGACCCGGCGCTCGCCGAGCGGCTCAAGCCGTTCGGCACGCTCACCCCGCGCGAGGTCGCGGTGCTCCCGGCGACCGTGCAGTTCAACGTGCCGACGATCACCTGCGAGCAGCTCGACGGCCGCCCGGCCGGCTCGATCAGCGACCCGGAGCAGCAGGCGGTGGCCTGTGAGGCCGGCGCCAAGTACCTGCTGGACATCGCCAAGGTGGAGGGCACCGACGTCGAGGACGCCGACCCGGCCCTCGACCAGACCGGTCAGTGGGTGGTCAGCCTCAACTTCTCCGGCCCCGGGCAGGAGAAGTGGACCGCGTTGACCCGGGAGGCCTTCAACAACACGGGCCAGGCCTGCGACGCCACCGCGCTCGGCCAGGACGGCAAGTGCCGGGTCGCCGTGGTGCTCGACAACCGGGTGATCTCCTCTCCAGAGATCCAGGGTGTGCTCACCGGTGACTCGCAGATCACCGGCAGCTTCAACAACAGCACGGCCAGCGATCTGGCCAGCAAGCTCCGCTACGGCGCCCTGCCGGTGACCTTCGAGCCGCAGGAGGCACAGAACGTCTCCGCGACCCTGGGCGAGAGCCACCTGCGGGCGGGTCTGCTCGCGGCCGGCATCGGCATGCTGCTGGTCATCGTCTACGCCTTCTTCTACTACCGGCTGCTCGGCTCGGTGATCTTCCTCAGCCTGGTGCTGTCGGCGCTGCTGGTCTTCGGCGCGCTGGTGTTCCTGGGCCGGCAGATCGGCTTCACCCTGACCCTCGCCGGCATCGCCGGCATGATCGTCTCGCTCGGCGTGGCGGCGGACTCGTTCGTCATCTACTTCGAGCGGCTCAAGGACGAGATCCGCGAGGGCCGCAGTCCGCGCAGCGCCGTACCCCGCGCCTGGGTCCGGGCCCGCCGTACGATCATCTCGGCGAACGCGATCACCATCCTCTCCGCCGTGGTGCTCTACGTCGTCTCGGTCGGCGCGGTGAAGGGCTTCGCCTTCGCCCTGGGCCTGGCCACGGTTCTCGACCTGGTGGTGGTCTTCCTCTTCCGGCACCCGATCATGACGATGTTCGCCCGGACCCGGGCGTTCCTGTCGCCCCGGGTCAGTGGCCTGGGCCGGGTGCTCCCGGCCAAGGGCGACGAGCAGCCGACCACCCGCAACCCGCGCGTCAAGGAGGCCTGAGATGGCTCGTAGTGGTCTGGCGACCCGGCTGTACCGGGGCGAGGCCGGTCTCGACGTCGTCGGTCGGCGCAAGCTCTGGTTCGGCGTGGCCGGAGCGCTCGTCCTGCTCGCGATCCTCAGCTTCCTGGTGAGCGGCTTCAAGCTCGGCATCGAGTTCAGCGGCGGCAACTCCTACCAGGTGCCGGCGAGCGTCGGCACCCTGGAGCGGGCCGAGACGGTCACCGAGGAGGTGCTCGCCAGCTCCGGCGGTGGCGCCGAACTGGTCACCGCACAGGAGGTCGGTGGTCCGAGCGGCAACTTCTACGAGATGCGCACCTCGGAGCTGGGCGCCGAGGAAGCCGAGGCGGTCAAGGTCGCCCTGGCCGAGGAGTTCGGGCTCAACGCCGACCAGATCAGCGCCAACCGGGTCAGCTCGGCCTGGGGCAGCCAGGTGACCTCGCGGGCCGTCCTCGGTCTGGTCATCTTCGTCGCGCTGGTGACGGTCTACCTGGTCCTGCGCTTCGAGTGGCGGATGGCCGCCGCCGCGGTCGGCTCGCTCTTCCTCAACCTGGTGCTCACCTCGGGTATCTACTCGGCGATCGGCTTCGAGGTGACCCCCTCGACGGTGATCGGCTTCCTCACCATCCTCGGCTTCGCGCTCTACGACGTCGTGGTCGTCTTCGACAAGGTGCAGGAGAACGTCCGGGGGATCACCGCCAACAACAACCAGACGTACGGCGAGGCCGCCAACCTGGCGGTCAACCAGAGCCTGATGCGGTCGCTGAACACCTCGGTGGTCGCGCTGCTGCCCGTCGGTGGTCTGCTCTTCATCGGTGCCGGCCTGCTCGGCGCGGGCACCCTGAAGGACCTCGGCCTGGTGCTCTTCGTCGGTATGGCGGTGGCCTTCCTGACCTCGATCCTGGTGGCCACCCCGCTGCTGGTGGTGCTGAAGAACCAGGAGCCCCGCATCCAGGCGCACAACAAGCGGATCCTGGCCCGGCGCGGTGCGATCGCCCGGGGCGAGGTCACCCCGAAGGGGACCCCGAAGTCCACCGAGGGCGGCGACGAGCCGATCGACCCGGAGGCCGCGGCGCTGGCCGGCGCGGCGCCGAAGGTCGGCGCCCGTCCGACCGGCAAGCGGCCCACCGGCGCGCGGGGCGGCCGTCCCGCCGGCGGCGGGGGCAACCGACCCGGCGGCAAGCGCCGCTGACCCGACGGGTGGGGCGTAGCGCCCCACCCGCCGACTGGTGACGTCACGGCGTCCTTCATGCTGTGCGGGCAGCATTGAAGGACGCCGTGTCGTTGAAGGGGGCAAACGTGACGCAGACCCACACCGGGGTACGCGGGGACAGCGGTCCCGCCGTCGCCGAACTGGTGGCCGGTCGGGTGCTCGACGTACCGGACTTCCCGAAGCCCGGGATCGTGTTCAAGGACCTGATGCCGCTCTTCGCCGACGGTGCGGTCTTCCGCGAGGTCGTCGACGGGATCGTGGCCCACCACGGGCGGGACTCCTTCGACGTGGTGGCCGGCATCGAGGCACGTGGGTTCGTGGTCGCCGCCGCCATCGCGTACGCCACCGGTGTCGGGGTGGTGCCGGTGCGCAAGGCCGGGAAGCTGCCCCGGGCCACCCACGCGGCCTCGTACGCCCTGGAGTACGGCGAGGCGACCCTGGAGGTGCACCAGGACGCGTTCACCGCCGGACACCGCGTTCTGGTGGTCGACGACGTCCTCGCCACCGGGGGCACCGCCGGGGCCACCCTCGACCTGGTGGAACGGGCCGGTGGCACGGTGTCCGGCTTCACCGTCCTGATGGAACTGGCCTTCCTCGGCGGCCGGCAGCGGCTGGCGCCGCGTCCGGTCCATGCCCTGCTGACTGTTTGATCCGACGGCCGCCGGACGGGACCCGGCGCGGGCCGTCCGGCGGAGCGGCACACCAGGTCCCCGGCGGGTAGCATTGCCCTTTGCTGACCGGAGGGTAACCCGACGGTGGCACCAGCACGGCGCCCGCCCGGAGACGGGCGGGTGGCCGCAGCGCCGGCCGGTGACGGTGGCGCGGGCAGAGCAGAACCGTCGGCCCCGGCCGGCGGCATACCCGGTCGACCGGCTACGGTCGGCTCTTTCCGGCGAAGGGTGAGGAGGCCGGTGTCCTACGATGTCGTTCCTCCGGTGGAGGGCACGGTGCATCCGACAGGCGACGCGGACAGCTCGGCGACCGACCAGACCGGGATCGGCCCGACGCGGCTTCCCGACGGCAGTGCCCCGGCCGGCACCGGCGGGGCCGGGCTGCCGGTGCCGCTGGGCGGCGACGGAACGGCCCCCCTGGCGGGTTCGCTGGTGGCCGACGACCCGTCCGACCTCACGTCGGGCGGCGGGTTCGCCCTGGCCAACGCGCCCACCGGCCGGCGGGTCCGGGCCCGGCTGGCCCGGTTCAACGCGCCCTGGCAGACCTCCCAGGTCAGCGAGGTGCTGGAGCCGCTGATCTCCACCCACCGGGAGAACCACCCCAAGGCCGACGCCCGGCTGCTCCAGCGCGCCTTCGACATGGCCGCCCGCTGGCACTCCGGGCAGTACCGCAAGTCCGGCGACCCGTACATCACCCACCCGCTCGCGGTCGCCACCATCCTGGCCAACCTCGGCATGGACACCACCACGCTGGTGGCGGCGCTGCTGCACGACACCATCGAGGACACCGAGTACACCCTCGACCAGATGAAGGTCGACTTCGGCGGCGAGGTCGCGCTCCTGGTCGACGGGGTCACCAAGCTCGACAAGGTCAAGCTGGGCGACGCCGCCAAGGCGGAGACCATCCGCAAGATGGTGGTCGCCATGGCGAAGGACCCCCGGGTGCTGGTCATCAAGCTCGCCGACCGGCTGCACAACATGCGTACCCTCACCTTCCTGCCCCGCCCCAAGCAGGAGCAGAAGGCCAAGGAGACGCTGGAGATCCTGGCCCCGCTGGCCCACCGGTTGGGTATGAACACCATCAAGTGGGAGCTGGAGGACCTGGCCTTCGGCACGCTCTTCCCGAAGCGGTTCGAGGAGATCAACCGCCTGATCGGGGAGCACCAGCCGCAGCGCGAGGCGCTGCTGCGCCAGGTGACCCAGAAGGTGCAGGCCGACCTCAAGGTCGCGAAGATCAAGGCCGAGACCACCGGCCGGCCGAAGCACCTGTACTCGATCTACCAGAAGATGATCGTGCGGGGCCGGGACTTCAACGACATCTACGACCTGGTCGGGGTGCGGATCCTGGTCGACACGGTGCGGGACTGCTACGCCGCGCTGGGCGTGATCCACGCGAACTGGCAGCCGGTGCCGGGCCGGTTCAAGGACTACATCGCGATGCCCAAGTTCAACATGTACCAGTCGTTGCACACGACGGTCATCGGGCCGACCGGCAAGCCGGTCGAGATGCAGATCCGCACGTACGCCATGCACCGCACCGCCGAGTTCGGCATCGCGGCGCACTGGAAGTACAAGGAGCACAAGGGCACCCAGATCGTCGGCCCGCCGGCGCACATCGACGAGATGACCTGGCTGCGTCAGCTGCTGGACTGGCAGCGGGAGGCGGCCGACCCGAGCGAGTTCCTCGACGCGCTGCGCTTCGACCTGTCCAGCCAGGAGGTGTACGTCTTCACCCCGAAGGGGGACGTCATCCCGCTGCCGACCGGCTCGACGCCGGTGGACTTCGCGTACGCGGTGCACACCGTGGTCGGGCACAAGTGCATCGGGGCGCGGGTCAACGGCAAGCTGGTGCCCCTCGAATCGACGCTCTCCAACGGCGACGTGATCGAGATCTTCACCTCGAAGTCCGACACCGCCGGCCCGACGCAGGACTGGCTCGGCTTCGTCAAGAGCCCCCGGGCGCGGACGAAGATCCGGCAGTACTTCAACAAAGAGCGGCGCGAGGAGGCGATCGAGGCCGGCAAGGACTCGATCGTCAAGGCGATGCGCAAGCAGGGCATGCCGTTGCAGCGGATGCTCACCTCGGACGCGCTGATGACCATCGCCCGGGACCTGCACCTGGCCGACGTGGCCTCGCTCTACGCCGCGGTGGGGGACAGTCAGGTCTCCGCGCAGTCCGTGGTGCAGAAGCTGATGGCCACGTACGGCGGCGAGGAGGGCGCGGTCGAGGACATCGCCGAGACGGCGGTGGCGACCCGTCCGCCGCGCAGCCGCGCGTCCAGCCACGACCCGGGCGTGGTGGTCCGGGGCGTCAGCGACGTCTGGATCAAACTGGCCCGCTGCTGCACCCCGGTCCCACCGGACGCGGTCTTCGGGTTCGTCACCCGCTCCGGCGGCGTGAGCGTGCACCGGGACGACTGCGCCAACGCCGAGGACCTCAAGGAGCAGGAGGAACGCGTGGTGGAGGTGAGCTGGAAGCTCACCTCGGCCTCCACGTTCCTGGTCGCCATCCAGGTGGAGGCGCTCGACCGGCACAAACTCCTCGCCGACGTGACCCGGGTGCTCTCCGAGGAGCGGGTGAACATCCTCTCCGCCACCGTCACCACCACCCGGGACCGGGTGGCGGTCAGCCGGTTCAGCTTCGAGATGGCCGACCCGAAGCACCTCGGCCACCTGCTGGCCGCCGTCCGCAAGGTCGACGGCGTCTTCGACGCGTACCGGGTCACCTCGGGCGCCTGACCCCACATCGTCCTCGCCCGGCCGCCTCGGCCCGGCGCCCGGCCGCCGGGGGGGGGGGCGGCCCCCCCCCCCCCCGGGGGGCGGGCCCGGGGGGGGCGACCCCGGGCCGGGGGGGGGGCCCGCGGGGGGAAGGCCCACCCCCCCCCGGCGGGGC
>NZ_JBITJH010000018.1:0-15639 GCF_044459745.1 Micromonospora sp. NPDC050187
CTGCGCCCGCTCCGCGGACGACAACCGTCTCCCTGGCATGAACCCTCATCCTCACGAGAATCCACCCCGTTGCAACAACCACTTGAACCCAAGGCGGTCGGTTGTCGAGAAAGTCACCGTTGATGTGGTCGACGTGCAGGGTGAGCGGAGCGCCCTGCCAGTTTGCTCCGGTGCCGCACCCCTCGCACTCTTCGGGTAACCCGATGGCGGCCAGGGCGCGCTTCAGTCGGCTGTCGGCCACCCGCCGCGATCCGTCCGGCAGTCTCACGAGCAGGAGGGGCGCTGGGATACGGCGACCACGTGTCCCACGATTGTGGGCCTGACCCGTGAAGTGGGAGGTGTCGATGCCGAACCGTTTGAGCTGACGGCTGATGTGGGCGTGCGAGCCGCCGCTGAGCCGGACGCCCAGCAGGCGCATCACCTCGGTGACGTTCCGAGCGCGAGCCGCCGCGTCGGCGAGCGCCTGCGGGGTGTGGCGGTAACGGGTCACGCACGCACGGTATCGGCCCGGTGTGACGGTTTCCGTCGACGGTATCGGCGCGGACCCTGTGCGGCGGCCGGTGACGCCTCAGTCCAGGCCGAGGTCGCGGCGCAGCTTGGCGACGTGTCCGGTGGCCCGGACGTTGTAGAGCGCCCGCTCGATCTTTCCGTCCTCGTCGACGACGAAGGTGGACCGGATCACCCCGGTGACCGTCCGGCCGTACATCTGCTTCTCGCCGAACGCCCCGTACGCGGTGAGCACCGCCTTGTCGGTGTCGGAGACCAGGGGGAAGGTGACGGCGTCGCGCTCGCGGAACTTCGCCAGCTTCTCCGGCTTGTCCGGGGAGATGCCGACCACCTCGTACCCGGCCGCCTGGAGCGAGGCGAGCGAGTCGCGGAAGTCACAGGCCTGCTTCGTGCAGCCCGGGGTCATCGCGGCCGGGTAGGCGTACAGGATCACCTTGCGGCCACGCAGGTCGGTCAGGGAGAGCGTGCTGCCGGTGTCGGTCGGCAGGGTGAAGTCCGGCGCGGGGTCGCCGGGGCTGAGACGGTGCGGCGCGGTCATGTCCGAGACCCTACGGCCTCCGGTCCCGGCCGCGGCGTGACCCCACGGCCCGTGTCCCGCCCCGACCCCACCGACCCCACCGCCCCTACCCGGCCCGCTCGGGTCGGAGGTGCCCGATGCCGGCCGGGCGGCGGGGGGTCGCCTCGGTGACCGCGCGGCTCGCGGCGTGCAGCCGGAACACCCCGGCCAGGGTCGCCCCCGCCCCGGTCACCAGGATCAGCGTGACCACCAGCCGGACGGGTTGGGCCGGCCAGGGCAGCGGGGGCACCGAGCGGGCGAGCACCGCCGCGTTGGTCACCCCGGCGAACAGCGCCAGGCAGGCACCGGCCAGGGCCAGTCCGAAGTCGGCGGCGGCGTGCCGGGTCAGCGTCCACCCGCCGGCGGCGACCGCCCCGAGTCCGGTGATGAGTGCCCACGTCTGGCCGGTCAACAGGGTGACGAGCAGTCCGCCGGCCCCTTCGGCCCCCGCGTCGAGGGCCCGGCCGACCGCGACCGCGACGGCGGCCAGGCCACCGGCGGCGAGCAGCGCGCCGAGCCCGGCCAGGGCCCGCCGGCCCGCCGGGGCGCCGGCCGGTGCCAGCCCGAGCGCGCCCACCGCGAGCGTGCCGAGGGCCACCGCCGCCCACCACGGGTACGGGTCCGGCGGCGGCACCCAGTCCAGGGTGCCCCGCAGCTCCACGGCGGCCTCGCCGTCGCGCAGCGGCACCACCCAGTCGCGTACCCGGTGTTCCCGGTCGGGGGCGGCGCCGACCTGCGGCGGCGGGCCGGACTCCCGCCACAGCGCCCGCTGGTCGTGCCAGCGGGCCACCGGCTCGTCGTCGACGCGTTTCCAGGACGGCTCGGCGGTCGGGTCGGCGTCGGCGGGCACGGGGGTCTCGCCGGCGAGGGTCCGGTTCAGGTACGTCGCCGGCGAGCGGACGTTCTCGTACACCCCGTCGGGGCGCACCTGGAGGTACGGCTCGCCGGAGTACCCGAGCACGGTGACCGTCCGGCCGGTGCGGTTGCGCAGTTCCAGCCGCGCGCCCGCCTCCACCGTCCGGACGTCCACGCCGTCGCGGGCCGGGGCCAGCCCGGTCACCCCGACCCGGTAGTCGCTGCCGTTCGGGGCGTCCGCGCCGTGCGCCGCGGCCGGGGCGGCGGTCGCCAGCAGCGCGACGAGTGCCCCGACCAGGGACACTCCCGCCCGGAGCAGCAGCGACCGGATCACCGGGCGGCTGCCTCGACGGCCGCGGTGATGGCGTCCGGGGTCGGGTTCTCGACCGGCTTGCCGTCGACCAGGACGGTCGGCGTGCCGGTGATCCCGGCCCGGCTGGCCTCCTCGGTGACGTGCTCGGTCCACGGCTTGAAGGTCCCCTCGCGCAGGCAGGAGGCGAACCCGTCCCGGTCGATGCCGACGCCGGCGGCGATGTCGGTCAGCTCGTCGTCGCTGAGGCCCGCGCCGCCCTCCGGCGGCTGCCGCTCGAAGAGCGCCCCGGCGTACTCGCGGTACCGGCCGCCCTCGGCGGCGCAGCCGGACGCGGCCGACGCGCGGGTGGAGTACTCGGTGCTCGAGAAGCGGTTGAGGTACGCGACCGGGTGGTACACCACCCGGACCTTGCCCTGTTCGACGAGCGTGTTCAGGGTGGGGCCGCTGAGCTGCTCGAACTGCTTGCAGGCCGGGCAGATGAAGTCCTCGTACACGTCGACGGTGACCGGGCCGGAACCGGCCACGATCCCGGTGCCGGCGTCGTTCGCGCCGGTCGGCGGGGTGAACTCGTCGGAGCGCTGCCCGGCGTAGATGCTCCACCCGATCAGCCCGGCGATCACCAGCACCGCCACGGCGGCCACCGAGGTCCAGAGCGTCCGGCGTCGGCGTCGTTCCCGGGCGAGCTGCTCGCGGACCACCCGGGAGGCGTCCTTCTGCCCCTTGCGACTACTCATCCTCGTCCTCCGTGGCCGGTGTGCCCGCCAGCCACCCGTCCACCGAGGCGGGGGTGCGGGGCCAGATCAGCAGGAACCCGGCGAGCGCCAGGAAACCCAGGTCCCGGAGGATCTCCGGGAGGTAGGCGGGGCTCTCGCCGGCGGCGAGAGCCCCGCCGCCGCCGAAGCACCCGCAGTCGATGGCGAGCCCCCGCGTCCAGGCGGAGACGATGCCCACGACGAAGACCACGAGCAGCGCCGCCGAGAGGCCGGCGGTGAGCCGGGTGGCCAACCCGACGAGCAGCAGGACGCCGAGCGCCAGCTCCACGAAGGGCAGCGCCGCGCCGACCACCATCGCCAGGTCGTACGGCATGACCTGGTAGGCGTTGACGGCGCGCCCGGAGCCGGCCAGGTCGCCGACCTTGCTGCCGCCGGCGGCGAACCACACCGCGGCGAGGCCGAGCCGGGCGGCGACGGCGAGCCAGGGACGCAGGAGGGGCCAGCTGACGACCCGGGGGCGGGGTGCGGTCACGGTCATTGGTCGCTCCGATCCACCGTGAAGTTCCGTCGCTTCCACCGCCCCGCCTCCGGCTCAGCTACCCAGGGCGTCGCCGACCGCCTCGATCAGGTCGCCCCGGGCCCGGGCCACCCGGGACCGGATGGTGCCCACCGGCACGCCGCCGACCGCCGCCGCCTCGGCGTACGACAGGCCGAGGAGCTGGGTGAGGACGAACGCCTCGCGTCGGTCGGCGGGAAGTCGGCGGAGCAGGTCGGCGGCGCCGAAGTGCCCGGCCGGGTCGGGGTGCGGCCGGTCGGTGTACGCCTGTGCGGCGAGCCGCTCGTCGAGCCGTCGCCGCCGGACCACGGTGCGCAGGTGGTCGGCGCAGGTGCGTCGGGCGATGCCGAGCAGCCAGGTGCGGGCGCTGGCCCGTCCCTCGAACGCCGGCAGTGCCCGGAACGCCCGCAGGTAGGTCTCCTGGGTGAGGTCGTCGGCGTTGTCCGGGTCGATCAACGCGGCGACGAAGCGCCACACCTCGGCCTGGGTGAGTCGCACGAACGCGGCCTGGGCGACCGGGTCGCCGTCGCGGGCGGTGAGCGCCCAGTGGGTCGCCGGGTCGGGCCCGGGAGTGGTGGGGTCGGCCCGGTCGTGCGGCGTCGCCCACACGGGTTTGTCCGGGGGGGCGGCGGGGCGGCCGGCCCCGGCGGCGTCCAACGGCGCGGGGATCACGACACTCCAGGTTACGCGGAGACAACGGAACGAACAGAGACCTTAGGCACTTCCATGGCGTGCGCCACGCCGGGAACCAACCGGGCCCGGCCACCGACTATCCCACCATGACATGCGACGACGTACGCGCGGCGCTGTCGGCGCGGCTGGATGGCGAGGATCCGGGCACGCCGCCGGCCACGCTGGACGCGCACATCTCCACGTGCTCCGGATGCCGGAGCTGGCTGGCCCGGGCCGAACAGGTGACCCGGCTCGTCCGGGTGCAGGCCGTGGACGTGCCGGATCTCACCGCCTCGGTGCTGGCGGCGGTGGCCGCCGACGAGCAGGCCACCCGGGCCGCGGCCACGGCGGCGGTCCGGGCCCGTCGGCAGGTGCTGCGGGTGGCGGTGGCGGTGGCTGCGGCCGCCCAGCTCGCCATCGCGCTGCCGATCCTCCTCGCCGGCCTCGGGGTGGCCGCCGTCGACCCGCACACCAGCCGGGAGATGGCGTCCTTCGACGTGGCGCTCGCGGTGGGCTTCGCGCTGGCCGCGTACCGGCCGGAGCGGGCCCAGGCGTTCGTGCCGGTGGCCTTCGTGCTGGCGGTCTGCCTGGCCGGCACCAGCGCGGTGGACATCGCCAACTCGACGACCGCCCTGGTGCACGAGATCGGTCACCTGGCCGCGGTGGTCCAGGCCGGTCTGCTCTGGGCGCTGGGCCGCGCCACCCGCCAGGTGGACGCCCCGCTCGCGGCTCCCGCCGTCGCGGGACCGAGGTGACCTGGGTCGTCAGCGGCCCTGTCCTTCGGCGAGCATTGCGCACATGACAGCTCCGACACCCCTGCCGCGCCGTGCCGGCGCGGCTCATCCGCTCGCCCGCCTGGCCGCCGGGGCCGGCCTGCTGGTCGTCCTGGTGGCCCTGCTGCTCGTCCCGGCCGGGCCGGCGAGTGCGCACGCGGTGCTGGTGAGCAGCAGCCCGGCCGCGTCGGCCGTGGTGCCGAGCGCCCCGGCCGAGGTGGTGTTGACCTTCAGCGAGTCGGTCCGGCAGGTCCCCGACAAGATCCGGGTGATCGCCCCGGACGGGTCGCGGGCCGACCGGGGCGGGCCGGTCTTCGAGGGCGGTGTGGTGACCGTGCCGGTCGACCCGGAGGGCGGGCGCGGCACCTACCTGATCAGCTACCGGGTGATCTCGGCCGACAGCCACCCGGTGTCCGGGGCGTTCACCTACTCGGTCGGCGCGCCGTCGACGCCGCCGGTCGACTCCGGGGCGGACAGCCGCGCCGACCCGGCGGTGGGCCTGACGATCAAGGTCGCCAAGTACCTCACCTACGCCGGTCTGCTGCTGCTGGTCGGGCCGGTGCTGATCTTCAGCGCCTTCTGGCCCCGGCGGCTCTCCCGCACCGGGCCGGCCCGCGTCACCTGGACGGGCTTCGCGCTGGTGGCCGCCGGCACCCTGGCGGGACTCTGGGCCCAGGCGCCGTACACCACCGGCGGCGGGCTCCTCGACGTCGACGGGGCGAGCCTGCGGGACGTGCTCGGCAGCGACTTCGGCCTGGCTCACCTGGTCCGGCTCGGGCTGCTGGCCGCGTCGGCGTTCCTGCTCCGGCCGCTGCTGGCCGGTCGGGAGGGCCGGGCGGACCGGGTGATCCTGGCCGTCCTCGGCGTCGCCGCGCTGTTCACCTGGCCGCTGGCCGGGCACCCGGCGGCCTCGCCCGCTCCGGCGCTGTCGGTCTTCGCCGACGCCGTGCACCTGGGCAGCATGGCGGTCTGGCTGGGCGGACTGGTGGTGCTCGCCGGCTTCCTGCTGCGGTCGGCCGAGGAGCACGAGCTGGACGCCATCCTGCCGGTCTGGTCGCGCTGGGCGGCGATCGCCGTGGTGGCCCTCCTGCTCGCCGGCACGGTGAACGCGCTGATCGAGGTGGGCAGCCCCGGCGCGCTCGTCGACACCACCTACGGCCGGCTGCTGATCGCCAAGATCGCACTGTTCGCGCTGGTGGTCGGGGTGGCGGCGGTCTCGCGCAACCTGGTACGCCGGTGGCGGGAGACGGCCCGGCCGAAGCCGCTGCGCCGGGCGCTATGGCTGGAGCTGGCGGTCGCCGCGGTGGTGCTGGGGGTCACCGCCACGCTGGTGCAGACCACGCCGGCCCGCACCGCCGGAGCCGACATCGCCGGGACCGACAGCACCCTCTTCAGCACCACGGTGACCAGCTCGCTCTACTCCCTCCAGGTGGAGGTGGACCCGGCCGAGCCGGGCAGCAACTCCGTGCACCTGTACGCGTACCAACCGGACAACCGGCCGCAGCCGGTGGTGGAGTGGAGGGCCACCATCGCGCTGCCGTCGGCCGGGATCGAGCCGATCGAGATCCCGCTGCTGCCGCTGACCGACAACCACGCCACCGGGGAGATCAACCTGCCGGCGTCGGGGGAGTGGCAGCTCCGGGTCACCGCACGTACGTCAGAGATCGACCAGGCCACGGTGACCACCACCGTGCCCGTCCGTTAAGGAAGGTCCCATCCCATGATCCGTCACCGGCGCATCGCGGCAGCCGCCGCCGCTCTCGCCCTCGGCACCGTCGGCACCGCCGTCCTCGGCTTCGCCGGGTCGGCCTCGGCGCACGTCACGGTCAACCCGCAGGAGGCCGCCCAGGGCAGCTACGGCCGGTTCGCGTTCCGGGTGCCGAACGAGAGCGACACCGCCTCGACCGTGAAGGTGGAGGTGGTGCTGCCGGAGAACGCCCCGGTCGGCTCGGTGTCCACCATGCCCGTGTCCGGGTGGACAGTGACAGTGGAGAAGCGCAGGGTCGACCCACCGGTGGAGGTGCACGGCAGCCAGCTGTCCGAGGTCGTGTCGAAGCTCACCTGGACGGCTGCCGCGGGCGGCGGGGTCAAGCCGGGCGAGTTCCAGGAGTTCCCGGTGTCGATGGGGCCGCTGCCGCAGACCGAGCAGATGGTCTTCAAGGCCCTCCAGACCTACTCGGACGGCAACGTGCAGCGCTGGATCGAGGAGCCCACCCCGGGCGGCGAGGAGCCGGAGAGCCCGGCACCGGTGCTGGCCCTCGCCGCGGCGGCTCCGTCGGCCGCGCCCACGGCCCCGGACGCCGCTGACGACGACAACGACGAGGCGTCGGACGACACCGGCCTCGCCACCGGGCTCGGGGTCGCCGGGCTGGTCGCCGGCCTCGCCGGGCTGGGGTTGGGCGGTGCCGCGTTCGCGCGTACCCGACGGGGGCCGGCGCAGGACGCCTGAGCCGCCAGCACGTCCGCACCGGCCCCGTCGGGTGTCCCGACGGGGCCGGCTCGTCGAGGCCGCTGTCCGCTTGATTCCGATATCCGGGGATTGCGCCACTTGTCTGGGTAAGGTCGTCCAGGTACCCGGCTCAGGAGGAGGACGACACGGATGCGGTTCGCGCGGGCGCTTGCCGGAATGCTGTTGCTGGTCATCGGAATCCCGGCGCTCGTCGCCGGCGGTGCGCTCTGGATCGTCGCCCACCGGGCCGACCCCGACGGCGAGTTCCGCGCCCGGTTCGAGCCGGTCACGACCACCGGCCACGCGGTGGTCGTCACCGACCTGCCCGACCTGCTGCGCCGGGACGCGCCGTTCGTCCACGCCGGGGCGAACCGGCTCCGGCTGACCGCCCGTACCGCCGACGGGCCCGCCTTCCTCGGGCTGGCCCCGACCGCCGAGGTGGACCGCTGGCTGGGCGACGCGCCCCGGGCCACCCTGACCCGCGTGGTGGTGGCCCGGGGCGCGCTGCCCGCGCGGGTGGAACCGGCGGGCCGCGCCGAACCCGCCGACCCGGCACCCGGCCCGCTCGGCCGGCCCTTCTGGACGCGTGAGGGCGTCGGCGTGCTGGAGTGGAACCCGGCCGAGTTCGGCGACCAACCGCTGAGTCTGGTGCTGATGCACCCGGACGGCCGGGCGGGCCTGGCCCTCGACGTCCGGGCCGAACTGCGGCCCGGCTGGCTCACCCCGGCCCGGTGGGCGCTGCCCGCCGGTGGTGCGCTCCTGGTGGCCCTCGCCCTGCTGCTCCTGCTGCGTCCGCCCCGCCCCCGGGAGGTGGTCTTCGTGGTCGAACCCGACCAGGTGCCGATCCTCGCCCAGCGGCTCGGCGTCACCTCGCTCAGCGCGCTCGGGTCGTCGTCCGGCGACCCGGCCCCGGCCGAGCGGACGTTGGTGGCGGTGGGGTCGGGTGGTCGTCCCGCCATCGGGCCGGTCCCCGGCCGCCCGGCCACCCTGGCGGACCTGCCCGCCGACCGGCGCGCGACGGAGGGGGACCGTCAGCCGGTTCCATCCGGCCTGGTCTGGCCACCACTGTCGCCCGGTGAAACCGGTGGGGCGGCCCCGGGGAGCGGGGATCGGGACTGATCCGGGGCCCGGACGGCGGATGGCCCTCCGCGCTGCCGACGCGGAGGGCCACCTTCACCGGGGGATCGGTGCTACCTGAGAGAACGTCTGAGGTAGGTGGTACCAGATTAGCCGGAAATCACGTTACCCGTCAGTTCTGTCCATTTGATGCAAGTTTCGTCTTGGGGCGCCAGCGGATCCACCGGGGCGGTCGCGCGCGGGGCACGTGCGGGCCCGCCTCGGCCACCCGGTCCCCGGCGGCCGGTCGCACCGGCAGCACCACCAGCAGCAGCAGCGAGAGCAGCACGTAGGTGTTGCGGGTCAGCACGTCGACCGGGTCGTCGGTGCGGGCCGGACCGGCCCCCCAGTCCTGGAACGAGACCACCCCGTAGGCGATCACCAGGTACGTGGCCACGGCCGCCACCACCAACCACCGGATGCGGACCCGCCGGACAGCCGGATCGGAGTCGTCGGCCGCCGGCCGGGTGCGGTCCGGGCGCAGCCCGGCGTCGAGCATGATCACCACGGCCGGGATGAACCAGTAGATGTGGTGGGTCCAGGTGATCGGGCTGACCAGCCCGCCGACCAGGCCGGTCAGGGTCAGCCCGGTGAGCGCGTCACCGGCCCGCGCCGCCCGCCACGCCCTCCACAGCCCGTAGGCGGTGACCGCCGCGACCAGCAGCAGCCAGACCAGCCGGTCCGGCTGCTCGGGCACGGTGAAGCGGCTCAGCAGCCCGAACAGGGACTGGTTGCCGGTGTAGTCGGTACGTCCCACCCGGTCGGTGGCCCACAGCTCGTGGGTCCAGAACCGCCACGAGTCGCGCGGTGCGACCGCCGCCGCCAGCAGTGTCGCCGCCGCGGCGGTCGCGCTCGCCACGGCCGCCGCCCGCCAGCGCCGGGTCACCAGCAGGTAGACGATGAAGATGCCCGGGAAGAGCTTGAGCGCCGTCGCCAACCCCACCGCCACCCCGGCCCAGCGACTTCCCCGGGGTACGGCGAAGAGCAGGTCGGTCAGGATCAGCACCACCAGCAGCATGTTGATCTGACCGAAGGTGATGGTCTCCCGGGTGCTCTCCACCGCGAAGGCGAGCAGCACCGCCACGGTCAGGGTGAACAGGCGGGGCAGGTCGTGCCGGGCGACCAGCGGGCCGACCAGCCATCGGGTGGTCACCACCACGCCGATCGCGGTGAGCACCGTGAAGACGGTGATGGTCGCGCCGAGCGGGAGCATCGCGAACGGTCGCAGCAGCAGCGCGCTGAACGGCGGGTAGGTGAAGTAGAGGGCGCCCTGGACCCGGTCCGGCTGGCTGTAGTCGTAGAGCGGGTTGCCCGCCGCCCACCACTCCATCGCCCGCATGTAGATCTTCAGGTCGAAGAAGTCGTGTACGAGTCCCGGCAGGTAGAGGGCGGGCAGCACGGCGACGAGAGCCAGCACGGTCAGGAGCCGGCGGACCCTGCGCCCGCCCGGGTCCTCCTCGACCAGGGCGGACGGAGCGGCAGGTTCGGCTGGCACGGGGAAACCCTAACGGTCGTCCCGCCCGACGGTGCGCAGGCGCGGGCCGTCTGCGCTGCGCGTAGTCTGTTCCGGTGGCTGATCTTCTCGTCTGGATCGACTGTGAGATGACCGGGTTGGACCTCGGCAGGGATGCCCTGATCGAGGTCGCCGCGCTCGTCACCGATCCCGACCTCAACGTGCTCGGCGACGGCGTGGACGTGGTCATCCACGCCGACGAGGAGAAACTGGCCGGGATGCCGGACATCGTCCGGACGATGCACGAGAAGTCCGGCCTCACCGAGGAGGTGCGCCGCTCCGCGGTCACCCTCGCCGAGGCCGAGGACCTGGTGCTGGAGTACGTCACCAGCTTCGTCAAGGACCCGCGTACCGCCCCGCTCTGCGGCAACTCCATCGCCACCGACCGGGGCTTCCTCGCCCGGGACATGCCCCGCCTCGACGGTCACCTGCACTACCGGATGATCGACGTCTCCTCGATCAAGGAACTCTGCCGGCGCTGGTACCCGCGCGTGTACTTCGGGCAGCCGGCCAAGGGGCTGGCGCACCGGGCGCTGGCCGACATCCGGGAGAGCATCCGGGAGCTGGAGTACTACCGCCGCACCCTGTTCGTTCCGCTCCCCGGGCCGGACGTGGAGACCGCCAAGGCGATCGCCGCCGAGCTGTAGGTCCGGGGCACCGTAACCCGCTGGACGTAGCCGCCAGGGATATGGCTATGATTAGCCGGTGCCACGGCTGGATCGGTGATCCGGGTTTGGTCGGCATGGTGGCTGTAGCTCAGTTGGCAGAGCACCGGGTTGTGGTCCCGGTTGTCGTGGGTTCAATTCCCATCAGTCACCCCAGTTGGCGATGAGCCCCCTCTACGGAGGGGGCTCATCGCTTTTCTCCCGCCCCGTCCCGCGCTCCCCGAGGGGCGCCTCTGTTGAAGTTCATGGATGTCACCGAGGGCGATCCATGGTAACCGCCGGTAGCGTACGTAGCATGACTACTGTTACGCCTCGCCAGGCACCGACAACCGTGATCCTGGCCGCCGTGGTGTTCCTGCTCGCCGGTCTCCAGGGCGTCCTGCGCATGTACGACAGCGTCGGCGGCGCGGCCGGGGTCGTCGTCGCCCTCATCGCGGCGGTGATCTACCTCGCCATCGCGTTCGGACTCTGGAAGGGCAACAAGATCGCCTGGATCCTCGCCGTCATCGGTGGCGCGCTGGCCCTGCTGAACATCCTCGGTGGAGAGTGGCTGTCCTTCGTCGCCGGTGTCGTCCTGCTCGTGCTCCTGCTGCTCCCGCAGTCGCGACAGTGGTTCAACCGGCCGTGAACGGAGACGGCCGGGGTGACCCGCCTCCACCGCAGGCCACCCCGGCTGTCATCCGCTGATCGTCAGCGTCCGGTCACGGCGTCGTCGACGGCGTCGCCCCCGGCTCGTACGGCAGGGCACTGCCCTTGACGTACTCGTCCCAGCTCATGTTCCAGTCCGTCCAACCGTTGCCGTTCTGGAGCTTGCGCTCGGTGCCCTTGACGGTGACCGGGTCACCGATTCGGGTCTGGTTGAACAGCCACGCCCCGTCCTTCATCGAGACGTTCACGCAGCCGTGCGAGACGTTGACCCGGCCCTGCTGCCCCTCCGACCAGGGCGCGGCGTGGATGAACTCCCCGCCCCAGGTGAGCCGCTGCGCGAAGTCGATGTCGGTGCGGTAGCCCTCGTCCGGCCCCAGCTCGTCGAAGGTGTCGAAGACCGTCTCCTTCAGCTTCTCGATGACCACCATCGTCCCGCTGGACGACGGGGTGCTCTTCTTGCCGAGGCTGACCGGAATCGTCTTGATCACCTTGCCGTCCCGGGTGACCGTCATCCGCTTGGTCTTGTTGTCGACGGTCATCACCGTCGCCGCACCGACCTTGATGTCCACGGTCAGGTCGGCCCGTCCGTACCAGCCGGCACCCATCGGCAGGCCGCCGGCCTGCACCCGGTACTGCACCGTGCTGCCCGCCTGCCAGAACTCCTTCGGCCGGTAGCGGATCTCGGTCGGGCTGACCCAGTGCCAGATGCCCTCCTGCGGCGGGTCGGAGCGGACGGTCATCCGGCTCTGCACGTCGTCGCGGTAGTCCTCCGGGACCGCCCGGCCGAACTTGACGATCAGCGGCATGCCGACCCCGACCACCTGGCCGTCGCCGAGGAAGCTGGTCACCCGCACCTGGTTGGCCGGCTTGGCCATCGTGGTGAAGGAGTGCGTCGCGGTCGCGGCCTTCCCGTCCGAGCCGGTCGCCGTCACGGTGGCCGTGTACGTCGCGCCGTACTTCAGCGCACCGGACGGCAGCCAGCTCTTCCCGTCGGCGGCGAGCGCACCCTCGACGACCGCTCCGGCCGGGTCCTTCAGCTCGACGGTCGTCTCCTGGGCCTTCTCGGCGGCGAAGGTGATCCCGGTCGAGGCCGGCACGTCCTTCGCGTCGGCCGCCGGAGCGGTGATCGCCACGGTCGCCTCGGGCGCCTTCTCGCTGGCGCCCGGCGGAGCCGCCGGCCCGTCGCCGCCACCACCGGTACAACCCGAGGTCAGCGCGAGCGCGACGGCGAGCACCACCGCCGCGAACCCGCCACGTCGCCGGCCGCGCCGGGCGCCCCCGCTCCGGATCAGCTGGTTCTGGTCAGCTCGCATGATGTCCTCACAGTCGTGGTCCCGGAAACCATCGTCCCTCAAGAGACGCAGGGAACCTCGTACCCGTTTCGGGGCGTGAAGGAAAACACGCGACCCCGGTCGATCAGAGCGCCAGCGTGGCGCCCTGACCACCGTCCGGCACGGGCAGCGCGCTGCCCTTGACGAACTCCGCCCAGCTCAGGCTCCACGCCGTCCAGCCGTTACCGGCTGCGAGCTTACGCTCCGTGCCGGTAATGGTGATCGGATCGCCGACCAGGGTCTTGCTGAACAGCCAGCGCGCATTGTCCATGGAGACGTTCACGCAGCCGTGCGAGACGTTGCGTCGCCCCTGGTGCTGGACGGACCACGGGGCCGCGTGGATGTACTCGCCACCCCAGGTGAGCCGCTGCGCGAAGTCGATGTCGGTGACGTAGCGGTTGGCGGGGTCGGGGTCGTCGCGGGTGTCGAAGACCGTGGCCTCCTTCTTCTCCATCACGACCATCGTGCCACTGGAGGAGGGGGTCGACTTCTTGCCGAGGCTCACCGGCACGGTCCTGACCGCCTGGCCGTTCTCGTACACGGTCATCTGCTTGGTGGCGTTCGCCACCTTCATCTCGAAGGCCCGGCCGATCTTCGCGCTGGCCCGGCGGTCGACGTTGCCGTACTTCCCGTTGCTCAGCGGAATGCCCTCCAGGGCGATCCGGACGGTGATCCTGGTGCCCGGCGTCCAGTACTCGACGCCACGGTAGTAGGCCTGCGTGCCGTTGGACACCCAGTGCCAGGCACCCGGCTGCGGCGGGTCGGTCTGGACGAACATCCGCTTCTGCACCGCCGCCCGGTCCTTCTTCGGGATGCCCGGGGAGAACTCGGTGACCACCGGCATCGCCACGCCGTAGGTCTTGTCGTCGAAGAGGTAGAGCCCGGAGCCGATCACCGACTTCGGCTTCTTCATCGTGGTGAAGGTGCTGGTGCCGGTCACCTGGCCGGCGGCACCGGTGCCGGTGACCGTGGCGGTGTAGCGGGTGCCGTACTTCAGCGGGGTGCCCGGCACCCAGGACGAGCCGTCGGTACGCACCGCGCCCGCGACCCGCTTGCCGTCGGCCGTGGTGAGCGTGACGTCGGTGATCTTCACGTCCGGGGTCCCGGCGGTGATCTCCGTGCTCACCGGCCGGTTGCTCGCCCCGTCGGCCGGACTGACCGGAACGGTCCCCCCGTTCGGGGCCGGTGCCCCGCTCTCCTGGCCGCCCACCGGTGCCGCCACGCCCGTCTCGGGTGCCCCCGAGGGACCGCCGCCCACGAACGCCGGCTTCTGCGGATCGGGGCCGCAGCCCGTCAGTGCCACCGACGCTGTCACAGCCAGAGCGCACACCATCGCCCCGGCCCGCGCGAACCTGCCCATCCCCACCTCAGTTCTTTGCGTGCCTGGCGGACATCGTGCCGCATCGGCGCATGCGGCTGATCCCCAGTGACCGGAACCCTGGGCTGTTTGCCCGCTTTTGGGGGTTAATCTCGTCCGAAGAGGTGAGGAGGGGATCGGATTGGAACCCCGCTCAGACTGCGTGCTAAGGTTCTCTCCGTTGCCAACGAGCGCCGCTAGCTCAACTGGCAGAGCAGCGGACTCTTAATCCGCGGGTTCGGGGTTCGAGTCCCTGGCGGCGCACCAGCAATAAAGGCTCTGACCTGGGGTTTCGCCCTGGGTTGGAGCCTTTTTCGTTTCCTCGTCGATGGTCCGGTGCTCGGTGGGTGCTCGGGAGCCGTTGGACGGTCGCGGGTTCCGGTGGACGGGTGGCGTGACGGTGGACGTCCGGGCCGGTGGTGGCGGTGATGTCAGCCAGGAAGGTTGGCGGGAAGTCCGCAACGCGTCGCCGTCCTGGTGCCCCTACGCTTGCGGCATGGACCGGGCCTATGCCGCGCCAGACGACCTCCCGATCTCGGCCGTGCTGCCCGAGTTGCTGCGGAGTATGCGGGAGGGGCAGGTCGTCGACTTCAGTGAGCAGGACGAGCCGGTGGCTGCGGTCGTTCCGTTGGAGGCGGCGAGGGCGGGGCTGGCGGCCCTGGGCAGCTCCGATGAGGGAAGCCGGTGACGGCGCGGGCCGCTCGGTGCCGATGAACCGGTCCGCGGCGACCCCGCATCGGTTGTTGGTTGTCAGGGAATGCCAACGGGCTGGGCTGGCAGCGCCGGCGGGGACCACCGGGGGACGGCCTGTGGCGTAGCGTCGGTCCGGTGGCGCTTGCCTATCCCGTTGTTGATCTTACCGATGGGGCCGTTCGTCTCCGCCCGTGGCGGGAAGATGATCTTGATTGCATTCGAGCCGCTGCCCAGGATCCACGAATCCTCGAGGCCACCACGGTTCCGGAAGTGTTCTCGGTAGATGCGGGACGAGCGTTTGTTCGTCGGAAGTGGAGTCGAGCCGACAGCGGTGAGGGTGTCTCGCTCGCGATCGCTGACGCGGGGACTGATCAGGCGCTCGGTTCGGTCGTGCTCATGCTGCGGCCACAGCCGGGAGTGGCTGGTCTTGGATACTGGCTCATCCCGTCGGCGCTGGGGCGGGGGATCGCGACTCGTGCGGCGAGGCTGGTGTCTTCGTGGGCGTTGGATGTTGCGGGGATCCTGCGGGTGGAGGCGTGGGTGGAGCCGGATAACGAGGCGTCACGGCGGGTTCTCACTGGTGCTGCCTTCGAGCAGGAGGAGGGTGTGCTGCGGAGCTTCCTGGCTTTTCCGGGCCGTCGCGCTGATGCCGTGGTCTTCTCCAAGATCCGAGACGCTCATCTTCGAGGAGCATGAGGAAGCCTCGGCTGGGTTCAGGCGACGTTGACCGGCACTGCTGCCAGCGCCGCCTGGGTACCGCCGAGATGGCGGCGTTGACGGAGGGGCTCCTCTTTGCGGGGTAGCCGAGAGGTGCCTCGGTCCGGCGGGTCGGCCGTGGGCTCTGTGTCTGGTGCCTGGGCCGACCCGCCCTGGTGAGCGGTTGTCTTTACATGACCTGTATGAAGGTCGCCCAGCCGTGTCC
>NZ_JBITJH010000018.1:15736-32698 GCF_044459745.1 Micromonospora sp. NPDC050187
TCCGATTTTGACCGGGTTGCTGAGGCCGGTTCCGCTGTGGGGGTAGTACCAGAGGTTTCCGTTCGCGTCGACTCCGAGGATGTCGGCGGCGCCGTCGCCACTCCAGTCGGCGGCCATGACGTGTTTGAAGGTCGCCCAGCCGTGTCCGATTTTGACCGGGTTGCTGAGGCCGGTTCCGCTGTGGGGGTAGTACCAGAGGTTTCCGTTCGCGTCGACTCCGAGGATGTCGGCGGCGCCGTCACCGCTCCAGTCGGCGGCCATGACGTGTTTGAAGGTCGCCCAGCCGTGCCCGATCTGCGTGTAGCCGGACAGTTTGTAGCTGTTGTTCGGGTAGTACAGCAGCCTTCCTGAAGAATCGACTCCTAGAACGTCGGCGGCACCGTCACCGCTCCAGTCCGCAGCCATGACGTGCTTGAAGTTCGCCCAACCGATCCCGATTTTGACCGGCGTGCTGAGGCCGGCAAGATTGTGCGGGTAGTACCAGAAGTCACCGTTGGCAGCGACTCCGAGGACATCGGCGACACCGTCACCACTGAAGTCGGAAACCCGTTCTCCATCAGCCCCGGGCAGGCCGGTGGAAAGGCGGTTCTGGCTCACGGGTGCGGTGCCGGTGGGATAGTTGGTGCCGGTCTCCACCGTATTGGGGATTTCGCGGCTGAGCTGAGAGTCGCAGTAGACGATGTTCCAGTGGAGATGTGGACCGGTCACGTTTCCGGTGGCACCGGACGCGCCGATATGCTGCCCCTGCGCCACCCATTGCCCTCTGTTGACGATGGTGGTGCTGAGATGGGCGTACTGAGAGCAACGATTGTTGCCGTGGTCGATCAAGGCGATGATGCCTCCGCCGGTGCTCCATCCCTCGTAGTGGACGGTGCCGGCCGCCGACGCGACGATCGGGGTGCCTTGCGGCATGGCGAAGTCAACGGCATGCCGGTTATAGCCGTCGTTGTGGGAATAGCCGCTTCCGGGCGTCTGGGTAATGGTATAAGCGTGTCCAGCCCGGTAAGGCAGCTTGAACGGTGCGCCATTGCCGGCGAGTGCGGAGTTCTGAGGAATCAAGACTCCGAGCACGGCGACAAGCGCAGCCAAGCTGACTGCGATATTGCGACGCAAATGGGCCTCCTTGTGTCCACGATGGGCGCGGATATGTGGAATGTCAACCACGCCCATGAGCCACGGACTTTCGGGCGCGATCTGGCCCAGAGGGTGTCCCAACGAGGCCGAGGCTGTCAAGAACGCCAATGGCTCTCCGCGTAAACGGCCTGTTGTCGTGCCATGGGCGGCGTCCTTGAAGTTGCCAAGCAGCTGATCGGCGAGGCCGAGTTGAGGTCTGCCCGCCCGAGGGGTCCCAGTACTCCAGCCCAGGATGTTGACCTTGGCTGAGCTGCAGTCCGATGTGGTGCGGGCACGAAGACAGCCGGCGTCGAGCATGGGCTGCTGTGCACCAGGTCGGTGAGGTCTCGCTAGGCGTTGCAGCGACTGCCGAACGAAGATGACGCCGTATGTCCGGGGTAGCCGCATCGTAGGTGCGGTTCGAGTTCGTGGGCGCGTTCATGCCGCATGGCGTGTGCTCGGTCGTCAAGCTGCCGCAGTTGGTCGGCGGTCAGGCGGTGGGCGTTCCAGACCAGTGCGGCGACCTCGGCCGCGTCCGGGTGGATCGGCCGACCGGTATTCGTCAGGTCGATGCCGGTGAGCGCGCGGAGGTCGTGTGGCGAGATGTCGAGGAAGGCGGCGAACCCGGCCAGTAGGTCTGGTGTCAGAGTCTTCCTGCCGTGTCCGATCATGCCGATCGTCGACGCCGGCAGCATGTCGCGGCGGCCTATGCCGAACAGGTACATGGCGGCACCCGACCAGTTCGGATTGCGGTTGTGCAGTAAGCGCAGCAGCAGGCTGCCGGCGCCGCTCGGGTACCGCCGAGATGGCGGCGTCGACGGCGGCGACCCCGGTGGACGGGGCTGCTGCGGCATCGCCCGGATGAGATGGTGCAGCTCCGGTACAGCGCGTGGCAGGTACGTCAGATCCCAGGCGAGCGAACCGACGGCGCTGGCCGCGGTCGGGTCCAGTGGGGCGAGGTCGTCGGGTACCTGCCGGTCGGCGACGACGAACAGGTCGCTGGCGTGCAGGTCCAGGGCAGACGCGAGCCGACGCAGCAGTGACGGCGCAGGCTCGCCTCCCTTGAGAACCGACGTGATCTCGGCTCCGGCAACGGATGCCCGGCAGGCCAGTGCGGTGACGTCCATGCCACGCAGCTCGGCCAGCCGCATCAACTGCACGCCGAACGTTGGCGGTTCCTCCACCGTCCCACCCAACGAGCCACCGCCATTTTCACCTGAAGCCGCCAGCCTTACGGGCCGGATCGTGGCAGGTGAGTGCGTCTGATCAGGAAGATGTCGCTGACGGTGAGTTCGGCGGCTTGGCCCTCTGCGGGTAGATCGTCTCGTGGCGGGCGAGCATTCCGACGAACTCGGCGATCTTTCGTTCGCGGGTCTGTGCCCGTTTGACGGCGTTGAGGCGGTGGATGAGAGCGAACCGGTTGGTTTTGGTGAGTACGTCGAACATGGCCTGGGCGGCGGGGTCGGCGGCGATGGCGGTGAGGAGGTCGGCCGGCGCCTCGGCTTCCGAGGGTGGGGCGTAGGCGGCTGCCCATCGTCCATCCGCCTTGGCGGCTTCTACTGCGGCGCGGCCCGGGGGCTGCATTCGTCCCTGGGCTTCCAGCCGGGCCACGTGGGCGACGTTGCGTTGTGACCAGGAGCTGCGGGGTCGGCGAGGGGTGAACCGGATCCAGGAGCTCTCGTGGTCCCGTTTACGGGCCTGCCCGTCGATCCAGCCGAAGCACAGGGCCTCGTCGACCGCCTGCTGCCAGGTCAGCGTCGTGACGGTGCCGCCCTTCCTGGTCAGGGCGAGCCAGACGCCGGGCGACGTGGCGTGGTTGGCCGACAACCACGCACACAGCGCCTCGGCGTCCGCGACGATCAACTCATCCAGTTCGGCATTCGCCATGACGGCAGGTTAACGCTGCGGCTGGGGTTGCAGCCGCTGCCGGTTGGTTCGTCGGCTCGCCCTCACCGTCGCCGACGTCCGTCACCCCGACCGACTTTTCCGAACCGGGGCCGCTCAGAAGTGAGGATCGAGGCCGCTGCCCCAGGTGTACGAACCGGTGGCGGACAGCTGGAAGTCACATTGGATGTGGTACGACCAGCCGCCGTCTTCCTCGGTGAGGTAGCTGTGGTGCCGGTAGGTTCCGGCGCTGGGGACTCCGGGCCAGAGTTGATCCGTCCAGGTGTACGTGCCGGGCAGGATGCGGCCGGTGTAGGTCTGGCATGGTGCCGATGTGGGGAAGGTCCACCAGCCGTAGGTGCCGTCCTGGAGCGTGATCTCGCGGCTGACCGACGCGATCGGCATCCCGCTGATCGGCGTGGCAGTCAGCTGTTGGTTCTTCTGGTTGTAGGCCACGTCGGCGGCCTGCGCCGTGCCGGACATGATCGGCAGCATGGCGAGGACCAGGGCCACGGCGGTGGCCCGGTGGAGTTTCCTTGCCCACGAGCGCATGATTTCCCCTTCTCGGTGTTGTCGCTTCGGATGAGCCGACTTCCTGAGACGAGACTGCCCGCCGCATCCACGCCTGTCGTTGTGGCTGGGTGCACGGGTGTTTAGTCTCCGTGCACGGTCGGGAGCTGCTGGCGAAGTTCGGTGGGCGATGACACTGAGTATGCCGACGGGGATGCTCAGTGCAGGGCGATGTGGGCGTCGGTGCGGCAGCGGTCGCGATCGTCGCCGTGGGCGATCACCGCGTCGTGGACGGCGTCGATCGCGGCAACCAGCGGATCGTGGTTCGCCAGCGGACCGATCCCGGATCTGCCGTGAAGAGGAGTTTCCGGGATGGTGTCGTATCAGGGTGCAGCCGTTCGTGGAACTGGTGTGCGGCGGCCGGCCGGGCCGTCGGACACGGGGAGTCGGGAGAGGCTCCCGTCCCGGGACCGATAGGAGACGACCATGACGGAGTACCTGATCACCTTCAACGACGAGTGGGTGCCCGAACACACGGCGGAGGAGGTGCGCGCGAAGGGCACGGCCGCCCGCGCCGTGATCGCGGAGATGCAGGCCGAGGGTGTCCTGATCTTCAGCAACGGCGGGCTCGACCGGTCCACCGCGGTGTGCAGTGTCGAACTGGTCGACGGCAGGCCCGTGTTCACCGACGGCCCGTACGTCGAGACCAAGGAGCACCTCGGCGGTTTCGCCGTCGTGGACGTGCCCGACGACGCGGCGGCGCGATACTGGGCCGGTAGGCTCGCGACCGTGCTCGACTGGCCGCAGGAGGTGCACCGCTTCCGAGGCCCCGGTGAGGCCGGGCGTAACGGCTCTGGGGAGAGGTGAGCGCGATGCCCAGGTACCTGCTGTCCGTCTACGGACCGGCCGAGCCCACCGAGTTCGGCACCTACCCCTCCCGGGAGGCCATGCTGCAGGCGTTCGCCGACACCGGCGCCTTCAACGAGAGGCTTCAGAGGGACGGTCACCTCGTCTTCGCCGACGGCCTGGAGCCCGCGACGACCGCCACCACCGTCGACGGGCAGGGCGAGAAGCCGGCCTTCACCGACGGGCCGTACCTGGAGACGAAGGAGCACCTCGGCGGCTTCTGGGTCATCGAGGCGGCCGACCTCGACGTGGCACTGGCGCTCGCGGCCGAGGGGTCGAAAGCGTGCCGCGGCAGGGTCGAGGTGCGGCCCTTCCGAACCGAGGAATCCGTCCGGGGGCTGCTGGAGGCGTGACCGGTCCCACCGTCGAGCAGGCGATCACCCGGGTCTACCACGATGAGTGGGCGCGGGTGGTCGCCGGCCTCACGCGCCGTTTCGGTGACCTCGACGTCGCCGAGGAAGCGACGGCCGAGGCGTTCGTGGCGGCTGCGGAGCGGTGGCCGCGCGAGGGCGTACCGCCCAATCCCGGCGGTTGGCTCGCCACCACCGCGACCCGCAAGGCGATCGACCGGCTCCGTCGCGAGTCGCAGCGCGACGCCAAGCACCAGGCGGCCCGCATCGTGTACGACGACACCCCGCCCGAGCCGACCGGCCCGGTCGAGGACGACCGGCTCAGACTGGTCTTCACCTGCTGCCACCCCGCGCTCGCGATGGAGGCCCGGGTGGCGCTCACCCTGCGTCTGCTCGGCGGCCTCACCGTCCCCGAGATCGCCCGCGCCTTTCTGGTGCAGGAGACCACGATGGCGCGACGGATCACCCGTGCCAAGGCCAAGATCAAGGCGGCACACATCCCCTACCGGGTGCCCTCGGCCGACGACATCCGCGAGCGGCTCGCCGGCGTGCTCGCGGTCGTCTACCTCGTCTTCAACGAGGGCTATCTCGCCAGCGAGGGGGACGACCCGGTGCGCGTCGAGCTGACCGACGAGGCGATCCGCCTCGGCCGCCTGCTCCGAACCCTCCTCCCGGACGACGGCGAGGTGGCCGGCCTGCTCGCCCTGATGCTCCTCACCGACGCCCGGCGGCCGGCGCGCGTGTCCCGTACCGGGGAGTTGGTGACCCTCGACGAGCAGGACCGCAGCACATGGGACCGCACCCTGATCGCCGAGGGCAACGCCCTGGTCCGCGAGCGGCTCGAGGCGGTGGCGGCCGGCGGTGACCCACCCGGGCGCTACCAGCTGCAGGCCGCCATCAACGCGGTCCACACGAATGCCCCATCCGCCCGGGACACCGACTGGTCCGCCATCGTCGCCCTCTACGGCCACATGGCGCTGCTCGACCCCTCGCCGATCGTGCGGCTCAACCGGGCGGTCGCGGTCGCCGAGGTCGACGGCCCCGGGGTCGGGCTCGCCGAGATCGACCGGCTCGCCGAGGTCCTGGACGGCTACCACGCCTTCCACGCCACGCGCGCCGACCTGCTACGCCGCCTCGGGCGTGGCGGCGAGTCGCGGGCGGCGTACGACCGGGCCATCGGTCTCGCCGGCAACCCTGCGGAGCGGGCCTACCTCACCCGCCGCCGCAACCAGCTCGCCGGCTGACCGACATGTGGAGCCGGCCCGGCTCGGAGGTCGCGAAACCCGGGCCGCCGCCCGGGTGCTGTGCGCCGATCGGGATTCGATCGAGAATCACCGATATGGCCGATGTCGCCCGGCCGCGTCGACCAGCACAATCCGCGAATGGACTCCTGGTTGACGACGATCGGGTTGCCGGTCGCGCTCGGCATCGTCATGCTCGGCCTCGGGTTGGGTCTCACCGTCGGCGATTTCCGGCGGGTGGCGGCGTATCCGAAGCTGGTGCTCGTCGCCCTCGGCTGCCAGGTGGTGCTGCTGCCGGCGCTCTGCTTCGGTCTGGTCCTGCTCTTCGGGCTCCGGCCCGAGCTGGCCGTCGGCATGATGCTGCTCGCCGCCTCGCCCGGCGGGACCACCGCCAACCTCTACAGCCACCTCTTCGGCGGTCACGTCGCCGTCAACGTCACGCTCACCGCGGTCAACTCGGTGCTCGCCGTGGTCACCCTGCCCGTGGTGGTGAACCTGTCGGCGGATCACTTCCTCGGTGACGCGGCACCGATCGGGCTCCAGTTGGACAAGGTGCTCCAGGTCTTCGCGATCGTGCTGGTGCCGGTCGCCCTCGGGATGGCCCTACGGTCGCGATTCCCCGGGTTCGCCGACCGGCTCGGCCGGCCGGTGAAAATCCTCTCGGTGGTCGTGCTGGTCGCGGTGATCCTCGGGGCGGTGCTCAAGGAACGGGCCAACCTCGCCGACTACTTCGTCGCGGTCGGCGCGGTGGTGCTGGCCTTCAACGTGATCAGCCTGCTGATCGGGTACGGCGTGCCGAGGCTGGCCGGCGTCGGCCGGCGCGAGTCGATCGCCGCCGGCATGGAGGTCGGCATTCACAACAGCACGTTGGCCATCACCATCGCGATCAGCCCGGCACTGCTGGACAGTACCCAGATCGCGATCCCGGCCGCCGTCTACGGCATCGTCATGTTCTTCACCGCCGCCGTCTTCGGCTACCTGGTCAGCCGGCGACGTGCCCCGGTCGAGGCGGGTCGAGGCCGGACGGCGTGAGCCGAACACCGGCGAGGTCGGTCGTCAAGGAGGAGTAATCGCCGCCGCCGCTCCAAGTAATTGATTGACCAGCCGATATTCACCATTGACTGTGGACGGCCGAAAGCGGCCTGTAGCGAAGCCGACTCGACGGTGGGCAGGGGGTTTCCGGGCGGATAGCGTCCCTGCCCATGGATTCCTACCGCCTTCCCGGGCACAAGATTGCCACCGCGAGCGACGGTACCGGTGAGATTCCCGACGTGCTGATCGTGGGCGATTCACTGTTCCGGCATTTCCGGCTGGGTGACGGCGGGTCGTTCCCGATCGCCTTCCGCAGCGACACCCGGCCGTCGGCCGACATCTACCGGACCGGTTTCCAGCGGAAACGTCTGGTGGTCGACTGGCTCGACACCGAATACACCGACAGTTCGACGAAGGCGAAGAGGAAGCGGCTGGACGACGCGCGACAGGACATCGCGGCGAGCGTCACCAGGGCGATGAAGGGCAGGTCGGAGGCGGAGGTCCGTACCGAGATCGCGCGGGTCACCAACGAGTTGGAGCGGGAGTCGGTGGCGCTGCGGGTCGGCAACGTGGACCTGGACGTGGAGACCGCGGTCTGCGCCACCCTCGACTTCCAGATCGCCAGCCTGTTCCCGTTCGACCCGCAGGCGCTGGCCACCTCCTTCGCCAAGCCCACCAGCATCTACGTCGTCCGGATGCGGCACTGGCTGGAGACCTACAAGGTGCAGCGGTACGCCGCCCCGCACCTGGCGTACTCCCGGGAGGTGGCGTCGCTGAGCATCCCGGCGGGAGACGTGCTGGGCTGCCTGACGGTCAGCCGCCGGTATCTCCCGGCGACCAACTCGGTGGAGGTGTGGGTCACCGCCGCCGAGATCAACGCCACCACGGACGGCGAGGCGATCGTCAAGGCGGTGGCCGCCAGGTTCAGGGACCCGGTCACGGTCGCGACCCCGGCCCAGAAGGACACGAGCAGTGCGGTCGACGCGGACGAGAAGGTCGGGCACATCAGGGCGGCGTTGACCCAGCTGACCGGCAATCCCGACCCGACCAGGTTCGTGCGCGACAGCAATATCATCACCGGCGGTTCGACGCCCAAGGAACTGCCCGACTACACGCCGGTGGAAAAGACCGGGCGCCGCCTCTCCCAGTAACGTCGGGTATCCACCCCGCTGATCGTGGATCGCCCGACGAGTGATCGCCCGTTGTCCGCTGCTCGGGAACGGTGGGCCCGTTCCGGCTCCGGTGGACGGGTAGCGTGGTGACGCCGTTCGCGGCCGTTCAGTCGAGACAGAATTCGTTGCCCTCGACGTCCTGCATCGCTAGGCAAGACTCGTTGACGCCATCGGCACGCAGTAGTTGCACGCGTTCCGCGCCGAGCGCGACCAGTCGTGCGCATTCGGCTTCGAGTGCGGCCAGGCGCTCCTCACCCACGAGCCCGGTGCCCACCCGTACGTCGAGGTGCAGCCGATTCTTGACGACTTTGCCTTCGGGAACGCGTTGGAAGAACAGTCGCGGGCCCACCCCTGCGGGATCGATGCAGGCGAACGACGATCCCTGACGCTCGGGCGGCAGCGCGCGGTCGAACTCGTCCCAGCTGGCGAACCCCTTCGGTGGCGGCGGTACGACGTACCCCAACACCTCGCACCAGAAGCGGGCGACGCGCTCCGGGTCCGCACAGTCGAAGGTGACCTGGAACTGCTTGACCGATGCCATCCGTCCACCATAGAGATGAGCTCGTCGAGCCGCACCTCCCTTTCGCCCAGATGATCGTTTATCTTTTTCTTGACGTCGGTCGATGTCGACGGGAGCGAGAAGAGGACGTGGCGTGACCAGGAGAACAGTGGGGAGGCGGCGGCGGGCGGTCATGTCCCTCCTTGCCGTCCTGTGCGGACTCGTGCTCGTCCCGGCGCAGCCGGCGGGTGCCGCCGCCGGTGTCATGGTCCAGCCGGTCGGCGGGCGGGTGACCGGGGTGTTGTCGAACCGGTGTGGTTCGGTGGACGCCGACCACTACGGGGTGGACGTCGCTGGCAACAGCGGGGCGGCGATCGGGGCGGCGTATCCGGGCACGGTCGCGGCGGCCGGCTTCACCAGTGGTGGCGGCTACCAGGTCACCCTGGAGCACGCCGCCGGTTACCAGACCCGGTACCTGCACATGGTGCGGCAGCCGTCGGTGGCGGTGGGGCAGCAGGTCACTCAGGGGCAGGTGCTGGGGCACGTCGGCAGCACGGGCAATTCCACCGGTCCGCACCTGCACTTCGAGATCCGGCGCAACGGGGCGGTGTACGACATCGGTCCGGCCTACTCCTGCGGCGGCACCGTGACGAAGGGCGCGCCGATCAACCTGCCCTTCGCCGACCTGTCGCCGGTCAATGCGATCCCCGACCGGTTCGCGTTCGTGAACTCGGCCGGGGTGCTGTACGCCAAGGACGGGGCGTACGCGCCGTGGCAGGCGGTGAACGCCGGTGGGGCGTCGAAGGTGGTGCTGGGCGGCAACTGGATCGGCTGGTTGCAGGGCGGCAACTTCTACGCGAAGGACGGGGTGTACGCCCCCTGGCTGGCACTGGCCGAGGGCGGTCAGGTGCGCGACATCGCGGTCAGTGGGGACCGGTTCGCGTTCGTGAACTCCGCCGGGGTGGTGTACGCGAAGGACGGGGCGTACGCCACGTGGCGGGCGATCAACAGCGGTGGGGCGTCGAGGGTGGTGCTGGCCGGCAACTGGATCGGCTGGGTGGAACGGGGCAACTTCTACGCCAAGAACGGCATCCACGCGGAGTGGCTGACGCTGGCCGGCGGCGGTCAGGTGCGCGACATCGCGGTCAGTGGTGACCGGTTCGCCTTCGTGAACTCGGCCGGGGTGCTGTACGCCAAGGACGGGGCGTACGCGCCGTGGCAGGCGGTGAACGCCGGTGGGGCGTCGAAGGTGGTGCTGGCCGGCAACTGGATCGGCTGGTTGCAGGGCGGCAACTTCTACGCCAAGGACGGCGTGTACGCCCCGTGGCTGGCCATGGCCGAGGGCGGCCAGGTGCGCGACATCGCGTTGGGCGCTGAGGACTGGTTCGCCTTCGTCGGGGGCGGCAACTTCTTCGCCAAGCAGGGCGCGTACGCCGGCTGGTTGTCCATGGCCGGTGGCGGGCAGGTCGGCGGGATCGCCGTCACCAGCTGACCGGCACGCGGCAGAGCGCTCCCCGCCGAGGCGGCGGGGAGCGCGACGCCGGGCGTCAGACGTGACGTTGGGCGTGGGACGGTGAGGGCGACGCCGGCGTACCGGTGGCCGGGTCAGCCTGCGGGCGGCGGGGTCCAACCCGTGGGCAGACCCCCGATCCGGACCCGCTGCGGGTGGTCGCCGACCGCCACACTGGCCACCTTCTGGCCGGTGGCGAAGTTGATCGCGGTGACCCGGTCGGTGTCCGACTCGGAGATGACACAGTCCCGGCCGTCGCCGCTGACCGTGGCCCAGTACGGCTTGCCCGCCGTCACCAGTGGGCCGGGGCGCAGGGTGGCGCGGTCGACGATGGTGGCGTACTCGTCCATGGTGCCGGCCACGCAGAGCTTCGACCCGTCCGGGCTCATCGACAGGCCGTGGTGCCGGGAGTCGTTGACCCAGGTCGTCCGGTCCTCGTTGGTGTCGGGGTTCTTGGGCAGCGTGCCGATCCGGGTGATGGTGTCGGAGGCCACGTCGTACTCGAGGACCCCGTTGAAGAACGACACCTGGAAGTAGAACTTGGTCTCGTCGGGCGTGAAGACCGCCGGGCGGACGGCGTCGGAGAGGTCGGTGCGACCGACCGCGTTCAGCCGGGGCCGCATGTCGATGGTCCGTACGGTGGCGAAGGTGTTGGCGTCGGCGATGGTGATCTTGCGGTCGCCCTTGGTCCAGTCCTGGTCCGGGTCGTCGAGGGAGGTGGTCACCTCCCCGATCGACATGTTCCAGATGTACCGGCCGTCCTTGGTGTAGATGTTCTCGTGCGGCTTGTCCCCGGTCTTGAACGACCCGAGTTCCCGGCCGGTGTTGATGTCGAGCACGTGCACCCGGTTGGACAGGGAGGCCGAGACCGCCACCTTGCTGCCGTCGGGGGAGACCGCCATGTGGTCCGAGCGGTACCCGGAGACCGGGAACCGCCAGCGGACGGCACCGGTGGCCACGTCGATCGAGACCACGTCGGCGAAGCTGGGCCGGGAGGCGACCACAGCCGTACCGTCCGGCGTGCTGTACATGTCGTCGACCAGTTGGTCGTGCCCCTCGCCCGGCCCCTCCCGGACGCCGAGGTAGAAGGCGAGCTTGATGGGGTTGAGGTAGATCTCCCAGAGCCGTTCGGTCTTGTCGGGGACGACGTTGATCCGGCCGATTTTGGCGTAGTCGCCCCGGGCGCGGATGACGTCGACCGTGCCTTCCCAGTTGTTGCCGACGAACATCACCTCCTGGAGGCTGCTGCCGCTGACCGGAGCGGCGACCCGGACCGGTTCGGTGGGACCGGCGGCACCGGCCGGGACGGGTGCGCCGGTGACGAGGAGGGCGAGGGTGGCGACGGCCGCGCCGTACCAGCGGCGACGGCGACCACGGGCGCGCGGGGGCGAGGACACTGCTGCTGTCATGGACCGCTCCTGACCGAGAGGTACCCGTGCCGGCGTTCCGCTCGACGCGACACGGTGTTACTTTGCGGTAACGGAAGGAAATCAGTCGAACCCGGACTCTCGGTAGGAGCCGAGGTCCAACGCCCGGGCGAACCGTTGTGCGTCGGCCACAGCGACGGTCGAGGGGAGCGGGACTGATGGCGCTGCCGGAGCGGCTGGTGTCTCTCGGGGCGTTGCTGCGCGACATCGCCGCGGACCAGCGGATCGTGGACGAGATGGTCGAGGCGGCGCGGGCCAGCTCGGCCGAGGTCGCCCGACTGCCGTGGGCGGAGAACCGCCGGCACGTTGCGGCCCTGCTCGCCGCCGGGCTGGCCTCGTTCGAGCTGCTGGCCGACCCGACCGAACGCGACTTCGTCGAGGTCCGGCGGCTGGGTGCCGCCCGTGCCGCGCAGGGCGTGTCGGTGACCGGTCTGCTCCGGGGCGTCCAGGCCGGACGGCGCGTGGTGGTGGAGGCCGCACTCGACCGGGGCCGGGCGGCCGGCATCCCGGACACCGCGCTCCTGGAGGGCCTGCTCGACCTCGACCGGTACGCGGGCGCGTTGGAACGTGCCCTGGTCGACGGCTACCACGCCGCCGAACGCGATCTGGCCCGCACCGACCAGGACGCCCGCAACCGGATGCTGCGCCGGCTGCTCGCCGACGGTCCGACCGCCGGCTGCCGGGAGGATCTGCTCCGCTTCGGGCTGCGACCGGACGGGCGGTACCACTGCGTGGTCACCGACGTGACCGACCCGGCCCGGATCCGCGCGGCCGAGCGCCGGCTGTCCCGCTGCGGGGGCGTCTTCGGTACGGTCGACGACCGGCTCACCGGGCTCTCCCCGCGCCGGCTGCCGAACGAGACGCTCGATGCCACCACCCTCGTGGTGGTGGCGCCCGCCCGGCCGCTCGACCGACTGCCCGTCCTGCACGCGCTCTGCGTCGCCGCCCTGCACGTCGCGGCCGGTGCCGGACTGCGCGGCCGGCACACCCTGGTCGAGCTGGCCGGGGAGACCGCCCTGGCCGCCCAACCGGTCCTGGCCGACCTGCTCGGTACGACCCTGCTGGCGGCTTTGGACCCGGCGGACGGGTTCCACCGGCAGTTGGCCTCGACCGCGCTGGCCTACCTGGACCACGGACAGCGGCTCGACCACACGGCGACCGCCCTGCACCTGCACCCCAACACCGTCCGGTACCGGATGCGCCGGTTGCGGGAACTGGTCGGCATGCCTCCGCTGCTGGCCGAACCGGACGGCCGGTGGCCGGTGCTGGTCACCCTGCGCTGGTGGTGGGCGCTGCGGACCTGGCTGGCCGAATAGCGTCCCGTTCCGCCGACACACGCTGCCGGGCCGGTGGTGCTGACGAGAGGTGGGGGGGGGGGGGCCGCCCCCCCCCCCCCCGGGGGGGGGGGGGGGGGGGGGGGGGGGGGGGCCCGCCCCGGGGGGGGGGGGGGGGGCGGGGCGCCCGGGGGGGGCCTCCGGGCGCCCGGGCCCCCCCCCCCCCGGGGCGGGGCGGGGGGGGCGCCCGGGGGGGGGGGGGGGGGCCCCGCCCCCCCCGCCACGGGTTGCGGTGTCAGGGGACGGGTGAGGTCAGCCCGTCCGGCAGGTGACCGTCGGCCAGGTCCAGTTGCCGTTCGCCATGATGGTCACCCCGAAGTTGTTGCCGTTGCCGTTCGGGCGGGCGGTGACGGCTCCGGTGGTGCCGCTGACCGAGGCGTTCCAACTGTTCTGGATGCTCTGGCCACCGTTCAGGTTGAGGGTGACCACCCAGTTGTTGGTGCCGCTGACCGCGACGTCCAGGTTGAACCGGTCACCCCACTGCTGACCGGCCGAGAGCACGGCGGTGCAGTTGCCGCTCGGCGGAGGGGTGGTGGGGTTGCCGCCCCCGCCCTCCCAGACGGTGATGTCGGAGCTTCCCTGGCTCTGGTAACCCTCGGTGGCCATGATCTGGTAGTAGTGGCTGCCGAGGTTCAGGCCGACACGCGCCCAGGCGTCGAAGTGGTTGGCGGTGGTGATGGTGCCGCTGCTCCGCTTCTGCTGACGCACGCTCCAGTACTGGTAGAAGGTGCAGCGGTCGCCGTCGATGCAGGGCGCGTTGACCCGCTGGCTGCGCAGGATGTCGTAGGTGCCGCCGTCGGTGGTGACCGAACCCAGCCGCTGGGCGCCGCTGCTCGGGTTGTAGCTGCCGAAGTTCTCCACCACGTAGTACTCGATGAGCGGGTTGCGCGTCCATCCGTACAGGGCGAGGTAGGTGTTGTTGTTGCCCGGGTTGTAGTTGCCCGAGTAACTGATCGTCCGGCGGGTGCCGGTGGCCCAGCCCTTGCCGCCGACCCAGTTGTTGGTGCTCCGGTCCCAGCTGCTGCTGTACCGGCCGTCGGCGCGCAGCGTCATGCTGGCGTTGCCGCTGTCCTTCCAGAACGAGAAGTAGTAGCCGTTGTGCGTGCCGGTGGTGTTCGAGGTGAGGGTCCGGTCGGCCTCGGCCTGGGCGGCGTGCGGGGCGGCCAGGACCGTGCCGCTGATGGCGAGCGCGGTGGCGCACACGGCGCCGAGGAGCAGCCGGATGCGGCTACGCCTCCTCGGTGTGGTCGGGTGGCTCATGTGCCTTCCTCCTCGGGACGGCTGGCGGGGGCCAGCAGCGCGGTGGCGACCCGGTGGGCTCGGCGGCCAGGTGAGGGCAGCCGGACGCCCGGCATGTGGTCGTGCGGTGGGGGTGCGCCGGTCGTCCCGCATGCTCGCGGATGGGTCGCGGTGGTGGTGTCGACAGCGATTCAGTGCCGTCGATGGCGACGTTATGGGCCCAGCTCTCAGCCTGTCAACAACTTTCGGAAATGTTACGGAAACAAGCCGCGGACTGCGAGTGGTCGTCGAGGAGCTTCAATGCTGGCCAGCGGTACTTGTAGACGAACCGGGTCCGGATCGACAGTTCCTCCATCGGCGGCTGAGGAGCGCGGTAGCGGCTGCCATTCTCGGAAGTTTCGGAACCCGTCCTATCGTGATCACTCAAATGAATGCCCGCGGGCCCGGGGTGAGGGCGCCGACGCCCCGAGTCGCCGGGGAAACCGCTGGGCTGCCCGACCTGCTTCCGGCGCGATCGCTTCGTGGACACCTACCTGGAGACCGAGCGCCTGACCCTGCGCCGCTTCACCGCCGATGACGCGGACCTGCTGATCGAGCTGGACAGCGACCCGGCGGTGATGCGCTACCTGACCGGCGGCGAACCGACCGCGCCGGAGGTCGTCCGCGAGCGCCACCTCCCGAACATCCTCGCCGGCTACGAGAGGTGGGACGGCAACCTCGGACTGTTCGCCGCGCACGAGAAGGACGGCGGCGCGTTCAACGGTTACGCCACCGAGGGCTCGCGGGCGTTGCTGGCCAAGGCGTTCACGGAACTCGGTGTGCGCGTGGTCTGGGCTGAGACGATGGCGGTCAACCATGGTTCGCGCAACATCATGGCGAAGCTCGGAATGACGCTCGCGGCGTTGGTGAACGGAATGCCCTCCGGCAGCCGTGCTCTGTGCGAGACCCCATCCACGTAGGGCAGGTGACTCGCGCGTGTTGACCTGGTACGACATATTGCAACGGGAGACCCGTGACGACGGATACGGTGCCCGGCGCTGGTCCTCCCCCCTCCGGATGCAGACCCGCTTACCAGCCACGCAACGAACCAAGGCGGCGCGACGGGGTGGAGTTTTCCTCGCCGTCAGCTTCCTGGCGCCCTTGGCGACACTCGCGTGGATGCTCAGCGCCGGCGACAGCGGCGACAACGGCGAGAGGGGCCTCGGGCGCGCCGAGCGGCAGGAGCACCTATGGACCGGAGACACCGACCTTTCCTCCTGGTCGAGCGTCGATCCGGCGGATCCGGCATCACTTCCCGCCTCCGCCGTCGCCGGGTCTTCGGAGACGCCGCCGGAGGCCGACAGCGGTACCACCCCCGTCGGCCCCATCCCGACGCCGACTGCCGCAACGGTCTGGGGAGGACCACCGAGTGCGGAGGGTTTGCCCGTTGCGCGGTGACCGGTGGGGGCGCTCGTGCTCAGGTACGAGGACAACGGCTGGTTCGGGAGCTACGTCGACCGCGGCCTGACCGACTACACGTACCCCTCACCCTCGCCGACGACAGTCGGACCATCACCACCGGCTGCCAGGACCTGCGCATTCCGCTGGCGGCAAACCGTATCGACCGCACCACCCCAGGTGAGCTCCGACCCGGCTTCTGGCACGACGCCAGCAGCACAGTGCTCATCGAGGAAATTCGCTTTGAACAGGACACATGCAGCCATGGCCAGGACAAGAGCCCTTTACCTCACCGGGATCGGCGTCGTGGTGCTGGCCGTCGTCCTCGGCCTGGTCGCAGCCATCCCGCTGACCTCGACTTCCAGTCAGCCGGCACCATCGGGCGGGGCCAGCTTCCCGTCCGCGTCAACTCCGCCACCCCCATCGACCCAGCCGTCCGTACCCACATCCTCGCCTACCCGGACGACGACAACGACCGCACCACCATCCCCGTCCGCCCGCCCCGTGGACACGACCGGCTCGGTACGGTGCCCCGACTGCTGGCGTCCGCCGCTGCGGGTCAGCTGGAACTGGGTCATCGAGGGGGTGCCCAAGCCTCCCTTCCGGGATGTCGACATCTACGACATCGACGGTTTTGAGGCGTCCTCGGCGGACGTCACCGCCCTCCACCGGGCCGGAATTCGGGTGATCTGCTACATCAGCGTGGGCTCCTACGAGGACTGGCGCCCCGACGCGGGCCAGTTCCCGGCGAGCCTCCTCGGCCAGAACCTCGACGGTTGGGCCGGCGAACGGTGGCTCGACGTCCGCGACATCAGTCCCACGAGCCCGCTGGCCCGCATCATGACGGCACGAATCGACATGTGCCGGGCGAAGGGGTTCGACGCTGTCGAGTTCGACAACATGGACGGCTACGTCAACCGGACCGGGTTCCCGCTGACCGCCGCCGATCAACTCGCGTACAACCGGTTTCTCGCCGACACCGCCCACGCCCGTGGCCTCAGCACGGTGCTGAAGAACGACCTCGACCAGATTGACGATCTCGTCGACTACTTCGACATGGCGCTCAACGAGGAGTGCAGCCGGTACGACGAGTGCGGCGAATACCGGCCGTTCATCGCTGCCGGCAAGCCGGTCCTCCACGCGGAATACGGCTCCTCGACCGCCTTCTGTCGGGCTGACAACGCGGCCGACATCAACGGCGTGCTCTTCTCGCTCGACCTGGACGACTCCGTCTATCGCCCGTGCCGCTGAATCGCGTCATCGAAGCGCCAAGCTGGTCCATCGAGATCCGCGTATGCTCTGCCGTCC